>JAFWVV010000073.1 GCA_017518225.1 Oscillospiraceae bacterium | reverse complement strand
CACGCTCGGGTCGGTCACGTGCACGCCCATCGCGTGGCAGGAGATCTCCGAGATGTTCTCGTCGGCAAAGGGAACCTTGTTGCGCCCGTAGCCCGTGCCGATCAGATACGCCAGCTCCTTCGAGCTCTTCAGCCCGACCTTCGCCAGCACCTCGTTCATCGCCGCGATCGCGCTCTGCTCCGAGTTGATCTTGCTCTTGATCGTGGTGTCCGCCACCATCTTTCCCGTCTCGTCCAGGATGACCGCCTTCGTGTAGGTCGATCCTACGTCACATCCGCCAAAATATTTCATGTGGATACTCTCTCCTTATCCTTGTTTGCCGGCGCTCAGTCGTATTTATACTTGGGGAATTTGTCGAGGTCGTAGGCCTCCTGCAGAACATCGCGGCGCTCCATACTGTCGTAGCGTTTTTTTAGGAAAGGCTCCACCACATAGAACATCAGTTTGCCGTCCAGATCGAAGAAAAAGACGATAAAGAGCACGATGTTCGCCAGAATAAAGACGCGCAGCAGCTTGAAAATCAGTTTCCAGAATTTTTTGCTCAGTTTCTTCATGGTCTTTTCCTCCCTTACCAGGTCATGGAATCGTCAAAGTCGAGCAGCGACGGATCCAGCGGCTCCTCATGCATCACGGTGGTCATGTAGTCGTTGATCAGGCTGCGGATCTCCGCGCGCGAGACCGTGCGGCTGTCGGGCAGCGCGTGCGGCATCCAGAACGCGTTGATATTTCTGCGGCGGAACTCGTCCTCAAACAGACCGTGCACGCCCTGCATCCCCTTGCACTGCAGCTGATCGTACATGGCGACCATATCGCAGTTAAATTTCTCCTTGTAATCCCACAGCTCAAAGATGTGATGCATGCCTCCGACCGCCATACGGCGCATAGGCGCCAACATGTGGTAGGTCGCCACGTCCTCAAGCATATGCTCGTAGCTGTCGGTGCGGATCTCCATGTCGAACATCAGCGAGTCCATGTTGATGATGACGTTCAAGCCCCAGCAGTTGTAAGCCCAGGTACACCAGTTGGAATAGTACAGCGGCGCGCAGGACCAGGCGATCACGCGGTGGCGTGTCTGCGGGAAGGAATTGATTTTCTTCTCGACGCACCGATACATGATCTTTTTGACCTTCTCGCTCGCCTCATCCCAGAAGTCTCCCTGAATGCCGTACTGGGAAGAGAAGATGCGGAACAAGGCCTGCGCCACGCCGTTGACCGGATAGTAGTCGGTCTTCGCGGCGACCTCCCACTTCTCCCACTCGTCTCGCTGCAGCTTGTTTTGTTTTTCCAGACGCTTGCGCATGGATTCCCAGTCAAAGGGCACGCCCGTCTGCTCTTCGATGAACTTCCAGCATTCCTCGATCTCCTTCATGCAGTATTTCTTGACCAGCGGGTCGTCAAACTGCATGGGCATCGGCAGCGCAAACAGAGGCTTGTTGATAAACCAGTCCTGCAAAATCGCCGTGCCGACCGAACCGTCGCAGGCCTCATTGCAGGTGATCGCCAGCGGCGAGGAATCCGGCACGTCGTCCAGCACGTAGAGGCCGGCCTCCGCCTGACACATCGGGCAGGGGTCGCCGGGCAGTCCGATGGACTGCGCCGCGTCGATGTAGTTGTGGACGGTGTGAGAGTTGACGTGGCAGGTGACGAAATAGGGAATCATCTCCATGGGCACGTAACGATAGCCCTCGTCCATCCACGGATAGAACAGGCCGCCCCAAGTTGTCTCCTTGGCGAGGAAGGTGTGCTTGTAGGCCTCGTTTTCCTTGCCGTGGTGCAGACGGGTGTCCGCATTGAAGAAGTTGCACATCTGCTGGATCGAAGCGCTGACCATCGCGCGGTAGTGCCAGGCGGAGGCGCGCAGCGCCTCGCCGCGCATGCCCTGCAGGCCGCGGTCGAACCAGTGGAGCACCGGCAGATAGGTCTGACCCATCCAGCGGTAGCGGAAGGTGCCCTTGAGAAAATCGACGGGGTTATTGCTGTACTTGACGATATCGGTGACCATGTGGAGGTAGTTGTAGCCCCAGATCATATACATGTAGTACAGCGTATCCTTGACGCCGCGCCATTCACGATGGGTATAGAGCTGGGTTTTGTCCTCCAGGATCTCGCCGAGACGGCGTCCGCCCTCTTCGGCGCTGTGGGGCTTGCCGTACCAGAAGTCGCGCAGGTTCTGTTTGAGCCCCTTTGCTTTCATCTCGGCAAGCTTTTTCTGCATCTTTTCGACGTCGATTTTGACGCCTTTTCCTTCATTCGCCATCTTACTTGCCCTCCTGGATATGCTTGATTTCAATGCTTTCTACGAAGGCCTGGAAGCGGGTACGCAGCTGGCCGGAGGCGGAGTTGATGTACTCCTTTTCGATGGAACACACGGGCAGACCGTAATCGCGCTTCAGGATGAAGGTATCGATGGTACGCTCGTAGCTCCAGTACTCGCAGAACTTGTTGGACGCGATGATAACGCCGTCGGCGTGGTACTCCTTCGTGAGATCCGCAATGCGTTTTTTTCGGGCGCGCATCTCGTCCTGCGGCATAAAGCGCGGGCAGTTGGAGGTTTTGAGATAGTGCTCGGCGATGACGCGCAGCGGACTCTTGCCCTCCTCCAGCACGATGGGCGTCCGGCTCTCGACTGCGCCGTAGCAGTAGCGGTCGCAGACCACCAGCGCGCCGCAGCCCTCGATCAGCTTGGTGAAATCGGGATCGTCGTTCTCGGAGCCCGCCAGCAAAACCTTGCAGCGGAAATTCTTTTTCTGATCCGGCTCGCGCGTTTTCATCTCCTCGGCCGTCTCGCGCAGATAGGGCAGGATCAGCTCCTTGGGGCAGACCAGACTGACCAGCTGGATCACGTGGAACTCATAGCCCGTTATGGTGGGATTGTCGAGCTTGCGGTAGTCGCCGATCTCGTTGATCAGCCGGCAAACCTCGTTGTGGTCTTCGATGGCCTTGCACAGCGTCTCGTCGGAAATATCGACGCCGAAGTGCTCGTGCAGCGGCTCAAGCACATGCGCGCGCAGCTGCGCCTCAAAGTGCTGATAGCTGTTTTCGCTATTTTTGAAGGGAACATCGGTGAAGGTGCAGAAGAAATCGTCGTTGTCGATGATACGCATATCCTCGACCGAGTCGAGCTTCTTCTGCTGCAGATGCTCCTGGAAGCGACAGGTGACCGTGCAGGTCTCAGTCGCCATCTGGGCGTCCAGAAAATTGAAGCCGCCCTCCAGCGCGCGTTCCATCAGGCTGCGGCCGTAATGGCAGACGCGGCCGGACATGTAATAGGTTGCCAGATCCGGGGACGTGCAGCGCGGCGCTCTCAGACGGACGGAGAAGCAGCCGGGCAGGTCGAGAAGCACTTCAGGCATGAAATAGCAGGTATAGCCGATGGCGCGTTTGCCCTCCGCCTTGGCCTGCTTGACCAGGTCGTTGTTGGCCTCCTGAAGCAGATTCTCAAAGAAAATCAGATGCTTGAGATCTTTCAACGGATAACCCCCTCTATCGTTTTTCACTCCGTAAACACCGGCACAAAGCCCCTCTTTTTGTGCCATCTATACGAATAACAGTATAGCAAAACACCCTTTCTTTGTCAATAAAGCCAAGACCCCTTTCCGCCTCTGCAGACGCGAAAAAGTTCATTTTTGCTATACACTTTTTGCCGATTTGTATAAATTCTGCACTTTCGCTCGATGCGCGCAAAAATGCACGGGAACTTCCCGTGCGTTTTTGCGTTTTTATTCAGTCTTGTCAGTCTTGCTTTATCTCCGCAATGGCCCGGCGGATCTCCGCCTCCGACGCCGCGGCGCTGCCTTGAATCATCTCCGGCCTCCCGCCGCCTCGCCCGGAGATGCGCGCGTTGAGTTCCCGGCTGATGGCGCGCAGATCCAGCGTCCGGCTGCCGATGACGTAGCGGTAACCCTCCTCATCGCTGCCGGAGAAGGCCGCAGCCAGACCGCAGTTCGGCGTCAGCGCGTTAACGAGCTCGCGCAGAGCGTTTTCGCCCAGCAGCGGCTCAAAGAGACAGACGCTGCCCGCCGTCTCTGCGACGCGCTCGGCCGTGCGCTGCGCCAGCGCCGTCTCCAGCGCGTCGGCGCGCAGCTTTTGCCGCGCCTGCTCGTTCAGTACGCGCTCCACGCCCTCGGCGATTTTTTCCCGCGGCACGCTCAGGGCTCGTGAAACCGCGCTCGCGCTCTCCATCCGCCGGCGATAGTCCTCCAGCGCGTCCATGCCGCAGATCACCGTCAGGCGCATGCCGCCCCGGTGACGCTCCGCCGCGAGGACCTTGATCATCCCCACCTCGCCCGTGCGCAACACGTGCGGCGCGCAGCAGGCGCAGAGGTCGACGCCCTTGATCTCCACCAGCCGCACCGCGCCCGACAGCTCTTTTTTGCTGCGATAGTTGAGCAATGCAAGCTCCTCCGCCGTCGGTACCCAGGCGCGGATCGGCAGATCCTCGCGGACGATCTCGTTGGCGCGCGTCTCAATGCGCGCAAGCTGCTCCTCGTCCAACTCCCCGCTGAAGTCAATCGTCATGCCCTCGTCGCCCATGTGAAAGCCCACGTTGTCATAGCCGTAAAGGCGATGGGTCACGCCGGATAGAATGTGCTCGCCGGAATGATTCTGCATCCGGCGCAGGCGCTGCTCGGCGTCGATCACGCCCTCCAGCTCCGTGCCCGGCTCCAGTTTTAGGTTTACATAATGCAATATCCTGCCGTCCTGTTCCTGTACGTCGCGCACCTGTGCCGCACCGAGCAGCCCTGTATCGGCAGCCTGTCCGCCGCCCTCCGGGAAAAAGGCCGTGCGGTCAAGCTCCACCGCGAAGCCCTCCCCTGCCGGCTCACAGCCGAGCACGCGCGCGCAAAAACGAAACAGATGGCTGTCCAGCTCATACAGCTTTTCCGTCACGGTTTACAACACCTCCAAAATCGCGTCCGCCGTCTCCAGCGCGATCGCCGCGCTGCGATCTATCTCGCGGTGAAATTCCTCCGCGCCGCCTGTGACGCTGTCGGAGACGGTCTTGATCAGCAGACAGGGCACGCCGGCGCGGTTGCAGCTCAGGACGATCCCGGCCGCTTCCATCTCGCAGATGTCCGCGCCCCAGCGCTCGTGCAGGGCGCGCTTGGCCTCCGGCGAGGCTACGAACTTGTCCGCCGAGGCGCAGGTCACGGCGCGCAGCTCCGGCCGGATCTCCCTCGCCTTCTTCACCAGTTCCGGCGTTGCCGGGATATAGGGCGTAGGATATTCGTCATATTGTCCGACCACGCGCCCGCTCCATGCCGCGGTGTCAAAATCATAGTGGACGACGCGCTCGACCACGCAGCTGCGCGATAGCTTCATCTCCTCGCTCAGGCCGCCGACCACGCCGTAGTTGAGCACCAGATCGACCTGAAAGACCCCGATCAGCAGCGCCGTTGCCGCCGCCGCGGCGATCTCGCCCGCCCCGGCGCTGATCGCGTAGATTTCGCGTCGGTCGTCGGCGTAACAGTGAACCTCGAAGCCGCCAACGCTTCTCGTCTCACGCGGTGTACCGTAGCGCCGCAGCAGCGCGTCCATCTCTACCGCCACCAGAAAACCAATTTTTTTCATCTCAGAAATCTCCCTTTTTGCGAAATACCAGCAGCTTGGATACGACGTAGTTGCCGATGATGACCAGCACCGCCGCGATGACCGTAGACAGGTAAAGGCTCACGCCCAGCACATTCACCAGCAGGAGATTGGTCAGCCAGCCGAGCAGCATCGTGATCAGTCTGGAGCCCACAAAGCTGCCGGCCTCCGCCAGAATGTTGGGATTATTGCTGCGGAAGACCCATTTTCTGTTGGTCGGATAGGCAAAGGCGATGCCCGCCGCATTCTCCACCACGGAAAGAATCGTGTTCTGCAGCGCCGTCGGCTCCGCCGTTGCAGCGTAGAACGCGAAGTTCCACAGAAACTTTGCGATCCAGCTCACCAGCGTCGTCATGCCGCCAATGAAGAGATAGACCAGCACCTCGCGGTGCTTTTCCCAAAAGGGCCAGAGCGGGCGAAAGAGGCGCGCGCTCATGATACGGTCAAAAATGTCTTTTTCTTCGTTCATACGAGACTTCCTTTCAACAAATCGCCCTCAAGGCCTTCTACGCGCAGCTGCCGCAGCTGCCCGCGCAAATGATCGCCCTGCGCGCACACCAGCGCATAGGTGTCGCTATGGCCGCGCCAAAAACCGTTTTCCTCCGTTTCAAACAGCACCGGCAGCGTCAGTCCGACACTTTCCTGCAAAAACGCGCGCCGCAGCTCTTTAACGGTCTGCTGCGCTTCCTGTGCGCGCCGGGTCTTCACCGCCCGGCTGCACTGCCCCGGCATCGTGTCCGCCGGGGTGCCCGGGCGGCGGGAATACGGAAAAACGTGCACGTCCGCAAAGCCGACGCGCCGGAGAAACGCAAGCGTCTCGGCGTGCTCATTCTCCGTCTCGCCCGGAAAGCCGACAATCAGATCCGCCGTCAGCGCGCAGCCGGGGAAATCGCGCCGCAGCAGCTCCGCCGCCTCCAAAAAGCGTACGCAGTCGTACTTGCGGTTCATCGCTTTGAGCGTTTTGTCACAGCCGGACTGCAGCGAGAGATGAAAATGCCGGCAGACCTTTCCCGTGGCTGCGCTGCGGCGGCAAAAATCCTCGGTGATTACCGTCGGCTCCAGCGAGCCGAGACGCAGACGCATCTCGCCGGCGGCTTCCGCGACGGTCTCAATCAAGTCCGCCAGGCCGGGTCTTCCCGGCAGATCGACCCCGTAGGAGGCAATCTCGATGCCGGTCAGCACCAGTTCCCGGTAGCCCTCCGAAGCCAGTCGCGCCGTCTCGGCGCGCGCCTCATCCAAAGGCAGACTGCGAAGCCTTCCGCGCGTATAGGGGATGATGCAGTAGCTGCAGAAATTGACGCAGCCGTCCTGCACCTTGAGCATGGCGCGCGTGCGTCCGTCCACCGCTCCGGCAGGCAGGGCTTCAAATACGCGGCGCTCAAAGGGCTTGTCAATATCGCGCCGCTGCGCTCCCTCCGCCACGGCTTTTTCTACCGCCTCGACGGTTTTGGCGCGATCGGCCGCGCCAAAGATGACCGCCGCGCCGATCTCCGCCGCCTCATCCGGCTCAAGCTGGGCGTAGCAGCCGCAGACGGCGAGCACCGCATCCGGGTGCTCCTCGTGCAGTCGGCGGATCGTCTGGCGGGATTTTCGCCCGCTCTCTGCCGTGACGGCGCAGGTGTTAACGATCACCGCGTCCGCCTGCTCGCACGGGAGAGCGGCGCGGTGGCCGTGGCTTTGCAGCAGGCGCTCCATGCCCTGCGTTTCATACTGGTTGACCTTGCAGCCAAGAGTGGCTATAATATAGCGCATAATCCTAAACTCCCAAAGAGGTATTTCATCCGATGGAACATTATCTGGACAACGCCGCCACCACCCGGGTCTGCCCGGAGGCGGCAGAAGCCGCGCTTGCGGCGATGACGGAGTGCTATGGCAACCCCAGTTCCACTCACGCCAAGGGGCGCGAGGCCAAAAAGCTTCTGGACAAGGCGCGAAGCCAGGTCGCCGCCGCCGTGGGCTGCGCGGACGCGGAGCTGGTTTTCACCGCCTCCGGCACCGAGAGCGACAACTGGGCGCTGCTGGGCGGTGCGGAAGCCATGCACCGCAAGGGACGCCACATCATCAGCTCTGCCGTTGAGCACGACGCCGTACGCAAATGCCTTGACGATCTGGAATCTCGCGGCTATGAAATAGTGCGTCTGAAGCCGGACGAAACCGGCGCCATCTCTCCCGAAGCCGTCGCGCAGGCGCTCCGTGAGGATACTATACTCGTTTCTTTGATGCTGGTCAATAACGAAACGGGCGCAGTGACGGATATTTCCGCGATTTCCCGTATTTTGCGCGAAGCGAAAAGCGAAGCGATCTTGCACACCGACGCCGTACAGGGCTTTCTGAAGATTCCCTTCTCCGCCAAAACGCTCGGCGCCGATCTCATCAGCATCAGCGGCCACAAGATCCACGCGCCCAAGGGCGTCGGCGCGCTGTACGTCCGCAAAGGTCTGCGTCTGAAGCCGCTGCTGCTCGGCGGCGCGCAGGAGGCGCAGCGCCGCGCAGGCACGGAAGCTCTGCCGGCCATTGCCGCCTTTGGCGCTGCCTGCGAGGCGGGTCACGCAGTCTTTGACGACAGCCGCGCACACATGAAGGCGCTGCGACAGTCCGCCATGGAAATGCTGCGCCCGGAGATCCAGGAACTGCAGCTGATCGGCGGGGGCGCGCCACACATTCTCAGCCTCTCCCTGCCGGGCTGGCGCAGCGAGGTACTGATCAACTACCTCGAGGCACAGGAGGTTTACATCTCCCGCAGCTCCGCCTGCAAGAAGGGTGCGCGCAGCCACGTGCTGGAGGCCATGGGTCTGCGCCCCGCGGTGATCGACGGGGCAATCCGCGTATCCTTCAGCCGCATGAGCACACGGGAGGACGTCGACGCGCTCTGCCGCGGCCTGATCGAAGCCCATGCGCGCTTGAGCCACCGGTAAGGCCTGATACGATCCCCTGACAAAACGAGGAGAGCAGTCGCTCTCCTCGTTCTGCTTGTTTATACTTTTTCGGCCTTCTGCGCCGGTTTTTCTTCCGGCTCCGGATCGGCTTGCCTGTAAAAAATCTCGTGCGTCACCGGATCGATCCTCTCGATGTTCTCGTATTCGTCCATCGAGGTCGGCAGCTCGCTGCTTTGCAGGCGCTTTTCCACGCGCTTGTTGATGAGATCGTAGATCACCACGAAAACCGGCACACCCAGCAGCATCCCCCAGAAGCCGAAGAGCCCCGCGCCCAGAATGATTGAAAACATCACCCAGAAGCCGTTGATTCCGGTACTCTCGCCAAGGATTTTCGGCCCAATGATGTTGCCGTCCACCTGCTGGAGCACGATAATAAAGATCACAAAGATCAGCCCCTTGAAGGGCGACACCAGGAGGATGATCAAGGTGCTCGGCACCGCGCCGATCAGCGGCCCGAAAAACGGGATGATATTCGTCACACCGATGATGATGCTCACCAGCAGCGTATAGGGCATATCGAGCGCAGCGCAAAACACATAGCAAATCAGGCCGATGATCGCCGAGTCAAGCAGCTTGCCGGAGATAAAGCCCATAAAGGTCTTGTGCGTAAAGGCCAGTCCTTCTCGGATTTTTTCCGCACGCTCAAGGGAAAAGACGCTGTACAGAAAACGCTTGGCGCCGGCCTTGAATCGCTCAAGATTGCCGAGGATATAGATGGAAACGATGATTCCGATCAGCAGATTGTATACGCCGAGCACCACATAATACAGCCCGCTCGTCAGGCTGGTGAGGAAGCCGCCCAGACGCGGCAGCACCGAGGTCTGCAGCCAGTTGACGATATTCTCGTTGGCGCTGCCGAGTATATTCGTGATGTATTCTTCTATCTCCGGAAAATCGATCAGCCTCGTTTCCACCCACTCGGTCAGGCTCGCGATATAGACCGGGCTGTTGTCAACGATGGTCACGATGCTGCTGTACAACTGGGGCAGGATCATATAGATCAAGGCCGCCAGCAGCAGCAAAAACAGCAGGATTGAGAAAAACACGCTCAGGCGGCGGGCCATGCGCCGGCCCCTGTCCTTGCTTTTTTTCAAAAGCTTGGCGCACAGCGGCTGCAGCAGCTTTTCCAGCTGGCGCATCAACGGAGTCAGCAGATAGGCGATGATGAAACCCCAGATAAACGGGCTTAGGATTTTGCCGAGCTTGCTCATCGCGCCGCTTACGTTCGGAAAGCGGGTAATCAGCACATAAAACAGGATCGACGCCGCGATCACGCAAAAGGCAGTCAGGCCCCAGTATAAATACTTCTTGTCCCAGCGGAACTTATGTCTCAAGTGACAGCCCCCCTTTTCTTGTTGATATTGTACTATCTATTTCCGTACTGCGTCAACTTGTATTTGTAAATTATTTTTGCCGTTTTCTTCGGTTATGTTAATCATTTTTAATCCTTATTCAGTTTTGCCTTGTGGAAAACTCTGTGGGAAATGTTAAAAACTCCTGTGTTTATCAAAAATCATTTTGATCGCGGTGTGACCTTATCCATTTTACTTCGTCGAAATATGCATAATCGTGTCAACCAAGGCATGTACCGGATTGGCTGGACATAGGCTGTAGCAAATGCATCCCCGGGCGCGGCACGCGAGCTGTTATACTCGCAAACGCCGTCGCTTCGGAAGTCGGGAGGTCATTATGAGACGGTTTATCGCCTGTATTCTGCTGCTTTGCAGCCTCACCCCGGGACCGCGGCTGTCCACAGAGCGTATTCCCGCCGCATCCAACGCCCAAAGCGCCGGCACGGCAGATCTGAAGCTCGCCTCGCCCTCGGCCTTGCTGATGGAGCGGGAGACGGGGACGGTTTTGTATGAAAAAAATGCGCACGAGCGACTTTTTCCCGCCAGCGTCACCAAAGTCATGACCCTGCTGCTGATCGCAGAGGACGTAGACAGCGGAAAGCTCAAGCTGAGCGACACCGTCACCGCCAGCGAACGCGCGGCCTCCTTCGGCGGCAGCTGCGTCTATCTTGAGGTAGGCGAGCAGATGAGCGTAAGCGACATGATCAAGTGCATCGCCGTCGTCTCCGCCAACGACTGCGCCGTGGCCATGGCAGAGCATCTGTCCGGTACCGAGGAGGCCTTTGTCGCAAGGATGAACCAACGGGCGGAGGAGCTCGGCTTGACGGATACCCATTTCACCAGCTGCAGCGGGCTGTTTGACGACGGAGATCACTACAGCTCGGCACAGGATATCGCTCTCATGTCGCGCGAGCTTTTGCAGCACGCCTGGATTCGCGATTACACCACCATCTGGCTTGACAGCATCCGCAACGGCGCTTTTGAGCTCAACAACACCAACAAGCTCGTCTACTGGTATCCCGGCTGTACCGGGCTCAAAACCGGCTACACCAGCACAGCGCTCTATTGCCTTTCCGCCAGCGCCGAGCGCGACGGCGTGGAGTATATCGCGGTGGTACTGCGCTGCGAGAGCATTGATAAACGCAACCAGGACGCCAAGACCCTGCTCAACTACGCCTTTGCCAGCTACCAGCTCTGCCCCCTGCGTCCGGCGGATCCCTTGCCGGAGCTGCCCGTGGACATGGGGCAAAGCCCCGCCGTACCGCTGCAAATCGAGGGCGAGCGCGCTGCGCTCGTGCCGAAAAGCGGCGCTGCGCCGGATTATGAACTGATCCTGCCGAAAAGCGTCTGCGCACCGCTGCGCGCCGGCGACAAGCTCGGTACGCTGCGCGTGACGCTCGGCGGCGAGACCGTCGCCGAGCTGCCCGTAACGGCGGCAGAGAGCGTCCCCCGCCTCGGCTTTTTCGGCATCTGGCGGAAGGTTCTCGGCGGCATGGTGGGCTTATAAATGGAACACCCGACGACCTGCCTGTATACAGGCGATCGTCGGGTGTCAAGCTGTACCATTGCTTTTCTCAGGCTTTTTTCAGTGCCTTGAGAATCGCGGAGAGCTTCGGCGGCGTGCCATAGAGCAGCACACCCACGCGGTAGATCTTCGCGCCGAGGATCCCCGCGCCGACCATGGCGAGCAGCAGCAGCGCGATAGACAGCGCGAGCTCCCACACCGGCACGGTGCTCATCGCCGCGCGCGCGAACATCGCCATTGGCGCGGTGAAGGGCACAAAAGAGCAAATCTTGATCAGCAGGCCGTCCATCTTGCCGCTCGTCATGGAGAAGATGACCGTAAAGAGCGAGAACATCAGCAAAAACATCAGCGGCATGACCGTGGTGTTGGTGTCCTCCCGCCGCATCGCCATCGAGCCGATCGCGCCATAGAGGAAGGCATAGAGCAGAAAGCCCAGCACGATAAATACCAGCATGTGAACCAGCACGCCGGTCGGGATATCGAACATCGCCGCCAGAATACCGCTCTCGTCCAGATAGTCTCGGTTGAGCCGGAAGGCCAGGATCGCCGTGCCGATCATCAGCCCGAATTGCAGCAGCCCGGCCAGGCAGGCCGCCAGGACCTTGCCGAACATCATCGCCGTCGGCTTGGCGCTCGTCACCAGCAGCTCCATTGCGCGGGAGCTCTTTTCCGAAGCCACGCTGTTGCACACCATGACGCCATACAGCATGATCATCATATAGAGCACCATGACCATCAGATAGGTATACAAAAACGACAGGGTTTGGTTCTTGCCCAAAGTCTCCACCTGAAAGTCGATCTCGGCGTTCATCGCCTCGTCCACCTGCGCCGGCGTCATGCCGTTTTCCAACATGACCTGCGCCTGATAGAGCTGCCGCAGCAGCGCCTGGGCCGTCGGCGCCACCTCGTCTGTCATCGACAGATTGTCGACGTAGTACGTAAAGGAACGCAGCCCGTCAAAGGAAAAGGCGCAGTCCGCCTCGCCGCCGGCGACCTTTTCGCGGATCTCCTCCTCGCTTTGCGCCGCTGACAGCTCATAGCCGGGAAAGGCCGCCGCAAAGGCCGGCAGCAGCAGCGCCTGTTCCTCCTCACCGGCGAGCAGCAGCATCTGTTCCTGTTTGTCCGCCGCCTCGTCGCCCTCGCTCGTCAGCAGCGCCGAGAGACGCGGATAGCTCAACAGCGCCGCAAGGATCAGCATGACCGCAAGCGTGATGCCGATAAAGACCTTGTTTTTCAGATAGTTGCCCAGTTCAAAACGAAAAATGGTGAAAAACTGTTTCATGCCTGTTCCTCCTCTCCGGCGTCGCCGGCGTATTCGACGAAGATATCGTTGAGCGAGGGCTCGAACACCCGAACCTCGTCCAGCTCGAAGTCCTCCGCCAGCCGCCGCATCACGGCCTTCTTCTCCTCCGGCGCACGCAGGCGCAGCAGCAGCGCGCCGTCGTCCATGGTCTGACAGGCCTCGCCGAAGGCCGCGCGCAGCGCCTCGGGCTGCTCGCTGCGCAGCACCAGCCGGTCGCGGGGGTAGTCGTGCTTGATCTCGCGCAGCTCGCCCTGCAGCACGATCTTCCCCTGGTTCAAGATCGCGATGCGGTTGCAGAATTCCTCGATATAGTTCATCTGGTGGCTGGAAAACAGCACGATCTTGTCCCGCGCGATCTGCTCGCGCACCACATCCTTCAACATCTGCGCGTTCACCGGGTCGAGCCCGGAAAAGGGCTCGTCGAGGATCACGATATCCGGGTCATGCACCAGCGCCGTGATGAGCTGGATCTTCTGCTGGTTGCCCTTGGAGAGCGTGTCGAGCCGCTTATTGCGGTATTCGCTCATGCCGAGCTTTTCCAGCCAGCGGTCGATCTCGCGCACCGCCTCACGGCGGCCCATGCCGTGCAGCGCCGCGAAATAGACGAGCTGCTCCAACACGGGCTTTTTGGGATACAGGCCGCGCTCCTCGGGCAGATAGCCGATGCTCGTCTGCTGATAGTCGATGGGCTTCCCGTCGATCAGCACCTCGCCGCCGTCGGCGGGAAAGACGTTCATCAAAATGCGGATCGTGGTGGTCTTGCCCGCGCCGTTGCGCCCGAGCAGACCAAAGGCCTTGCCGCTGTCCGTCTCCAGCGAGACCTCGGACAGCACCTTTTTTTCACCGAAGGATTTGTCGATGCTTTTCAGTTCAAGCTTCATGTCTTTTCCTCTTTCTGTCCTTAGATTTCATCTTCTTCATCCAGGCTGTCCTCGGGCTCGGCGTTGAGCTTCTCCTGCCGCCGTTTCACCAAGAGCATACAGACAGCAGGGTTTGTCCCGATGCTTCAGCCTTTCATCTGCAGCATGCCGCCGATGATCAGCGCCACGCTGATCACGTAGATCACGATCGCGAACTTGTCGGGGATCTCGCAAAAAAAGCGGTCGACCACCATCTCCGCCACCATCAGCAGCATGCCGATAATAATCAGAATGTTCATTTGCTGTCCTTCTCCTTTCATTTGCTGTCCTTCTCCTTTCTGTTATACCTCCGATGAAACAGTCTTTGCCCCTGTGCGCCGGTAAAAAACAAGAGTATGACCGCCTCGGAAAAGGCCAGACCGGCGGCAAAGGACGCCAGATTCTCCGCCCAGCCAATTTGATTCAGCCCCAGCAGATACACCGCCAGGAAAACGATCCATCCGATGACGCCGATCCAGGCGAGGATATGCAGCCTGCGGATGAGCCGCCGTTGTTGCTCGCTCGTATATTCCGCCGCCAGCGTCAGGGCCTGCTCTGTCTCTTCGCTCACGGTGCGCTTCTCTCCTTTCAATAATTCCACGGTGCGCTTCTCTCCTTTCAATAATTCGTCCAGGCTGACGCCGTAGAGCCTGCACAGCTCGAGCAGCAGATCGAAGTCCGGCAGGTTCACGCCGTTTTCCCAGCGCGAAACGCTGCGGCTTGAAACGCCCAGGCGCTCGCCGAGCTGCTCCTGCGTCAGTCCTTTTTCTTTCCGCAGCGTTTTCAGCCGCTGCCCGATGTAGCTTTGATCCATGCTTGACCTCCTTCTGTGCGCAGCATAGCGCATCCGCTGTAACATTACCACGACGCAGAGCGAGAGTTTTCACTTTTCTACGCACCGGACACGCCGCGTCCGCTCCTGCTCCGCCCGGTTTTTGTAAGAAGATCCGGCGCTTGCCCATGGAAGCAAAACGCCGGATCGGGTTTTCTGTATTTGTCAGCCGTGGCTGGCGTGCCATGCCGTGTAATCGGCCTCGCCGTTGGCGCCCGTATAGCTGCCGTCGATCTTGCTCATGGCGCGCTCGTAAGCCTCCGTTCCTTCCACGTAGGGTGTGGGGCGGTAGTCGTTATAGTTGTCGCGCTGGTAGTTCTCCAGCACCGGGCGGCTGGAAACGCAGCAGGGAATGAGCGTATAGCCCTCGTGCGTCACGGCGCCGTCCAGATCGCGCTTGAGCGTTACCTGCACGATGGCGGAATCCGGGTCGGAGGGCGCGGTGTGTCCGCCGAAGCAGAAGTTGCCCATGCTGTAGAGGATCAGACCGCCGTTATACTCCTCCACCGGCTGCAGCGTGTGCGGGTGAGAGCCGTAAATCATGTCCGCGCCAGCATCGATGCAGGCGTGGGCGATGTCGATCTGGCTCTGCTCCGGGCGGTAGTGCAGCTCGATGCCCCAGTGAAAGGCGCAGATGATATAGTCCGCGCCGTCATTTTTCAGCTGCTCGATCGCGGCAAGCGCCTTTTCGAGGTTTGGACGAAAATCGCCGTAAGCGTCGCTGAAATAGCAGTAAATGCCGAGCTTCAGACCGTGCGGCGTGGTAACGATCTGCGCCTCGTCGTTTTTGCCGAAGGGAATCTCCAGCGCCTCGAGCGCCGCCCAGGTATCGACAATGCCGTCATCACCGAAATCGTCGGTGTGGTTGTTAGCCGTAGTCACAAAATCCACGCCGCCCTCGGTGAGGATGCGGGCATGAGCCGTAGGTGCGCGAAAGTAGAACGTCTTTGAGGAATAGAGGCTGCGGTCGCTGAAGGTGCATTCGAGATTGCCGATGGTATATTCGTCCTCGGCAAAATAGGAATAGACATGCGAGAGCGGATAGCTGTAATCCTCCCCCATGTGTTTTTCAAACTCCGAGCTGTACTGGTGATTGGTCAGCGTCAAATCTCCGATATAGGAGATCGTAAACAGCTCCGGCGTCGGTTCCGGCGTCGGCTCCGGCGTCGGTTCCGGCGTTGGTTCCGGTGTCGGTTCCGGCGTTGGTTCCGGTGTCGGCTCCGGCGTCGGTTCCGGACTTGGCGAAGGGGTATTGGCCGTGCGATCCGGCGGCATGCTCGGCACAGCAAAAGCCGGTGCGCGGGCACTCATACGCGCCTGGAGCATATAGCCCGTAAGCGAGAGCACCATCAAAAATAAAATCAAAGGCAAAATGGTCTTTTTCATTGCGATTTCCTCATATCTTGTGCGGGCATCGCCCCGGCACGATTATCATTTATTTTCCCATTATATATAAAGCCATGCAGGAAAGCAAGCGCAAAAAAGCGACTATGCGCTCTTCTCCCGTTTCTGAGACAAAATAAGAGTAAAATTCCCTCTTTCCATTGATGGTTCAACGAGGTATAATAACAGCAGAGATACAGAGAGGAGCATCCCTTATGAAAAACGAATGGCTCGCCTACGTCCCCAACGACGATATTTATCTGTTTAATACCGGAAAGGCCTCCAAGGCCTGGTTCAGCTTCGGCTGCCGCTATATCCCCGAGCTTCAGCTGCACCGCTTTCTGGTCTGGGCGCCCAATGCCCGCAGCGTCACCGTCACCGGCGACTTTAACGGCTGGGCCTGGGACGATACGCCCATGGAGCGCGTACCCGGCGGCTGCTGGATCGCCTTCGTGTCCGGCGTATGGCACGGCGCACGCTATAAATTCTGCATTGAGGGCGCAGACGGCCGCCGCCTCTTGAAGGCCGATCCCTTTGCCGCTTTCAGCCAGCACGGCAGCGAGACCGCCTCCATCGTTTTCGATCACAGCGAGTTTTCCTGGACGGACGGCGCATACATGCAAAAGCGCGCGCAGCGCGATTTCATGACCGCGCCCATGAGCGTCTACGAGCTGCACATCGGCTCCTGGCGCGCGCTGCCCGGCTACCGTCCGGTGTACCGGGAGATTGCCGACGAGCTGGCCGACTACTGCGAGGACATGCACTACACGCACGTCGAGCTGATGCCCGTAACGGAATATCCCTACGACGGCTCCTGGGGCTATCAGGTGACGGGCTATTACGCCCCCACCTCCCGCTACGGCGATCCGGACGATTTTCGCTATCTGGTCAACAAGCTGCACGAGCGCGGCATCGGCGTGATTATGGATTGGGTACCCGCGCACTTTCCCAAAGACGAGCACGGACTCGCCATGTTCGACGGCAGCGCACAGTTTGAATGCAAGGAGCCGCGCATGGCACACCACCCCGAGTGGGGCACGCTGATCTTCGACTACGCCTCCGACCAGGTGCAGAGTTTTCTCGTTTCCTCCGCCTGCCTGTTTTTCGAGGAATACCACATCGACGGCATTCGCGTGGACGCGGTCAGTTCGATGCTGTATCTGGATTATGGCCGCCGCGACGGGGATTATACGCCCAACTGCGAGGGCGGCAACATCAATCTCGGCGCCGTCGATTTTCTGCGCAAGCTCAACTCGACCGTTCTGACGACTTATCCCGGCGCCATTACCATCGCCGAGGAATCCACCGCCTATCCGCTCATCAGCGCCCCGCCCGACGTGGGCGGACTGGGCTTCAGCTTCAAGTGGGACATGGGCTTCATGCACGATACGCTTGACTACATGGCGCTCGACCCGCTCTACCGGCGCTATCACCACGACAAGCTGACCTTCTCGATGATGTACGCTTTTTCGGAAAACTACATCCTCGCCTATTCCCACGACGAGGTCGTGCACGGCAAGCGCTCCATGCTCGACAAGATGAGCGGCGACTACGACCGCAAGTTCGACTCCCTGCGCACGCTCTACGCCTTCCAGTACGCCCATCCGGGCAAGAAGCTCGGCTTCATGGGCGGGGAATTCGGCCAGTTTATTGAGTGGAACTGGCGTCAGCCGCTCGACTGGCTGCTGCTGGACTACCCCAAGCACGCGGCGATGCGCGATTACGTGCGTGAGCTCAACCGCGTCTATCTCGAAACCCCCGCGATGTACCGCATCGACCACAGTTGGGACGGCTTTGTCTGGCTCAACGTCAACGACCGGGATCGCAGCGCCGTGGCCTTCATGCGCATGGCGCCGCAGCAGCGCAGCTATCTCGTCTGCGCCTGCAACTTCACCCCCGTGTCCATCCCCGGCTTTGTCGTCGCCTTGCCGGAAAACGGCACCTTGACGGAAGTTCTCAACAGCAACGACACGCGCTTCGGCGGCAGCGGCGAGCGCGGCGCGGCTACGGTAAAGGCCGTCAAGGAGCCCTTCCTCAACATGCCGTATTCCGCGGCGATCGATCTTCCGCCCATGTCCGCCGTCTACTATCGCTTTACCAAAAATCCCAAAGGGAGGAACTGAACATGAAAAAGGAATTTCGGGATCTGCTCCGGCAGCGCGGCCGTCAGGCCATGCCGCAGGTGCTGCTCGTCGCCGCCGAGTGCATGCCTCTGTCCAAGACCGGAGGCCTGGCCGACGTCGTCGGCACGCTGCCCAAGGCCTATCGGGAGTTTGGCATCGACGCGCGCGTCATCACGCCCTATCACCGTGTGATCAAGGATCGCTACGCCGGACAGACGGAGCATATGTGCTATTTCTACAGTCGCCTCGGCTGGCGCGAGGCTTACGTCGGTATTGAAAAGCTGGTCGTAGACGGAGTAATCTTCTATCTCGTCGATAACGAGCAGTATTTTGGCGATCGCATCTACCGCGGCGACAAGGCCGAGGGCGAACAGTACGCCTATTTCTCCCGCGCCGTACTCGACGCAATCCCTGTGCTGGATTTCCACCCGGAAATCGTCCATTGCAACGACTGGCATGCCGCCATGCTGCCCATGCTTGCCCATACCCAGTACGTCGGCGGCATGCAGGATCGGCTCAAATACCTGCTGACCATCCACAACATCGCCTTCCAGGGCAAATTTGGCTTTGACTACGTACAGGATCTGCTGGGCGTGGACGAGCGCTACTATACCCCGGAGTTTATGGAGCTCAACGGCTGCGCGGACTTTTTAAAGGCCGGCTGCGTCTTTGCCGATCGCATCAACACCGTCAGCCCCAGCTATGCCGAAGAGATCAAGACGCCCTATTACGGCGAGGGACTGGAGGGTATTTTGAACGCCCGCAGCGCCGAGCTCGGCGGCATCATCAACGGCATTGACAAGGATCTTTTCAACCCCCACCGCGACCCCTTGCTTCCTGCGCGTTATAACCGCGGGCTGCTGCGCGGCAAGGCCAAGTGCAAGGCCGCGCTGCAGGACAGCCTCGGCCTCGAGCAGCGCCCGGAGGCGCCCGTCTTCGCGATGGTCACCCGCATGACCGAGCAGAAGGGCTTTGATCTTGTCGTCTCCGTCATCGACGAGGTGCTCTATAACTCCAACATGCAGTTCGTCCTGCTTGGCTCGGGCGAAAAACGCTTTGAGGACTTCATGCGCGAGGCCGAGCAGCGCTGGCGCGGCCGCGTATGCTCCTACATCGGCTACAACGAGGAGCTGGCGCACCTCATTTATGCCGGCAGCGACTTCTATCTGATGCCCTCGCGTTTCGAGCCCTGCGGTCTCAGCCAGATGATCGCCATGCGCTACGGCAGCATCCCCATCGTGCGCGAAACCGGCGGTCTGCGCGACACCGTGCAGCCCTATAACCGTTTTACCGGCGAGGGCACGGGCTTTAGCTTCTCGAACTACGACGCCTATGATCTGAAAGAGGCGATGTTCCGCGCGTTGGAGTGCTGGGGCAGCGACGAGATCATGCACGGGCTGATCCACCACGCCATGAGCGCCGACTTCGGTTTTGCCCGCTCGGCGGAAGACTACGCGAGAACGTACCTATGGATGCTGTAATGACCAAAAAGCAATCAAACTGCGACGGCGGCTCCTTCTTTGGAGGGGCCGCCGCCGGCGCGCGCAGCCGTGTCTGGTTTGGAGGCACTTATCAGGAGCACTGGTCAGACGACTACCGTCTGCTCGTCAGCTACAGCGGCCGCTCGAAGGTGGACTGCGCCTTTGCCGGCCGGCGCTGGCAGCCGGCCGGCGGCGACACGGCGCTGTGCGAGCGCCTGCTGCGTGAGCAGGACGAGCCCTTCCTGCAGCGCTATTTTCAGGCAGCGGCACAGGCTTATTTCTCCGCGCAAAACTGTCTGGAACGGGGTCTTCCCCTCTCCGCGCTGTACGAGTGCTATCCCTGCGGTGCAGATCCGCTATGCGCCGCAGAGCTGTTACGCCTTTGCCTGGACGACTGCGGTATGCGGCTCGAAGATGCGCTGCCCCTCGCGTGGCGCTGCTGCCCGGACTATGCCGTCACCGAGGAGGAATTGGCGGCTCTCGTGCCTTTACAGCCGCGCACGGCCGCTCTCGCGCGCCTGCTGCGCGATAATGAGCAGCAGATCCCTGCCGTGCTGCACGATGCGCGACTGGCGGACTATCGCCGTCCTTTCGGCGCGGTGCGATGCGGCGAGGCGCTCTCTCTGCGTCTTCGCGTGCTCAGTGGGCGCGTAGACCGCGCTGCCGTGCTTTTTTACGGCGACAGCATGCACCGGGAGGAAGCGATGCGGCGTGAGGGCGACTGGTTTTCCTATGATGCGAGCGCGCCGGACGAGCCCGCCGCGCTCTGGTACGCTTTCCGTCTGGAAACCGCCCAGGGCGAACGCTGGCTCTGCCCCGAAGGCCGCGGCACCGGCGCACGGCTTTGCGAAACGCCGTCCGGTGCCTTTCGTCTGACGGTCTTTCAGCGGGACTTTGATACGCCTGCCTGGTTTCGCAAAAGCGTCATGTATCAGGCCTTCCCCGACCGCTTCGCCTTTTCCGACGATGACACCGCGCAGCGCGGCATAGAATATCACCGCGCCCTCGGCCAGACGCCGGAGCTGCACCGCGACCGCAGCGAGGCCGTGCGCTGGCAGCCGCGCCCCTTTGAGCGCGACTACAGCCCCGACGACTTCTACGGCGGCACACTCAAGGGCATCGAGGCAAAGCTCCCCTATCTGCAAAAGCTCGGCGTGGGCTGCCTGTACCTAAACCCCATCTTTGAGGCGCGCTCCAATCACCGTTACGATACCTCGGACTATCTGAAGGTCGATCCCATCCTCGGCAGCAACGAGGACTTTGAGCGCCTGTGCCGTACGGCTGAATCCTACGGCATACGCATCATGCTCGACGGCGTCTTCTCCCATACCGGCGCCGACAGCGTCTATTTCAACCGCTACGGGCACTATCCCTCCCTCGGCGCCTGCCAGGGGGAAAGCTCCCCCTATTACAGCTGGTACGACTTTCGCCGCTTCCCGGATGAATACCGCTGCTGGTGGGGCTTTCAGGATCTGCCGGAGGTGGAAGAAACGCGCCCTGATTGGCAGGATTTCGTCGTGACTGGGCACGACAGCGTCGTACGCCAGTGGCTGCGCCGCGGCGCGGCCGGCTGGCGGCTGGACGTCGCGGACGAGCTGCCCGACGAGGTGTTGGCTCTGATCCGCCGCGCCGCCAAGGAAGAAAAGCCGGACGCGCCGATCCTCGGCGAAGTCTGGGAGGACGCGATTTTGAAAGAGGGCGGTGCCGGACGACGGCGCTACGCGCTGGGTGACGCGCTCGACAGCGTGATGAACTACCCATTCCGTCAGGCGATGCTCGACTTCATCCACAAGCGCATTGACGCCTACGCTCTGCGCGACTTTCTCACCGAGCAGCAGCTGAGTTACCCACAGCCCATGTACTATGCGCTGATGAACTTGCTCGGCTCGCACGACGTTGACCGCATTCGCACCGCGATGGCCGCGCCCATCACCCTGCGGCACCTCAGCCGCCCCGAACAGCTGAATTACCCCTTCCGCGAGGAGGATCTTGCCTGTGCCGTCGCGCGCGAAAAGCTCTGCGCCGCACTGCAGTTTGCCATTCCGGGCGTACCGAGCATCTACTACGGCGACGAGCAGGGCATGTGGGGCACCGGCGACCCCTTCAACCGCGCGCCCTTTATGGAGGACGACCGGGAGCTGTTTGATTATTATGTAAACCTTTCCGCTCGCCGTAAGGCCAACGACTGCCTGCAAACCGGCGCGGCGCGCTTTGACGCCTGCCATGCAGACGTTCTGTCGGTTTTGCGTTATGTAAACCATTCGTGCGACGTCTTTGGCACTCCCGCCCAAAACGGCGCCTGGCTTTTGGTGCTCAATCGCAGCGACGAGGCGCGCCGCTTTGAAGCGGACGCACGTGAGGCCGGCGGCGGCTGGATCACCGGCACAATCGATGGCTGCTCCGCGCAGTGGATCAAAATAAAATAAGCCCCGTTGTGCTTCCTGTTAAAAGCACGAGAAAAGGAGTCATCCTTTCCTCGTGTTTTTTCGTCAGAAATAAGATGTTAAGATCCGCGCTTTTGTTGTCAAAAGCGCCGGATAATGGTATAATAGATTATTATGACTTTCTATCCCAAACGGCAAAGGAGGTGAGCGCCGCGTGGATGAGCTGATAAGCAACAGTCTGATTTTGTCCAAGTCCGTGTTGATCATCCTGTCCCTGTTGATCATCGCGCGCTGTCTGCGCTCGCTTCTGAGCGAGCGCTATGAGGCGGAAACCTGGGCGTATCTGCGCCTTGGGCAGGAGCTTTTGCCCGTTACGCACTGGGAAAACCTGATCGGCCGCTCGCGCGGCGCGGATATCCGCGTCGACCGGGCGCGCGTCAGCCGCGTGCACGCGGTATTGACGCGAAATGCGCGCGGGCAGTGGGCAATTTATGATATTTTCAGCCGCGGCGGCGTCTGGATCAACGGCATAAAGCTCGGGCCGCGCGGCGCGGTGATCGAGGACGGCGACCAGATCAACCTCGGCGGCACGCGCCTGCGCTTTCAAAATCTCAGCGCCGACAAGGGGCGGCAGTTGGCGGAAAAGCGCACCAGCGCCGGACACCGTGTCTCCCCCTTCGGAACGCTTTTGGAGCTGAGTGTCTTTCAGATTTTTCTGCTTTTGCAGCATGCGCTGGTCGGCGGCGAACATCTGCCGATGATCGCGCTGTGCTTTGGCGCGCTTTTGGCGCTGGAATGGTTTTGCTACTCATCCATGCGCCTGTTGGATCGTTCGGGCTTTGAGATCGAAACCCTCGCGTTTTATTTGAGCTCGCTCGGTCTTTCCGTCGCGGCCAGCTCCGTGCCGGAGGATCTGTTCAAGCAGATGCTTCTGACGATCGCCGGAGTCGCGCTGTTTTTGCTGACCGGCTGGTGGCTGCGCTCCCTTCGCCGGGTCACCGCCGTTCGCACACTGGCGGCGCTGGCGGCGCTGGGGCTTTTGGCTGTCAACATCGTTTTCAGCGAAGAAATTCTCGGTGCGCGCAACTGGCTGAGCTTCGGCGGTTACTCTTTCCAGCCCTCAGAATTCGTCAAGGTGCTGTATCTCTACGTCGGCGCCTCCACGCTCGACCGGCTGTACCGCCGCCAGAACCTCTTTTCCTTCATGATTTTTTCCGCCGTCTGCGTCATCGCGCTCGCGCTGATCGGGGACTTCGGCACGGCGCTGGTCTTTTTCGTCTGTTTTCTCGTGATGAGTTTTCTGCGCTCCGGCTCCATCGCAACGGTGCTGCTGGCATTGACTGGCGCGGGCATGGCGGGCGTGCTGGCCGTCAGCGTGCGGCCGCATATTGCCCAGCGCTTCGCCTCCTGGGGACACGTCTGGGAGGATATCTACGGCGCGGGCTACCAGCAGGCGCGGGCGATGTCCGCCGCTGCAGCCGGCGGACTTTTCGGCAAGGGCGCCGGCGCGGGCTGGCTGAAAAACGTCGTTGCGGCGGACACCGATATGGTTTTTGCCGTCGTTTGCGAGGAGCAGGGGCTGATCATTGCGCTGTGCATGGTGCTTGCCGTGCTGGCTCTGGCCTTTTTTGCGGTACGCGCCGCCCGCTATGGGCGCTCGTCCTACTACGCCATCGCCGCCTGCGGCGCAATGGCCATGCTGATGACCCAGACGGCCCTGAACATTTTCGGCACGATGGATCTGCTGCCCTTTACGGGCGTTACCTTTCCCTTCGTCTCACGCGGCGGCTCCTCGCTTTTGAGCTGTTGGATGCTGATGGCCTTTCTCAAGGGCTCGGACACCCGGCGCGGCGCGAGCTTCGTCGTCAGCCCGCTGCGCTTTGACGAAGAAGACGCCGGAGGTGAACAGGCATGAAAAAAATCACCAACCGCGCCGTCACGCTGCTGCTGATCGCAGCGCTTATCATTGCGGGACTGGCGCTGTACACCATCCGCTACGTCGACGAGGGGCGCGACTGGGCGCTCGCTTTCTCCCGCGCCAACTCCGGCTCCACGGGCGAACTCAGCGACCGCAACGGCGTGCTTCTGGCCTCCTTTGACGCGGTGGACAACCGCTACGCCGCAGACGCCGCCACGCGCATCGCCTGTTACCATGTGACCGGGGACTACTGGGGGCGCAGCGGCAGCGGCGCGCTGACCTGGTTTTGGGACGACATGCACAATTACAGCCTTCTGACCGGCACCACCCATTCCAGCGCCATGGAGCTGAAGCTGAACATCGACGCCTCGCTCTGCCGCACGGCCTACGAGGCGCTGGACGGGCAAAAGGGCGCGATTTTGCTGATGAACTACCGCAGCGGCGAGCTCTTGTGCATGGTCTCCAGCCCGTCGATCGACCCGCTCGACAACAGCGAGCCGCCCGAGGGCGCCTTTATCAACCGCGCGCTGGCCGCGAGCTTTACGCCCGGCTCGATCTTCAAGCTTATCACCGCGGCAACCGCCATCGAAACCGTGCCGAACATGGACGGACGCAGCTTCTACTGCGAGGGCGAATATGAGATCGCGGGCGTGCCCATCGTCTGCGTCGGGCCGCACTACACCCAGAACTTTGAGCAGGCGCTCGCCAACTCCTGCAACGTCGCCTTCGCGCAAATCGCAATCAAGGCCGGGCAGGAGCACATGGTTGAGCATCTGCGCGCCTACGGTTTTTTGGACAAGCACACGCTCGACGGCATTCCGACGGCGGCAGGCAGCTATCCTCTGGACTTTGTGGGCGACCCGGAGCTGGGCTGGTCCGGCATCGGACAGAGCACCGACCTTGTCAACCCCTACGCCATGCTGCGCTTTGTGGCGGCCGTCGCCAACGACGGCGTACTGGCCGAGCCGCATCTGATCGCCGGCGAAAGCGGTCCCTTTACGCGACTGATCGCCGAGGACACCGCCCGACAGCTCGCGGGAATGATGAACTACAATGTCGTCGCGGGCTACGGAGAGGAGCGCTTTCCCGGTCTGCGCCTGTGCGCCAAAACCGGCACGGCGGAGCTGGGCGACGGCACGAGCCATGCCTGGTTCACCGGCTTTCTCGCGGACGAGGCGCACCCCTACGCCTTTGTCGTGCTGGTGGAGCGCGGCGGCGGCGGTCTGTCGGTCGCCAGCCCCATCGCCAACACCCTGCTGCAGGCAGCAGTTCGATAGTTTTCAGTTTTCAGCGTTTGGTTTTTTAGATTATGATTGAAATATCTGTCAACAACTTAATCAAGAGCTTTGAGGTCGGTCAGAACGTGCTGGACGGTCTGAGCTTCCACGTCAACAGCGGCGAGCGCGTTGGCATCCTCGGCCCCAACGGCTGCGGCAAGACGACGCTTTTCCGCATCCTCTCCGGCGAGTACGACTACGACGAGGGCGAGGTGATGATCGCGCCGGGCAAGCGCCTCGGCCTCATCTCGCAGATCCCGGTCTACCCGGCGGGCTGGACGGTGGAGGACGTGCTGCGCGACGCGCACCGGCGGCTCTATGAGCTGGCCGAGCGCATGGACGCGCTGATCGCGCAGATGGAGCAGGACAACTCCCCCGCCCTGCTGCAGGAATACGACCGCGCGAGCGCAGCCTTTCAGGCGCTTGGCGGCTACGACATGGAGCTGGAGCGAAACCGCGTCGCAAACGGCCTTGACATCTCCGCCGCCATGCGCGCGCAGGATTTTGAAACGCTCTCCGGCGGGGAAAAGACCCGCGTCAACCTCGCCCGTCTGATTTTTGAGGACACGGACATCCTGCTGCTCGACGAGCCGACCAACCACCTTGACCTGCGCGCCACCGAGTGGCTGGAGGACTATCTGCTGCGCTTCAAGGGCACGGTGCTTGCTATCAGCCACGACCGCTGGTTTTTAGATCGCGTCGTGCAGCGCTGCATCGAGATCAGCGAAGGCAAGGCCGAGTTTTACAGCGGCAACTACAGCTTTTACGTCGAGGAGCGACAGCGCCGCTTTGACGAAAAGCTCAAGCAATACGAGAAGGATCAGGCCAAGATCGAACAGCTCACACGCGCTGCCGCGCAGATGCACCTGTGGGCCTTTATGGGTGCGGACAAGCTCCATAAGCGCGCCTTTGCGATGGAAAAGCGCATCGAGAAGCTCCAGCAGAGCGATAAGCCCCGCACCGAGCGCAAGATGAACGCCAAGTTCAAGCAGCGCGAGTTCGAGGGCGACGAGGTGCTGATCGCCGACGATATCAGCAAGGCCTACGGCGAACGGCGGCTCTTTGATAAGCTCTGCCTCACGCTGCGCGGCGGTGAGCGTGTCGCGCTCATTGGCGATAACGGCACCGGGAAGTCCACGCTTTTGAAGCTGATCCTCGGCGAGGAGACGCCGGACAGCGGCTATCTGCGCCTCGGCCCCTCGATCCGCAAGGCCTATCTGCCGCAGACCGTGCGCTTTTCCGATGAGAGCGCGACGATGCTGGATATCATGCGCTACGAGGGTCGCTGTGAGGCGCAGGAGGCGCGCGACCGTCTCGCCGCCTTCGGCTTTCGCGGCGAGGACGTGTTCACCCCCGTCAGCGCGCTCTCCGGCGGCGAGCGAAGCCGCCTGCGCCTGTGTATGCTGATGGGGCGGGACATCAACTTCCTTATTCTCGACGAACCGACCAACCATCTGGACATCGCCAGCCGCGAGTGGATGGAGGACGCGCTCGAAGACTTCAGCCAGACGCTTTTGTTTGTCTCGCACGACCGCTGGCTGATCGAAAAATTCGCCACGCGCATCTGGCTTTTGGAAAACGGCGCGTTGACCGACTACCGCGGCGACTATCGCGAATTTTCGGCCTGGCGGGAGCGGCAGCGCAGCCTGCAGCAGCAGGAAAAGGCCAAGCTTCCGCCCCAGGAAAAGGCGCCCGCTGCCAAGCGGCAAAAAGCGCCGAACGCCGGAAAAGCCCTCGCCAAGCTCGAGCGGGAGATCGCGCGCACCGAGGAGGCGCTCAAGGCGCTGGAGGCCGAGGAGTCCGCCAACGCCAGCGACTATCAAAAGCTGATGGAGCTTGCCGCACAGCGCGAGACGCTGGACGAACAGCTCCTCGCCCTGTACGAACAATGGGAGGCACTGAACATATGAAAAAATATCTCTCTTTGATCCTCGCCGCCGTGCTGATGGCGCTGGCGCTTACGCTGCGCTACGGCGCGCAGATCCACTATCCGGCCTACGCGCTGGGGATGCTGTCCGTGGCGCTGGTCTTCTGGCATTTTCGCAAGAGCTGGCCGGCGATCGTCGGCATGCTCGCGGGCGCGGGGCTGGCGCTGCGCTTTGCCGCGCGCGGCTATGCCTACTGGGGCTATCTCGCGCTGTTTCTGGCGGCGCTGATCCTCGCCCACCGCTTTTTGCCGCCCTTCTGGTGGCGTCTGGTTGTGATCTTGACCTGCATCGGCTTTGTCTATTTCTGCATCGTCGAGGTGCCGATCATCAAAAACGCCCGCACCGACAAGGAGCCGGAGCGGGACTATCTGATCGTGCTCGGCGCGGCAGTCCACGGCGACCAGCCCTCGCTGACGCTGGTGCGGCGGCTGGAGGGCGCGCGCGACTACATGCAGCGCTACCCCGCGTCCGTCGCCATTGTCTCCGGCGGCATGGGCCCGGGCGAGACCGTCACCGAGGCGCAGGCCATGCACGACTGGCTCGTCGCCCAGGGCATTCCGGACGAGCGCATCCTTCTGGAGCCGCGAGCCACCTCCACGCAGGAAAACCTCGCCTATTCCTTTGAGATCATCCGCGAGCGCGGCGACGAGCCGGACGGCAAAGT
>JAFWVV010000072.1 GCA_017518225.1 Oscillospiraceae bacterium | reverse complement strand
CGCAAACAGAAGGTACATATCGAATATGACCTTGTTGGCTACATCCCCGTGGATGAACTGATAAAAGCGGAACAGGCATGACCGAAATCATGCCTGTTCCAAGAAATTCGCATATTACTGTTTTACGGACACCGCCCCTCGGAGCGTCCGTTTTTTGTGTCGCCGAAGAAAGCTCGTTCTTGTAAAAACGCGAAACAGGTGGTATAATTTTTTTTAGAAAGACTATTTGAGGAGGAACGTGCTTTGACAAAAATTGATATTTTTTCCGGCTTTTTGGGCGCCGGTAAGACGACCTTGATTCGCAAGCTGATCGCCGAGGGCTATCCGGACGAAAAGCTGGTGCTGATCGAAAACGAGTTTGGCGAGATCGCCGTGGACGGCGCCTTTTTGCAGGATGCGGGGGTACAGATCACAGAGATGAACTCCGGCTGCATCTGCTGCACGCTGGTGGGCGACTTTACCAAGGCGCTCTCGCAGGTGATCGCGGACTATGCCCCGGATCGTGTTTTGATCGAGCCCTCCGGCGTCGGAAAGCTTTCCGACGTAGCGCACGCGGTCGAGCGCGTGGACGGCGCGGAGATCGGCGCGAAAGTTACCGTCGTTGATGCGGGAAAATGCAAAATGTACGCGCGCAATTTCGGCGAATTTTTCAACGATCAGGTTGAAAACGCCGATCTGATTGTCCTGAGCCGCACCGACACGGCCGACGACGCGAAGACCCTCGCCGCTGCGGCGCTGCTGAAGGAGCTCAACGCCGCCGCGCGGCTGATCACTACGCCCTGGGACAGGCTCAATGGCGCGCAGATCCGCGAGGCGATGGAGGAAAATACGCTCCAGCGCGAGCTGCAGGAGATGGCGCACGAGCATCAGCATCATCACGAGCACCACCATCACGAGAACGGGGAGTGCTGCTGCCACGAGCACGAGCATGAGCACCACCACGGGGACGGCGAGTGCTGCTGCCACGAGCACGAGCACGAGCATCACCACCACGAGGAGGGCGAATGCTGCTGCCACGAGCACGAGCACGAGCATCAGCACCACGAGGACGGCGAGTGCTGCTGCCACGAGCACGATCATGAACACGAGCATCACCACCACCACGAGGACGGCGAGTGCTGCTGCCACGAGCACGAGCACGAGCATGAGCACCACCACGGGGACGGCGAGTGCTGCTGCCACGGGCATCATCACGAGCATGAGCACCACCATGAGGATGGCGAGTGCGACGATCCCAACTGCTCCTGCCATCACCACGAGCACGGACACCACCACGCCGATGAAATTTTTACGAGCTGGGGTGTGGAGACGGCGCGCAAGTTTTCCGAGGACGAGCTGCGCGCGGCGCTTGCGGCGCTGCAGGACGAGACGCGCTACGGCATGGTGCTGCGCGCGAAGGGGCTGGTGGACGCCGGGGACGGCAGCTGGATCTATTTTGACTATGTGCCCGGAGAGACGGACATCCGCCGCGGCGGCGCGGCTGTGATTGGCCGCCTCTGCGTGATCGGTTCCCGGATTGAGGAGCAGGCGCTGAAGGAGCTGTTTCAGATTTGAGTAAGAAAAAAGACATTCCCGTCTATCTGTTTACCGGCTTTCTGGAGGCCGGAAAGACGCGCTTTATCCAGGAGACGATGGAGGACAAGCGCTTTTGCAACGGAGAGCGTACCCTTCTGCTCGTCTGCGAGGAGGGCGAGGAGGAGTACGCGCCGGAGCAGTTTGCCGACCGGCGGGTCTATCTGCGCGTGATCCGCGAAGAGGGCGAGCTGCAGGCGGAGAAGCTGCAGCAGTGGCTGGACGACGTGGACGCCGAGCGCGTGGTGATCGAGTTTAACGGCATGTGGATGCTCGACAAGCTCTATACCGCCATGCCGGAAAACTGGATGGTCTATCAGGAGTTCATGTTTGCCGACGCGCGCAGCTTTGAGCTCTACAACCAGAACATGCGCCAGCTTGTGTATGACAAGCTGAAAAGCTGCGAGCTGGTGGTCTTCAACCGCTGCACGGACGCTGTCGACAAGATGGCGCTGCACAAGATCGTCCGCGGCGTCTCCCGCCGGGCTGACATCGCCTATGAGGACGAAAACGGGCAGGTGACCTACGACGATATCCAGGACCCGCTGCCCTTTGACGTGAACGCCCCCGTGATCGAGATCGCGGACGAGGACTATGCGCTGTGGTACCGCGATCTGTCGGAGGAGCCGGACAAGTATGAGAACAAGACCGTGCGCTTCAAGTGCAAGGCGCTGGTGAGAAAGCGCCTGCCGTCGGAGAGCTTTGTCGTCGGACGGCACGTGATGACCTGCTGTGTGGACGATATCCAGTTTGCGGGACTGGTCTGCCAGTGGAAAAACGCCGACAGCATCGCCGACGAGACCTGGATGGTGCTGACGGCGAAGGTCAACCACAAGTTCAACCGCGCCTACGGCAAAAAAGGCCCCGTGCTGACCTTCCTCGAGGCGACGCCCGCCGCGGCGCCCGCCCAGGAAGTGGCGAGCTTTTATTGACTATGCGCTATCGCTGTCTGGTTTTTGACCACGACGACACGGTCGTGAACAGTACCGCCACGATCCACCACCCCTGCTTTCAGGCCTATCTCGCGCTGCGTCGGCCGGGGATGGTGTGTACGCTGGAGGACTATTTTATCAAAAATTTCGATCCGGGCTTTCTTGCCATGTGCCGGGAGGACTACGGATTGAGCGACGAGGAGCTGCTGGAGGAGACTCGCTTCTGGCAGGACTATGTGTGCAGTCATATCCCGGAAGTCTATCCCGGCATCCGCGAGATCATGCAGCGGCAGAAGGCCGCGGGGGGCTTGGTGTGCGTGGTGTCGCACTCCTTCGACTACAACATTCGCCGTGACTATGAGCAAAACGCCCTGCCGGAGCCGGACGCGGTCTTCGGCTGGGAGTTGCCGCCGGAGCAGAGAAAGCCCATGGCCTATCCGCTCGAGGAGATCATGCGGCGCTTTTCGCTGCGGCCGGAGGAGCTTTTGATGATCGACGATCTCAAGCCCGGCTACGACATGGCGCGCGCTTGCGGCGTGGACTTTGCCGCCGTCGGCTGGGCCAACGACATTGCGCCGATCGAGCGATTCATGCGCGACAACTGTCGCTATTATTTCAAAACCGTGCAGGAGCTAACTGCATTTTTGGAGGGATAAGTATGGCGCCTATTTTGTACATTGTCATTCCTTGCTACAACGAGGAGGCGGTGCTGCCCATCACAGCGCCGCAGTTTCTGGAAAAACTCCGCCAGCTCACGGCGGCGGGGAAAATCGCGGAGGAAAGCCGTGTGCTCTTCGTCAACGACGGCAGCCGCGACCGCACATGGGAGATCATCAGCGAGCTGGCCGCCTCGGACGAGCACTATCTCGGCATCAGCCAGAGCCGCAACCGCGGCCATCAGAACGCGGTGCTGGCCGGACTGATGGAGGCGAAGGATTGCTGCGACATCACCATCTCCATCGACTGCGACGGGCAGGATGATATCAACGCCATGGACGCGATGGTGGACGAATACCTCTCCGGCAGCGAGGTGGTCTACGGCGTGCGCGACAACCGCGACACTGATACCGCCTTTAAGCGCGCCACGGCGCAGGGCTTTTACAAGGTCCTCGCGGCGATGGGGGCGGAGGTCGTCTACAACCACGCCGACTACCGTTTGATCAGCGCGCGTGTGCTGCAGGAGTTTGCCAAATTTGAGGAGGTCAATCTCTTCCTGCGCGGCATGGTGCCGCTGGTCGGCTTTAAGAGCAGCAGCGTCTACTACAAGCGCGCCGAGCGTTTGGCGGGGGAGAGCCATTATCCGCTGCGCAAGATGCTCGCGCTGGCGATCGATGGCATCACGAGCCTTTCGGTCAAACCCCTGCATCTGATCACGACCTTTGGCGTCTTCGTCGCGTTTTTGAGCTTTGTCGGCGTACTCTGGGCGCTGATCGCGCAGCTTACCGGACACACCGTCGCCGGCTGGGCGAGCACGACCTGTATCGTCTGTTTCGTCTCCGGCGTGCAGCTCATCTGCCTCGGCATTCTGGGCGAGTACATCGGAAAAATCTACATGGAGGTCAAGCGCCGCCCGCGCTACATCATCAGCGAGCGCACCTGGGAGGAGTAATTTCAAACGATGGAGCTGGCGACATCCAGCAAATCTGTTGAAATATTACTCAGCTTTGATATTATGCTTTTTTTAATTTTCTCCATAATGCTCTGCAAAATATCGCCTGTCGATGGTAGGAAAGTCAAGCAGACAATGCGTTTTTATGACACAATGAACTGGAGAAGTAATAGACTCACATAGTAGGAAGGGGATCCTGCCAGATGACGGAAAAAGTCAAGGAGTGGTGTGACATGCACCCTGTGCTCAGCAAGGTTTTTTTGACCCTATTCGGAATTTTGTGTTTGTACAACATAGGATATTTCATAGGAAGAATTATTTATAACATTATTCATTAATTGACGAAATCATCTGCACTTGTCGGATCTTTTGCTCCGGTCTAAATCATGGATTGCCCCGCGCTGCATCAGCAGCGAGCGCACTTGGGAGGAATAGTTTTTCCGCTGTTGTAATTGAATGAAAAACACGAGTCGGCTGTTCCGCGTGGAAACAGTCCGGCTCGTGTTTTTTGTTGAAATATTACTCGGCGGCGTCTTTTTCTTTTCCTCGCTGCTCTGCCTTTATGATCGTCTCCAAAATACCCTGCAAAGCCTTGTCTAAAGCGGGCTGATAGGCGATATCAAGACGGGACAGCCTGCTTGCCGTCTCCGCCCATGCCTCGCCGCACAGGCTGTCGCCAAAGAGTATATCATCGCTGCTGCATGACAGCACCCGGCAAATTGTCATGAGCGAATCCAGACTTAATGAGGAATCGCCAAATTCAATGTTTGCGATAAAACGCGGGCTTAAATTGCACAGCTCGCCCAGCTTTTCCCGCGTATATCCCGCCTGCTCGCGCTTTTTACGCAGCCTGCGTCCAATTTGCACCTTCGTCTCCAAGTCCATAAGCATACACCTCTTATCACAAGTTTAGTATGCACAAAAACCGCTTGACAATGTGATAATAGATGTTATAAAATATGTGACAATAGATGTATTTTGCTGTCGAAAGACCGATGCAACCCAAAATTATATGGAAGCTTTGAATAGCTAAGGGAGGAAAAACATGCAGATACAAACGGGGCAGACGCTGGAACTTCATAACGTATTGTCATATCGCGCGAAAATGACGCAGCAGGAATTTGCCGCGAAGGCTCAGGAAATAGACGCGCGGCTGCGCGAGCAGGGGGCGCAGCGGGTTGGAAGCTCTGCGACGGCGACCTTTTCCGTCGAGCCGGGCGCGCATGGGCCGGTGATGGATGTGGAGATTCTGATTCCGCTGAATAAGGAAATCACGCTGCCGGAGGGCTGCGTCTGGAAGCCGCACTTTTTGCTGACAAACGCGCTTGTTGTGCGGCATGTCGGCAGCCCTGCGACTATGCAGGAGAGCGCTAACGCGCTCAACGTCTATATCAGCGAGCATCAGCTCACGCCCATCACCGTGGGCTACAACGTCACGGTGAAGGAGCCGAAAACGCCGCTGGAGCTGGACGAGATGATCGTCGATATCTACGTCGGCGTCAGCCCGAATATCCTGTAAGCACGGTGATACAGATCAAGCTTTGGTTTGATCGATCATGATATTATCCAATATACCAAATGGAGGACAGAATGATGGAAGAAAACGGCATTTTCCAGGAGAATGAGATGTCCACTGCCGGAGCTGGCGCGACTGCGGGCAAGAAGCCCCTGGACGTGGCGGCACTCGTGCTGGGGATCGTTGCGATCGTGGCAGCGGCCTTCAGCCCGCTGGTGAGCTATGTCTGCGGGATCATCGGTCTGGTGTTTGCCATCAAGCACCGCAAGGAAAAGCGCACGACCGTCGCGCTGATTCTTTGTATCGTCGGTCTTATCGCCGGCGTGGTATCCAATGTCCTTGCCGCGCGCATGGTGATGGATGCCATTGCGCCCACGCTGGATAGCGCGGCGTAAAAAAGTGGTATCAAGCGCAAAGGTTTGGGTCGACACGGACTGCTGCGCATGATATAATAAAATACAGAAAGGTACATAGAACTATGGAAATGGCATTGAACACGGGCACATTTGAAGTGCTCGACTACAGCGAACTGCTTGCTGTAGATGGTGGCGTGGATTGGAACAACGTAGGCATTACGGTGTCTGGTGTCGCTGGTGGGTATATCGGTGCGAAAGCTGGAGCGGCAATTGGTGTTAAAATCGGAACTGCTTGTGCACCGGGTGTTGGTACGGTTGTCGGCGGTATTGTGGGTGCTGCACTTGGTGTTATTATTTATTCGCTTTGGGACTAATGAAAAGGATGTGAATATAATGAACAGTTTATGGATGGAGTTAGCAGACACCGAGCAGTTTGAGGTGTCTGGAGGAGCAGCTGCCGGTGCCCTTGTTGGAGCTATCTTTGGCGGATGCATTTCTTTGACGGTTTGGGCTGTTGCAGGTTGTCAAGGCGGAGGTAATGGAGCTTGGAAGGCTTATACTGCTGGTGCCCTAACTGGTGCAGCAATTGGACTTTATACGCCGGTTTAATACACGCATGGGGTCATTAAGCAACCGCAAATGCGGTTGCTTAATGACCGTATTCTACAAGGAGGTGCGCGATGAGATCGTTTGCGAAATATTTTTTACATTTTTGGGTAATTGTTTCGCTATTAGCGGTTGTGATATTTTTCTTGGGAACGCCGCGTTTGTCGATTAAAGCGATGGTTTTATGCTACTTAGTTGCTACCGTCGGTTATGTTCTCCCGATGGCATTTTTCTTTTCATTACAAACAAAACCGATTTCCAGAGCTTTTGATGGAGACACTGCGGAAATTTGTGCACGTCTTGACTCGGACTTGAAGTTAAAAGGACATAGAGTCTGTGTTGATGATGCAGAGCGCAAGAAAATCTATGCTTATACGCTAAGCGATTCATCTCCCTTTGCGAGTATGTCACTAATTACTCGTTACTTGCGATGGCTCACTGACGATGTGATTGTTACGCTGGGTGATTCGAACGTTACCGTTGATGGTCCTCGAGCCATTGTCGATAAGCTATAATTCAATTTTAATCCAACATGAAATACTACTGCATCAAACAACACGACATCACCGACTGCGGGGCGGCCTGTCTGGCGACGATTGCCAAACAGTACGGCCTGCAAAAGTCTATTACAAAGATCCGGCAGATCGCCGGAACGGATAAGCAGGGCACGAACGCCTACGGCATGGTCAAGGCTGCCGGGCAGCTTGGCTTTACGGCCAAGGCGGTCAAGGGCAATAAAGTACGGAAAGTAATAGAAGATAAATGATGCCATGCTTATGTGTCAGTAACACATAAGCATGGTATGTAAAACTGTTTTAGTGAGGTTGAGCGATGCGGAAAAAGGCAATAAAACTTTTGACCATTCTTGCGGTTGTGGCTACTGCATTATTACTGTTGTATTTTGTGTTGTTGGTTGGTGGGATGCAGATGCGTTTGCCGTTTTTTTTTCGCCATACAGGGAAAAATGATATGAATTTGAGCGAAAAGCAAAAAAAGAGGATTTCGAGTACTTTTATCAAACAATCCTTAGCAGTGTACCGATGATCGATCGCTATGAAGAGCTGTATGGCTTTTCTTTTTCGGATCGAAAAGATTTCTATGCTGCACACATTCTTACAACGAAAAATGATTATGAGTTTTATTGTGTGATGAGTGCGATCAGCCAAGAAATCCCCAGCTTTCATACGGACTTTGTTGAACCTGATTTGGAGAGTTATCGATCGCTTCACTGTTTTAATAGTGCCAAGATCACATCAAATCGGAAAATACTGTCTGCCTGCGAATATTGGAATAAACTGGTGCTTGAGCAGACAGATCAATTAAGACAGAAACCATTTTATTGCTTTTCTTACGTGAATGGGCAATATGCTTTTGATAGTACGGGGAGCAGTGAACATGATAAATTGTCTTCTTGTATACTTTTGGCAGTCGGGGATGAGCCAATTGATGATTTCATCAAGAGTCATTTGTTGATATATAACTTGTATTTTGACGGGCTGCACAACAAGCCGTGTCGAACAAAAATCGTTTTTAATGGCGCGGAAGGCATTCCGGTTAGGTTGATGCTTTTAAACGAACGCGGCGAGCATGTTTCTGTGGAGCTATATTATAGTTTATATTATGAAGAGGCATATCGACACATGGCAGTTTCTGAAGTGCCAGACTATTTCATTCTTGAAGGGGATGGGTATTCTTTAGTTCAACTCAATACCTTTAGGTCTCAAATTGGAGAGGAACTGTCGGACGCTATGCAAAGTCTACGTCATGATTATGTCATTCTTGATTTACGAAACTGCTATGGCGGCAATCAAGACTTCGCCGCAAAATATCTTTATCCAAATCTGTTTGATCGGACATACACTGTTTCAAAGACATGGTATGTACCAAAATCAGCGACAAATGAACCTATCTATAAAAACATATTTAACCGTATACTTTATCAGTTCCAAAACACCATGGATTCGCCATATTCAAATCAATCCGAATATATGATTTCAACTACTCAGCGGAAATATCAGGGTGGAAGAATCGGCAAAAAAAACATTGTTGTTTTGACTTCTCAAAAGACAGGATCTGCTGCTGACGAATTTGTATCTATTGCAAAAAGATATCATTTGGTCACGGTTGTCGGAGACAATACCGGTGGAGAAGGACTGGCTGGCTCTTATATGGTCACAACCTGCCCCAATAGCCTTCTTGCTTTTGTTTATATGCCAGGAGGAGCACTGAATCCGGATGGGACGGATAACTCTGTGTATGGGACTTCTCCAGACGTGTATATTTCGCAAACGCTGCAGGATTATAGCATTCAGAAGTACATAGAAAAGTATGGAAGCAATGACAGCCAGGATCCTCTTTTGTACGACACGGTACTGCAAAAAGCCATAGAAATACTGTTGTCTTAATTGCATTTGCTCAAATATAAGACCCGGATTTCCTAATGATTCAAGAAAGAAGTAACATAGTGTGAAATACTATTGTATCAAACAGCACGACATCACTGACTGTGGGGCGGCCTGTCTGGCGACGATTGCCAAACAGTACGGCCTGCAAAAGTCGATTACAAAGATCCGGCAGATCGCCGGAACGGATAAGCAGGGCACGAATGCCTACGGCATGGTCAAGGCCGCCGGGCAGCTTGGCTTTACGGCCAAGGCGGTCAAGGGCAATCAGGAGGCCTTTTTCTCCGAATTCCCGCTGCCCGCCATCGCCCACGTGGTGGTGGAAGGTACGCTGCTGCACTATGTGGTGATCCATAAGATCACGAAAAAACAGGTTGTGATCGCCGATCCGGGAAAAGGACTTGTCAAAAAGACGCCGGAGGAATTCTTTAAGGAATGGACGGGCGTACTGATCCTGCTCGTCCCGGCGCAGACCTTCCAAAAGGGCAAGGAGACGAAAAACATCTTCGAGCGCTTCTGGGGGCTGCTGCTGCCGCAGAAGCGTCTGGTTCTGGATATCTTTGTCGCCTCGCTGGTGCTTACCGCCCTCGGCATTCTGGGCGCGTTTTATTTTCAGATCATCATCGACGATATCCTGCCCGCGGGCATCGAAAAAACGCTGACGGTGCTGTCCGTCGGCGTCATTGCGCTGAAGCTGTTCTCGGTGGTGCTGGCGGTGCTGCGCACGCAGCTTTTGGTGTATCTCAGCCAGAAGCTGGATATCGCGCTGCTGCTCGGCTATTACGACCACGTGCTGAAGCTGCCGATGAGCTTTTTCGGCACACGCAAGGTGGGCGAGATCATCTCGCGCTTTCAGGACGCCTCGTCGATCCGCGACGCGATCTCCAACGCCACGCTGACGGTGATGATCGACACGCTGATGGCGCTGGCCGGCGGGCTGATCCTGTTTTTCAAGAACAAGACCCTGTTCGCCATCGCCTTTGTGATGGTGCTGCTTTACTGCGCGCTGGTGCTGCTGTTCAACCGGCCCTACAAGAAGGCGAATGAAAAGCAGATGGAAAACAACGCGCAGCTGACGAGCTATCTGGTGGAATCGCTCAACGGCATCCAGACCGTCAAGGCCTTCAACGGCGAGCAGACCGTCCAGACGGAGACGGAGTTCAGGTTTATCCGGCTGCTGAAAAGCATTTTCAGGCTCGCCTGCATCGGCAACGCGCAGGAGGGCTTAAAGACCTTTGTGGAGGCCGTCGGCGGCGTCGTGATCCTCTGGGTGGGCGCGAACAGCGTACTGCAGGGCGATATGACCGTCGGCAGTCTGGTGGCCTTCAACGCCCTGCTGGCGTATTTCCTCGATCCGGTCAAGAATCTGATCAATCTGCAGCCGACGCTGCAGACCGCCATGGTGGCCTCCGACCGCCTGGGCGAGATCCTGGATCTGGAGATCGAAAAGGACGGCGCGCAGGACAGCAAGGTCGCCCCCGCCTCGCTGCAGGGGGATATTTCGATCCGCGATCTGTCCTTCCGCTACGGCACAAGGCAGCTTGTGCTGGAGCATTTCAGCATGAACATACCAAAAGGCGCGCGCGTGGCGATCGTCGGAGAGAGCGGCGCGGGCAAGACCACGATTGCCAAGCTCCTTTTGCATTTATATCAGTATGAGGCCGGCAGCATCTCCATTGCCAATTACGCGCTGCCGGATATCCAGCTGGAGACGCTGCGCGAGAAGATTGCGTATATCCCGCAGGAGACCTTTTTGTTCAGCGGGACGATTTTGGACAACCTGACCTTCGGGCTGGACAGCGTGGACATGGAGGAGGTCATCCGCTGCGCGAACATGGCGCAGATCCATGAGTTTGTCAACGCGCTGCCCCTGCGCTATGAGACGCATCTGGACGAAAACGGCAGCAACCTCTCCGGCGGCCAGCGCCAGCGGATCGCGATTGCGCGGGCGATGCTGAAAAAGCCGGATATCCTCATTCTGGACGAGGCCACCAGCAATCTGGACGCGGTGACGGAAAAGGCCATCCAGGAGACGATAGACGCCTACAGCGAGGGCATGACCACCATCATCATCGCGCACAGGCTCAGCACGATCCGGCGCTGCGACACGATCTTTGTAATGGAAAAGGGCCGGATCATCGAGGCCGGGGCGCACGATGAGCTGATGGAAAAGGAAAACGGATTTTACCGGAACCTGTATCGGTCACAGACAGGAGAATAAGGGCATGAGAAAAACGGTGATAGATATACAGGAAATGTCCGACAGCAAGGAGCTGTACGGAAGCCGACCGAATCCCTTTGTTCCCGCGTTCATATACTGCCTTTTGCTTTTGCTGCTGGCCGCCGCTGCCTATAGCTGCTTCGGAAAGATCGAGATCGTGACAAGATCCTCCGGCGTGGTTCGGCCAAACGACGACGTCAGCACGGTGTCCAGCCTTGTCAGCGGGCGCATTACCGCCGTGAATTATTCCGACGGGCAGCTTGTCCACGCGGGGGAGCCGCTGTTTTCCGTGGATATGTCCGAGCTGCAGATCCGCATCAACAGTCTGGAGGCGTCCAGGGAAAAGCTGCTGGAGCAAAAGCAGATGCTGGAAAAGTTTCTGGACGGCATCGAGGCGGGGGAAAATCCCTTCTCGGACAATGCCAAAAGCAAGGAATACCCGTATTACGTTCAGTTTCAGGACTATTTGCTTGCGCTGAAAAATACACAGCAGACGATTGATTTTGACGTAAACAAAAACGGGAGCAGCATCCAGAGCCTCAATGAACAGATCGCCGCGCTGCAATATCAGCTCAACGGCTGGTACGCCTACAGAGACAGCATTTATCAAGGGGCGAATGTCGCCGGGGATTACCCGGAATACGCCAACATGTACGAGTTGTACGCGGAGACGATGGCCGCCCTATATAATGATTATGTCGTGCAGTTCAATAAAATCCTCCATGACGCGGACAGCGACAGCAGCGCTTACTATCTGTCCATCTATCAAGAGCAGCTCGCTGACTACAACAAACTGATCGAGCTGATCGAGGCCGACGCCGCGGAATACCCCGCCCCCAAAGAGGGAACGGCCTGGCTGCTGTTTGAAGAGTATAGAAAAAATCTGGACGAATACACGAGGCAGTACCAGGCGGCCAAGGAGACTTATGAGTATTATCTGAACGGCGGCGCGGTCGGGGAAAACGAAGAGGCGCTGCTGGCCTACAGCAAAACCATGCTGGAGGGCTACCAGTATTATCTGCAATCGGTTTTGGACAAACAGGATCGCTTTGACGACACGCGCGACAGCGCGTTCTATCGCTCGCTCTATACGGAGTACAGCGGTCAATATCAAAGCCTCGAAGACAACCTAACGACCGCCCAAAGGCTTTATGACGAACAGAGCGCCGCGCTGGCCGGGCTGCGGGAGAGCGTTTCTCAATATGAGACGCTGGCGCAGGATCCCGGCGCGTCAGAGGACGTCAAGGCGGAGTATGCCAGATTGAAGGAAGAGCTGAAGGCGGCGGAAGCGGCCTTGTCCGGCTATGCCGAGGCGATCTCCGCCGCGCAGACCGAGCTGGAGTCTTTTCAGACAAACACGATCCTTGCCATCAGAAATACCATCACCAGGCTGGAGGCGGAAATTGCCGAAAAGGAAGTCAGCCTCGGCGGCCCATCCGCCGATTACAATACCAGCGCGGCAAAAACCAAAATGGAGAGCGCACAGTCCGCGCTGGAGTCATACAAGAACAGCGCGCTGCTGGAATACCGGCAGAGGAAAATAGAGCTGGAAAGCAAAATCCACGAGCTGAATACAGCGATTTCCGCGGTGGACGTCAATCAAACGCTTGACACCCTGAACGAAAGCTTTGAGAGCTCTGTTGCACAAAAGCAGATGCAGACCATCTCGCAGATCGACAATTCGATCCAGTCGCTCCAGAATCAGATTATATCCGCACGCTCCAGCGTGAGGGGCTATCAGGTCGCTGCGGGTATGTATGAAAACAATGTCGATGAAAACGGAGATCCGCTTCCCATCGCCATGGCCGTTGTAGAACAGACCACCGCCACGGTAAACGGCATTGAAAGCATGGAAACGCAGTTGCGCGAGCTGGATTCCCAACTGGATCAGCTGCAAATGCAGCGGGATCAAGGGACGATTCTGGCGGAGCAGTCCGGCGTCGTCAATGTGACGACAGCGCTTGTGCCCGGCGATGTGATCGCGTCCGGGAATGTGATCGCCACCATCATCCCGGTCAATGAGAGCGAGCTGAAAGCACAGATCTATGTAAGCAGCGCCGACATGGGGAACATGAAGATTGGCGATGAGATCCGGTATAACATTCCGGCTCTGCCGAGCAGCCAGTACGGAACGGTTTCCGGCAAGGTGCTCAGCGTCTCCCAGGACGCGCTGGTACAAAACGGACAGTTTTCCGGATACTTTCTTGTAGAAGGAAGTCTTGAATGTGCAGAGCTTGTTGACAGGGATGGGAACGTCGGGAAAATCACCATCGGTATGCAGATCGAGGCGAGAATCGTTACGCAAAGGAAGACGATTATCCGGTATTTGCTGGAAAAGATAAACTTGGATTGAAGGACGAGAGTACTTCATTCGTGTGGTGCTGCTATGGTGTGATGGCGCTTTCGGTGCGCGCACCTGGGAAAAGTCATTCGTTTTTTTATCATAAGATGCCGGATGGCAAGAAAACTCTTGCTTCCGGCATCTTTTTGTGTTACATTACTAATGTTCATGCGTTGAACGGGAAAATAGCGTGAGATCGCTGGAAGAGAGCGGGGGTCGCCGGCTGCAAGCCCCTGTGAGCAGAGCGCGCTTGGTTCGCCCGGGAGCACCGGCCAATCACCGGCGGCTGAAAACCGTTATCCTTTCAACAAAGTGCGGCCATGTTCCATGGTCGAATTTGGGTGGTACCGCGGAAGCAACGGCTTTCGTCCCTTGACCGGGACGGAGGTCTTTTTTCATTTCAATTTCAGGAGAGATCGTATGAAAGACATGATGCAAAAGCTGAGAGAGGCTTCGATCGAGGCGGTGGCTCGGGCGGAGAGCATGGAGCTGCTGGAGGAGCTGCGTGTGCGTTATCTGGGCAAAAAGGGCGAGTTGACCGGCATTTTGCGCCAAATGGGCGCGCTGTCGGCCGAGGAGCGCCCGGTGATGGGGCAGCTCGCCAACCAGCTGCGCGCCGACATTGAGGGCGCGATTGAGCGCCGCCGTCAGCGGCTGGGCGAGGCGCTGCTGGAGCGTAAGCTCCAGCAGGAGGCGCTGGACGTGACGATGCCCGCCAAGGCCGTCCGTCTGGGGCATAAGCACCCGATGTACAACGTGCTCGACCAGATCAAGGAGATCTTCATCGGCATGGGCTTTGAGATCCTGGACGGCCCGGAGGTGGAGCTGTCGGAGTACAATTTTGACAAGCTCAACAGCGACGAGGGACACCCCGCGCGCGACTGGACGGACACCTTCTATTTCACCGAGGACAGCCGGATTTTGCTGCGCACACAGACCTCGCCGATGCAGATCCACGCGATGGAGACGCGCAGTCTCCCGATCCGCGTGCTCGCGCCGGGGCGCGTCTACCGCAAGGACGAGGTGGACGCCACCCACAGCCCGATGTTCCACCAGATCGAGGGCTTGTTCGTGGACAAGGGCGTGACGATGGCCGACCTCAAGGCGACGCTGAACCTCGTCGTGGAAAAAATCTACGGCAAGGGCACGGTGACGCGCTTTCGCCCGCACCATTTCCCCTTTACCGAGCCGAGCTGCGAGCTGGATATCCAGTGTCACAAGTGCGGCGGCAAGGGCTGCCCGACCTGCAAGGGCCAGGGCTGGATCGAGGTGCTTGGCGCCGGCATGGTGCACCCCAAGGTGCTCGCCGGCTGCGGCATCGACCCGGAGGTCTACTCCGGCTGGGCCTTCGGCATGGGGCTCGAGCGGCTGGCCATGGGCGAGTATAAGATCACCGATTTGCGGCTGATCTTTGAAAATGACGAGAGATTTTTGCAGCAGTTTTGATCCAATCAAAGGCAAGCCTTTGATTGGGGAGGCTGCGCTGCGTTCGCGCACTCTCTCCGCGAGAAGTGTTTTTTGCGAGGTACACGCCCCCGCAAAAAACGGATTTGACTGCTTTTTCGCCGTGCGCGGCGAAAAACTCTGCGAGGCCGGACGGCGTGTCATTGCGGTACAGCCGGTATTGCGTTAGTCTATAAGGAAGGATTTTGCAAGCATGAAACTGTCCAGAAAATGGCTGAATGAATTTGTCGATCTGCCGCTGAGCGAGATCGACGACCGCGCCTTTGACGAGGCGATGACCGTCTCCGGCTCGAAGGTCGAGGTCACGGAGGATCTGAGCAAGACCATGAGCAAGGTCAAGGTCGGGCGCATCCTCTCCATCGAAAAGCATCCCGACTCGGATCACATGCTCGTCGTGCAGGTGGACGTCGGCGGGGAAAAGCCGGTGCAGATCTGCACCGGCGCGTGGAACGTCCACGTGGGCGATCTCGTTCCGGCGGCGCTGAACGAGGCGCGTCTGCCCGGCGGCAAGACCATCACGAGCGGCAAGCTGCGCGGCATGCTGTCGGACGGCATGCTCTGCTCGCTCAAGGAGCTGGAGCTGACCGAGCACGACCTGCCCTATGCCGCCATCGAAGCGGCGGCGCTTTTGAACGACTATCACCCGATCGATCCGGAGAAGCCCTCGATCCCAGCGGATATTGACGCGGGCGACAAGCTCTTCGGTAAGGTTGTCGCGGCGCGTGTTACCGCGGTGGAAAACGCGGGCCTTAACCGCTGGAAGCTCCGGCTGGAGCCGGAGGCGGAGACGGTCACCGCCTGCCAGAACGTCCACGCGGGCGATCTTGTCGCCTACGATACGGACAAAAACCGGGTCTGCACGCTGGCGGATCTGCACGCCGAGCAGCGCGAGTTTCCCAACTGCATTTCCGACGGCATTCTGATCCTCCATGAGGAGAATATCGCGCCGGGGGACGACGTGGCTGCGATGCTTGGTTTTGACGATCATATCGTCGAGTTCGAGATCACGCCCAACCGCCCGGACTGTCTGTGCGTGATCGGCCTGGCGCGCGAGGCGGCGGCGACCTTTGACCGCGAGCTGAAGCTGCATGAGCCGGTCGTCGCGGCCAGGGCCGGCGGCGATATCCGCGATCACGCCAAGGTTGTCATCGAGGACGCCGCGCTCTGCTCGCGCTACAGCGCGCGCATGGTGAAGAACGTCAAGATCGCGCCCTCGCCGGCCTGGATGCGCGAGCGCATCCGCAGCGCCGGCATGCGCCCGATCAACAACATCGTCGATATCACGAACTACGTCATGCTCGAGTACGGTCAGCCGATGCACGCCTTTGACTTCAGCTGCGTCGACGGCGGCGAGATCCACATCCGCCGCGCCCGCGCAGGGGAGAGCATCCAGACCCTCGACGGCACGGAGCGCGCCCTGACGGAGAACATGCTTTGCATCTGCGACAGGGAAAAGCCCATCGGCGTGGCGGGCGTCATGGGCGGCGCCAACAGCGAGATCGTGGGCGATACCGCGATGGTGCTGCTGGAGAGCGCGAACTTCAACGGCCCCTCCATCCGCCGCACGGCGACGGCGCTCGGCATGCGTACCGACGCCTCCTCGCGCTTTGAGAAGGGACTGGACGTACAAAATACCATCCCTGCCGTGCAGCGCGCCTGCGAGCTCATCGAACTGCTTGGTGCGGGCGAGGTGGTGGACGGGATCATCGACGAGCTGCCGCAGCCGATTCATGAGACCGTGCTGCAGCTCGAGCCGGAGAAGATCAACGCCCTGCTCGGTACCGCTGTCAGCGCCGACGAGATGCGCACGATCCTGTGCAAGCTCGGCTTTGGCGTCGAGGGCGACACCGTTCGCGTGCCCTCCTGGCGCGGCGACGTGGAGCACTACTCCGACCTCGCCGAGGAGGTTGCGCGCTTCTACGGCTACAACGAGATCCCTGTGGCCTTCAGCGGCGGCATCAGCACAGCCGGCGGCTATTCGCCGGAGCAGCAGTTTGAGCGCGAGCTGGGGCAGACCTGCCGCAGTATGGGGCTGGACGAGATCATTACCTACTCCTTCATCAGCCCCGGCTACTACGATAAGATCCACTGGCCGAAGGACGATCCGCGCCGCGACAGCCTGCGTATCTTAAATCCTCTGGGCGAGGATACCTCCATCATGCGCACGAGCATCCTGCCCTCTATGCTGGAGATTTTGACGCGCAACTACAATTACCGCAACCGCGAGGCAATGCTCTACGAGCTCGGGCGCATCTATCTCAAGCGTCCTGACGGCGCCGCCGACGAGCCGAAGATTCTTTCGCTCGGCGCCTACGGGCCGAAGATGGATTTCTTCACGCTCAAGGGCTGGGTGGAACAGCTCACGGACGGCGGCCGCGTGTGCGAGCCGCGCTTTGTGGCGGAAAAGAACAATCCCTCCTACCATCCCGGACGCTGTGCGCGTGTGTATCTGGGGGAAACCGAGATCGGCGTTTTGGGCCAGATCCATCCCTCGGTCGCTGCGGAATACGGCGTGGACGCGGAGCTCTACTGCGCGGAGTTGTCCTTTGACGCGCTGTACGCGACCAAGGCCTGCACCCCGGTGTTCTGCCCGCTGCCGCGCTTCCCGTCCGTGACGCGCGACCTCGCGGTTGTCTGCGACGCGGAGATCCCGGTGGGCGAGCTGCGTGCCTGCATCCGCGAAAACGGCGGACAATATCTCTGCGGCTGTTCGATCTTCGACGTCTACGCAGGGCATCACATCGCCGAGGGCAAGAAATCCGTGGCCTTTTCGCTGACGATGCGCGCGGAGGATCAGACCCTGCGCGATGAGCACGCGGAAGAGACCATCAAGCGCATCCTGAAGGCGCTGGAGGAGAAATTTGGGGCTCAAATGCGCTGATGTTCACAGAAAATTTTAGATTTCATAGGCCGTTTTGACATTTTTTGACTTTACTTGACCGTTTTATCTGTTATAATGAGGGACAAGAAAGGTCAATGAAGAGAGGGGGACGCTTATGGCAGACGTAACCAGAAAATTTACCGCAGTAGACAGCAAAGCCGAAATGAAAGAGATCCTTTCGTCTGTGTATAACTCCCTGATGGTCAAGGGCTACAACCCCATCAACCAGATCGTGGGATATATTCTTTCAGAGGATCCGACCTATATCACCAACTACAACAGTGCGCGCACACTCATCACCCGCATCGACCGGGACGAGCTGCTGCAGGAGCTGCTGCGGAACTATCTGGAAAACAAATAAGCGAAGCAAGCAAAAACGGAGATCTGCACAAGAAAGCAGATCTCCGTTTTTGCTTGTTGTGTTGTTGTCAGGGGAGAAGATCGCCGAAGATGCGCTCCTTTTCTTCGCTCGTGAGATTGGTGTGGCTCAGGAAAGATTTTAACAGCTGGGTCGAGCGGCCGTCCTTGCGGCTGACAAAGTCGCGCAGATAGTCGACCATCTGGAAGCCGTGCTCCCAGAATTCCTCGGTGTCGCCGGGACCGCCGTGTCCCCAGCGCTCGCGGTCGCGCGCCATCTCGGGGCGGAGGGCGTCGGCAAACTCGTCGATCAGCGCCAGCACGTTCTCGTCGGACATCGGGCCGCGCAGCGCTGCGGCCAGCTGTTCGGCCATGCGCAGCTGATACTGGTGGTTCTCCATCAGCTTATTGGCCAGCTTGTTGAAGGGATAGGAATAGCGGCTGCCGTCCACGATCGCTCCCTTGAGCGGCACGTCAAACAGGTCGTATTCAAACATGCCCAGGTCCAGATCGACCAGCGCATAGCGCAGCACATTGTCCTCCGTGGAGTAATAATAGCGCATGTTGGGCGGATTGCAGTCGTGATTGCTGCACCAGGCCTGCAAAATCGTCCAGCCGATGACGCTGTCCACATTGACGCGCGCGGCGATGGCGTTGTAGTTTTCGTCATTGGCGAGATTGCGGTTCAGTGCAGAGCTGCACAGCTCACCGATGTTGCTGGTCTTATCCCAAACCTCCTTCCACTGGGTCACGGTCTGGGGATCGTAGCCGTAGTGGTAGGCGTAATGCTCGTCCGAATGTGCCTCGCGGATGTTATAAACGCCCCAGTATTTGCCGTTGATATACAGCACGCTGTACTTATAGTCCTGGGCGGGCAGCTCCGGGAAGCACCGGATGGCAAGCTGATGGACGATATTGTCGCGCATCAGCGTAGAGTAGGTGCTCTCCTGGGCCGAACGCAGCAGGATCGAGGAATAATCGCACACGCCGTTGCCGAAAAGGTCATAGTGCAATTCCCCCTCATAGCGGGAGCGGAAGCATAGCTTCAAAGACTTTTTGTCCTGCGCAAATTTTGAGGTAGCGCCATGCAGCTTGATGCCGCAGTCGATCACAAAGCCCTCGCCGTTTTCAAACAGCTTAACAGAGCCGAGACACTCTTTTTCCAGATTGGGGTTGCGGTAGACGCCGGCGCCGCCAAGGATTTCGTCGGGATCAGCGACAAGGCTTACTACGGGAAGCGTATGCCCTTCGTTGATGATATAGCTCAATTCCAGCGTGTCGCTGGGCAAACGATCGTCGGCATAGCTGACGGCGCGGATGACCGTGGTTTTGGTCAGCTCGATCGGGCCGGTATAAAGCGTGTCATCCTCGTCGGGCACAGAGCCGTCGGTGGTGTAATAAATTGCGCCGGAGCCCTCCAGCGTCACACTGACGGCGTTCACATCGTTGTAGACGCCGTCGCGTCCCACCAGACGGGGCATGTCCGCGCGGCAGCGCGCGCCATCCGCGTTGTCTTCCGCCGGGGTGGAGCGTTCAAAGTAAAAGAAGCCAGGCTGACCGTCCATACGGCCGAAGCTGCCGTGATAGGGGATGTCATGCAAAGCGGCGTAATCGACAAGCGTACCGTCCGCGCGGCTCAAAAAGAGCTGATCGCTGTCGGCGCTGAGGGCAAAGGGGGTGTTGACGCCGATGGCAGAGGGGTCGCCGATACAGTGGATGACAACGATATCATCGGGATTGAGTTGACGATCCGGCAGGCGGTATTTCGCTCGATCGCTGCCACTGTCGGAGAGATAATAGTCATGCAGAGATATCGGGCTGTCAGAGACGTTTTTCAGTTCCACCCAGTCATAGTAGCTCCCGCGCTGGTAAAAATCCCACTGGTTATAGACGACGACTTCGTAGATTTGCAGTGGGCCGGCGGCGGAGCGCGCCTCCTGGGTACGGACATAGCCGTCCATGCTGTTTTCGTAGCCGGGCGTGGCAAAGCGTGTGCGCGTCAGACTGCCGTCCTCCTCACGATAAACGCTCTCATCGCCGTCGCAGGCGGGGACGATAAACTGCTCGATCAGCTCGCCTGCGGCGCTCTCCAGCCGCAGATCGACGCCGTCCTTGGACAGCGTAAAGCTTGCATGCTGCGCATCGCTGCCGCTGCCGTCGCAAAAGATAAGATAGTATTCACCGGGGGCAAGCTGCCGATCCGGCATAGACCAGGTCTTATCGCCGTTTCGCAGCACGAGACCGTCCAGCGACTGCGATTCGCTGCCGTAGTTATACAGCTCCAGCCAGTCCGGAAACAGCCCGGCGTCGTCGGCGACCGTCGCCTTGTTCGAGAGCATGACCTCATTGATGCTCAGGGGCATAAACAGCTGCGGCTGCAAGGTGGCGGCGGGCACAGGATCGCCGCCGTTATCCTTGGGCGCGGTGTCCGGCGTCTGCGTTGTTGTGTCGTCGCTTCTGGACGGTGCAAGCGTCTCTTCCACCGGTGCAAGCACCGGCGTACAGGCGGCTAAACCCAGCAGCGTCGTGCATACTAACAGGAGTGTAATCGCTCTTTGGATTTGAAGCTTCATGGATGGCTCTCCGTTCATAGGATATCGACAATAGGGGAATCAGGGTCTAAACGGATTTATTCTATCATATTATTTCTTTTTTTGCTATCCTTAAAAATGCTGAAATTTTGTGAAATAGGAATTGAAGACGAGGCGATATGGGTGTAAAATAGAAAAAACGTTTAGACAGGAGGCACAGCGGATGAAGATCAGCTTTCTCGGCGCGACGCATGAAGTGACCGGCAGTTGCACCTATATCGAAGTCGGCGACAAAAAAGGTCTTGTGGACTACGGCATGGAGCAGGGAAAGGATCTGTACGAAAACGAGCCTCTGCCCGTGGCGCCGTCGGCGCTGGATTTTGTGCTGCTGACGCACGCGCATATCGACCACGCAGGGCTGCTCCCGCTGCTGTATAAGCAGGGCTTTCGCGGCGCGGTCTTTGCGACGGAGGCGACGGTGTCCTTGTGCGATATCATGCTGCGCGACAGCGCCAACATCCAAATCTCCGAGGCTGAGTGGCAAAGCCGTAAAGCTAAGAGGAAAGGCGAGCATGAGGTCGAACCGCTTTACGATCTGGACGACGTGGCGGGGCTGATGAGCCTGATGCACCCCTGCCCGTACCGGAAGATGATCCAGGTCAACGACGCGGTTACGATCCGCATGACGGACGTGGGACATCTGCTTGGTTCAGCGGCGATCGAGGTCTGGCTGACCGAGGCAGGGGAGACGCGGAAGATCACCTTCTCCGGCGACGTGGGCAATACCAACCAGCCCATTCTCTGCGATCCGAGTCCGGTGGAGGAGACGGATTATCTCGTCATCGAATCCACCTACGGAGATCGGCTGCACAGTGAAGAGCGTCCGGATTACGTGGGCGAGTTGGCTTTGCGGATCCAGCAGACGCTTGATCGCGGCGGCAATCTGATCATTCCGGCCTTTTCCGTCGGCCGGACGCAGGAGATTTTGTATTTCATCCGCGAGATCAAGGAGCGCAGACTTGTACACGGGCACGGGGAATTTCCGGTCTATGTGGATAGCCCCCTGTCCATCGAGGCGACGAGTGTTTTCCTCCAGTGCGACACGTCATACCTGGACGAGGAGATGCGCCGCCTGATCCGCAGCGGCGTCAACCCCATCGTTTTCCCCGGGCTTCACTTGAGCGTCTCACAGGAAGAGTCCAAGGCGATCAATGAGGACAAAACGCCAAAAGTTATTTTATCTGCCAGCGGCATGTGCGACGCCGGGCGCATCCGCCACCATCTCAAGCACAATCTCTGGCGGCCGGAGTGCATGGTTCTTTTCGTCGGCTATCAGTCTAACGGCACCCTCGGGCGTATGCTGGTGGACGGTGTCAAGCGCGTCAAGCTCTTCAACGAGGAGATTGAGGTGCACGCAGAGATCAGCACGCTCGCGGGCGTCAGCGGTCACGCCGATAAAAACGGGCTGATTGCCTGGCTCAAGGGCTTTCAGCGCAAGCCAAAGCTCACCTTTGTCAACCACGGAGACCCGGAGGCGGCAGACAGCTTTACCGACTGCCTGAATCGCGAGCTGGGCTATCCGGCTTTCGCGCCTTACAGCGGTACGCAGTTTGAACTGTTGACGGGCGAGTTTGTCCGCATCACGAAGCCCAAAGCCATCCAGAAGCACGCGGGCGGCAAGGAACGCCACCGCAGCCCGGCCTTTACCCGTCTGCTCGAGGCGGTGGAGCGCCTGCTGCGCTGTGCAAAGGCCTGCGAAGGGCGCGCCAACAAGGAGTTGGCACGCTATGCCGACCAGATCAACGCCATCGCCGACAAGATGGAGAAATAAAAAAAGAGAATTCTTAGAGAATTCTTAAACTGCCGGGAATTGCTTGACGCTTGTCAGCAAATATGTTAACATAATATAGCTAATATTTGGCATAGATCGAGCGCCGGACAGGAGGAGAACCTGTGGACAATAGAGAGATAAAAGAAAACAGCGTGTGGCAGCCGCTGGGCGACGCGATCACCGATTTGGATCGCCGGGAGCTGTGTAGTCTGGTCGTTGCGCTTTGCTGTCAGATTCAGGACGAAGTCGGCACCGGTGCGTTTCGCGGCGGTGTTTATCCGGATAACGTAAGCAGGGACGACAACGGCAGTTGGCGTCTCGGGCCGGCTGCGGCGGAGGGAGAATGGGAAGGCCAGGAACGGGAGTTTCTCGCTCCGGAGCTGTTCTGGAATGGGGAAAAAGGCCCATCGGCGGACGTTTATTCCCTGGGGATGCTGCTGTACTACGCGGTCAACTGCGCCCGGATGCCCTTTTATAAAAGCGGCGAGGACGGCGCGCGGCAGCGTCGGATGAACGGCGAGGCGATCAAAGCGCCGAAGGCTGCCGGACGCCGCCTGTCCGAGATCATTGAAAAGGCGCTTGCGTTTCAGATCGGCGAGCGTTATCAGAGCGTGGAAGAGCTGAAGGCTGCGCTGCTCAGCTGCGTGGACAACATCTATCTGTCCGGCCCTGTCAGCGCAGAGCAGCTGTATAATAAGAGCGAGGACGATCTGAGCCACGTGGAAAAAATGATGCTGGACATTCTGCGCAAGGAAGAGGACGCGCAGATGGATGCCGCTGACAGCGGCGAGGAAGAGGAAGCGCCGACGGAGCCGGTCGTCGGGCCCTTGATGCAGCAGCCGGAGCCGGAATCCGAGCCGCCAAGCGAGCCGGAACCGGAGAGTGAGCCGGAACAAAAGCCGATCGTCATTCTGACCGAGGAGAAAAACCCGGAGTTGGAGCCAGTGGTGATCGGGCGCCCCGCTCCGGTGCAGTATCAAAACAGCACCGAGCGCGAGCGGAGCATCGCAAAAAAAATCCGCCGCCGTCGGCGTCGGCCCTTTATTATGATTTTGCTGGCGGTCGCGATTTTGCTGTCTGCCGCCGCGCTTTACGATTATATCCAGGCACGCCGGCCTGACGAGCCTGTGCCGCCGCCCACGGAGACAACAGCGCCCAACGAGGTTCTGGCTCCGGCGGAGACGCCGACGCCGAGCGAGGCGCCGGTTGAAGCGACGCCCGAGCCGACGGAGGAGCCGGCGCCGAAGGAATCGACTTATCAGGTGATCGTTGGCGACGTCAGCTGGATCACGGCGAGAGACAGCAGTATCTACGCGGGCGGGCATCTGGTCGTGATCAACGACGAGGAAGAGTTCCGGCGTGTGATTGCCGCGGTTGAGGAGTTTAATGTCAGCTACGTCTGGATCGGCTGCCGCCGTGTCGATGGCGCGATGACCTGGGTGAAGGATGCGGAGATCGACTTCTGGCCCTGGGCGTCCGGCGAGCCCTCCATTGTGGACGGCTATGTGCCCGAGGATTATCTGATGCTCAGTTATTCGGATGGGCGCTGGGGCTACAATGACAATCGCAACGACCCGGCGGGGGATTACCCGGCCTTCTACAGCGGCCGCATCGCCTACGTGATCGAGTTTGAACCCGAGGCATAAGAGGCATACATTTTAAAAATGACACCGGCTTTTTTCATAAAACAGATATGTCATTTTCGGAAAATGAAGTAAATAAAGCCTTAGATTTAGTGAATAAAACAAATAAGGCTATCTTTGGTTCTGAGTTAGATGATGTTATTTATGACGGCAATACTGTTTTAAATGCGGTCGATAACGGTCAACATTTTGATGTGATATGTAAGCTGGATAATAAGATGCGATTTGTTAGAATCATTTTTAAGGAATATGCTTCCGAAGATGGAGAGACCTTTTATCTCAAGGCACAATGTATAGACTTGAACACCGGTGAAAACCTGAATTATGGCGACATTTTGGAGGCTATCCATGAATAGAACAGCTAAACGTATAATTTTAATTTCAGTCAGCCTTATTTTACTGATATGTCTGTGCTTTTCCATCGATTATATTAGAGTTGTCAGAGGGCTTGAAATGCCTTTGTTTTGCGTTAGATTTGAAAAGGACTGCATCGATACGGTCGGCACGAACAAAAATGACGATTATATGACTTGTATCGGGCTTGGGTACAAAATTGATATGAGAGGGAACTTTCGTCCAGACGACGATTGGGAGGACGAAGATTTTCCCGGAATAAAAGAAGACAGATTTTATTTGCTGGGGAAAGAAATCTTTCACGGCGTAGTAGAATAAATGTATAGACTTGAACACCGGTGAAAACCTGAATTATGGCGACATTTTGGAGGCTATCCATGAATAGAACAGCTAAACGTATAATTTTAATTTCAGTCAGCCTTATTTTACTGATATG
>JAFWVV010000071.1 GCA_017518225.1 Oscillospiraceae bacterium | reverse complement strand
TGCGATATCTGCATTATATATATTTTTTATATATATTGTCAAGGATTTACAGACAGCCAAGGCAAAGCACGGTGAGCAGTGTGCTCCGTCTGCTCGCAGGGGCCCTCGCGCCCGGCGTGTTTGTATGCGCCGTCGATCCCCCCTGTCATCCCGCGCGGCTCCGCTCAGGATGACAGATCAACCGAAGCAAAGCCGCCCTTGCCTAAAGGGAGGCTTTTTCATGTCATCCGGCATTTGCTCAGACCGCCGCCAGAATATGCAGATTGCGGATCTCGCTGTCGCGGATACCGTCGTTGACGGCGTAGGCCTGGCGCTCCAGCTCCGCGCTGTCCGCCTCCGTCAGGCCCTGCGTGTGCAGCTGCGCGATCAGCGCCGCGGCTATGCGCTCAATGGTCTCCGCCTTTTCCTCCGCCAGATTCCCATCGTTCGGCGTCGACAGCAGCCGGGCAAGCGGCTCGGACAGCTCTGACAGCAGCGGCAGCTCGCGCAGGGCGCGAAATACCCACTTATAGTAGGGGCGGTAGCGACGGTTGAGGAGAAAGATCGCGGCGATGGCGCTCCTGACGAACTCCCCGACGGCCAGCTGCGCGCTCTCGCGCTCGCCGTGCGCGAGACAGCGGCGATAGTTATAGAGCCCCGCCTGCGCCGCCAGCAGAAGCTGTCCGGCCAGACGCTTGCGGCGGATATCCTCCGGGAAGAAGGCCAAGGTCTCGCGGATGCGGCTGACCTCGCCCCAGTTGTCGAAAAAGAGCTTGCCGTTGGTGGCCTCCGCCAGCGCCTGCTCGGGGATCGCAAGCCATTGCCGCCAGTTCAGCACCCCGTTCGGCGCGCCGACCATTTTTTGAAACAGTTCCGCCGTGCGCAGCACGCCGTGGCGCGCGCCGCCCACCGGACGAAGCTTTTCGCGCGCAAAGCCGCAAAATTCTTTCGGGAGCTTTGTGTAGGCGCGCTCCAGCAGAAATTCGCTCCTGCGGTCAAGCACGTCCTCCTCCGGCAGCAAAAGACAAAAGCCCGGCTCAAAATCGTGGTCGCAGGAGGTCTCGTCGTCATAGCCGAAGCACTCCGAACCGCTGCCGAACAGCCCGGCGGCCAGAAAGGGCATCAGCCCGGAAAACGCCCGCTCCAGCATCGGCCGCCCGTATTCCTCGAAATAGGCTTCGGCCAGCTCAATCCCTTTCATAGATCGCCTTTGCCTCCTGCTGCAGCTCCTCCGCTGCGGCAAAATAGCCATAGTAGCCGAAGCTCGGCGCGCACTTCTCGCAGACAAAGGCGTAATAGCCGTTGTGCGGCGCGCTCTCGTCGTGCAGCAGCTCCCAGGCCTCATCCAGCAGCGCGAAGATGCGCTCCTCGCCAGCCTCCATTCCCAGCTCCGCCGCGACCACGTCGGCGCGGTTGAGGCAGGTGATCGCCTGCTCTAAAACGCCGCCGGGCACCTCGCCCATCGCGGCCATCGCCTTGTCATAGAAGGCGTGCGCCTGCGCGTAATTCCCCAGCGCCTTGTGCGTCAGGGCCAGATTGTTGTAAAGCCCGCCCAACAGATGCTTTTGGGTGCGCTCGCTGCCCTCGTAGACCGCCAGCGCCTTTTCAAACAGGGCCAGCGCCCGCTCGTTTTCGCCAAACGCGTTGCAGGCGGTGGCGGCGTTGACGTAGGTCGTGCCCGCGCTGATGGAGTCCTCAAAATCCAGCTCCTTGAGCAAGGACAAGGCCTCATCGGCAAAACGCAGCGCCTCGTCGCGCTGTCCGGCCTTGCGGTAGTGGCCGATCAGCTCGTTGGAGACCAGAAGCTGCCCGCGCTTATCCTGTCCGAGCCTGGCCTCCTCCAGCCAGTAGAGCAGATGCCGCTCCGCGCCGGCGTAGTCCCGGCGGCTCATATACTCGTCCAGTTTTTCCACGATGCGCTGCTGCGGCACGGCGCGCACCGGCGCCTCGCCGTACTTTTCGCCGCACAAAAGGCAGCTCGGCTCCACGTAATCCTCCGGCTGCAGCGCGCCGGTCTTGTTTTCTGTCATCGTCTTTCCTTTCCACTCCCCCCAAAGGAGTTCTTTCGATTCGCTGATGAAAAGAGCATACCATCCGGCGCCCCCATCTGTCAATCCGGATCGCAGCGCGCCGTCCGCTCTGTTTTCATTTACTTTTTTCGCCGTTCATGGTAGAATTACACAACAAAAATAAAAGGGGTGGGTGCTTTTGTCCCGTGTTCTTATAGAAGTCTGCTGCGGCAGTGCGGACGACGTGATTCAGGCGAAGCTCGCCGGGGCAGACCGCGTAGAGCTCAACAGCGATCTCTTTCACGGCGGCCTGACGCCGACGCTCGGCTCGCTGCTGGTCGCCAAACGCGAGACCGGCCTGCCGATCATGACGATGATCCGTCCCCGCGAGGGTGGCTTCTGCTACACGGCGGCGGAGTTCGCCGTCTGTCTGGAGGATGCGCGCTTGCTGCTGCAGCACGGCGCTGACGGCTTGGTCTTCGGCTTTTTGCACGAGAATGGAAGCATCGACCGCGAGCGCACCCGGCAGCTCGCCGCGCTTGCGCGCGAAGCCGGTCGCGAGGCGGTGTTCCACCGAGCGATCGACGTCGTACCGGACTGGCGCGAAGCGATCGATCTGCTGTGCGAGCTGGGCGTGACGCGCATCCTCAGCAGCGGACAGGCGCCGGACGTCAGCGAGGGCACGGACACGATTCGGGCGATGATCGCCTACGCGAACGGGCGGATTCAGATTCTGCCCGGCGCGGGCATTACCGCGCGGAATCTCGCGCGCGTTCTCGCCGAGACCGGGGCGACACAAATCCACGTCGCCGCCCATCGCCCGGTATACGACCGCTCCACGGACAACAACCGCGCCATTTTTTACGGCGGCTGCCTCTATCCGCCCGAGGATCGGTTTTCCATGATCGACCGGGACGCGATCAGCGGCATGCGAAACGCACTGTAAGGGAGATTCTTCGATGAAAGATATATTGATGCAATTTTGTTTAGTGGGCAAAGTTCTCTCCTGCCAGCGCTACGGGGAGGGGCACGTCAATCAGACCTATCTCGTAATCACCGACACGAATCAACGCTATATCCTGCAGCGCCTGAGCCGCACCGCCTTTCACGACATCCCCGGACTGATGGCCAACGTCGCCGCCGTGACGGACTTTCTCAGCGCACGCAGCGAAAACCCGCGTGACTGTATGCATCTGGTCTGCTGCCGGGACGGCTCGACCTATTACCGCGACGGCGAGGGTGAATACTGGCGCATGCTCGATTACGTGCCGGACAGTATCTGTCTGCAGGCCGCCGAGAGCCCGGAGGATTTCTACCAGAGCGCGCTGGCCTTTGGGCGTTTCCAGCGCATGCTCAACGACTTTCCCGCCCATACGCTGACGGAGACAATCCCCAACTTCCACAACACACCGGATCGATACCGCATCTTCCACGAGGTCTTGCGAAAAGACCCCCTCGGCCGCGCTGAGGGTCTTGCGGACGAGATTGCCTTTGTGCTCGCGCGGGAGGCGGAGGCCGGCGCGCTGCAGAGCATGCGTGACAGCGGCGAGCTGCCGCTGCGCGTAACGCACAACGACACCAAGCTCAACAACGTCATGTTTGACGAAAAGACCCGCGAGGCGCTGTGCGTCATCGACCTCGACACCGTCATGCCCGGGCTCGTCGCCTACGACTTTGGTGATTCGATCCGCTTTGGCGCCTCCACCGGCGCGGAGGACGAAAAGGATCTCGACAAGATCCAGGTCGATCTCTCGCTCTACCGCCGCTACCTCGAAGGCTTTATTCCCGCCTGCGGCCTGCTGACGCGCCGTGAAATCGAAACGCTGCCGCTGGGCGCCAAGCTCATGACGCTGGAATGCGGCCTGCGTTTTCTGACGGACTATCTCGACGGCGATCACTACTTCGGCATCAAGCGTCCGGAGCACAATCTGGATCGCGCGCGCACCCAGTTCAAGCTGGTTGCGGACATGGAGCGCAAGTGGGGGGAAATGCAGCGTATGGCGGAGGAATTTTTACCGTGAGCGCCGCTTTTTGCGCGCCCTTTTCTCCAAGCGCAGACTGGTCTGCCGCGCCGTCGCTGCCGCTGACGCCCTGCGTCTGGTCGCCCCACGCGCCGCCGGCGGCGCAGGTGCAGGCGCTCTGGCAGACAGACGCTCTGCTGGTTCGGCTCTTCTCCTCCATGCCGCCCGCGCGCGCCGTGGTCACGCAGGACGACGGCCGCGTCTGGGAGGACAGCTGTCTGGAGTTTTTCTTCGCCGACGAGGGATCCGGGCGCTACGTCAATCTGGAGGCCAACGCCAATGGCGCGCTTCTCGCCGCCGTCGGCGAAAGCCGCCGTGATCGGCAGCTTCTTGCCTCGCTGCGGCTGCCGCGCCCCGCCGTCCGCTGCGCCCCCTGCGGCGCAGGCTGGGAGGCGGTGTTTCGGATCCCGGCCGAAACTCTGCAGCAGTTGTTCGGACTGAGGCTTCAGCCCGGCCTGACGCTTCGCGTCAACGCCTATGCCTGCGGGGATCAAACGCCCTCCCCCTATTACGCGGCGCTCTTCCCGGTGCAGACGGAGAGCCCCGACTTCCATCGCCCGGAGTTCTTTGGTCAACTGCTTTTGGAGACATAAAGGCATAAGCAGAGCGCCCTGTTCGACGCGAACAGGGCGCTCTGCTTGCTATTTGTTTTTATCCCTTGACGCCGCCGGAGGTCAGGCCGGCCGCCAGATGCTTTTCGATGCTCATGAACAGGATCACGACCGGGATCGTCGCCAGCAGCGACGCGGCAAAGAGATACTGCCACTCGATCATGTTGAAGGACGAAAACTGGGTAATGCCGACGGTGATGGGACGGTTGGCGTTCGTCGAGATCAGCACCGTCGAGATCGTGTACTCGTTCCAGGCGTTGATGAACACGAAGATCAGCGCCGTAACGATGCCGGGCGTCGCCATCGGGATCAGCACCCGCGTCAGCGCACCGAGCGTACCGCAGCCGTCGATCATCGCAGCCTGCTCCATCTCCGGGGAGATGGCCACGAAGGTGCCGCGCAGGAGCCAGATCGCAAAAGCCTGGTTAAAGGCCGCGTTGATCATCATCAGTCCGAACACGGTGTCGTTGAGGTGCAGGGTGTTCATCAGCTGCGAAATGCCGATCAGCAGCACCACGGGAGAAAACATCTGGCTCATGATCACAAAGCCCAAAAAGGCCTTTTTCCCGCGGAAACTCATGCGCGCCATCGCATAGGCCGCCGGGATGCCGCAGAGCATCGCAACGCCGGTCGCGCCGCCGGCCACCAGCAGGGAGTTGAGCAAATAGCGCGGCACGCCGCGGTGCACGATGTCCGTGAGGTTTGACCATATCCACTTGGTCGGGAACATGTGCAGAAAATACATGTCCAGGGTCTCCGCGTTGGAGCGAAAGCCCGTAATCAGCATGACGTAATAGGGGTAGAGCGTTACGAGGCAGACCACGACGACGAAGGCATACATCAGCGCGCGCAGCACCGGGCCCTTGATCCAGCCGTAGCGCAGCTGCACCGCCGCCAGCAGCGTGATCAGCGCGGCAGCCAGCAGCAGCCAGCTCATGCCCGAGGCGCTGTACTGCAGACCGCTCAGGGTTTTCGACGCGTTTTCACCCAGCGTTCCTGCAAAGAGAAAGCGATCCATGCGCGCATAGACCTGCTCCCGTCCGTCCTGCAGCAGATCCGCCCCATAAAGGGAAAGCTGCCTTGTAAAAGCGTAATTGTTCATCATCAGCAGCACCGGCACCAGCAGCAGCGCCAGCAGCGCGCTGACGCAGGCGGCGTTTCGCAGCATACGGCTGCGTCGATCCAAATACCGCACCGGCAGTTCCGCCGAGCCGCGCAGCCCCAGCATCGCAAAGACCGCGCTCAAGCTCAGTCCCAGAACAATTCCGAGCGCCGCCAGCGAAGACGGGATCCCCTTGCCGAGAAAAGACCATAGATTTTTACCGAAGCTCTCGTTGAGCGAGAAGCTGACGAGCGAGGTGGTCTCGCCCTTGGAGTTGACGCGCTCGATGACCTCCTCATCCAGACTGACCTCCAGCCCCTGCTCGCGATAGCTCTCGGCTAACGCCTCCACCTCGGCCTTCACACTTTGGTAGGTCGCGTCGCCCACGAAGGTGTTGGGCGACTTTTTGGTATAGACGACCGCGCTGAAATGAAACAGCGGCAGGCTCGCCAGCACGGCGGCCAGCGCCAGCCCCAGCAGCAGGAAGACCAGCGCGCGCCGGTTTTGTGCGCGCAATTCCGGGTTTTTCACTGCTCTTCCTCCTTTCTCATGACCGTCATCATATACAGGCCCGCGCAAGCGCAGAGGATCAGAAATCCGATCACCGACAGCGCGGTGGCCGGGCCCTTCTTGCGCTCATAGAACGAGAGCATGTAGAGATAGGCGATCATCGTGTCGGTCTTGTGGGCGGGCGCGCCCTTGGTCATCGTATAGACGATGGGAAAAGAATTAAAGACGTAGATGATATTCAAAACGGTGCTGACGGTGAGCGCAGGGCGCACCAGCGGCAGCGTAACGTTCCGCAGCTTGCCCCAGAAGCCCGCGCCGTCCATCGTGGCCGCCTCATAGAGCGAGCCGTCGATCGACTGGAGCCCGGCCAGCACACAGAAAGCGACGAAAGGAACGGTGACGAAAATGCCGACGCCGCACTCCCAGATGAACTCGATCTGATAGCTCGAGCGCCAGTTGATCGCCTGCTTGATGACGCCGAGATTGAGCAAGACGTTATTCAGGCTGCCGTACTCGTACTTGATGATATAATTCCACACCGAAGCCTGAACGACCAGCGAGGTCGCCCAGGGAAAGACCAGGATCGAACGAGCGATCTTGCGCCCGTGGAATTTCTGGTTGAGAACCATGGCGATAACAAAGCCAAGCACCGTAGATATGCCAACGACGGAAAGCACCCACCAGAGCGTGTTGAGCATGACGGTCTTAAAGGCGGGCAGCTTGACCGCCTCGACGTAGTTTTGAAAACCGACAAAGCCGCCGATGACGCCGGCCTTGGATATCTCGCTGAAAGAGAGCTTGAACACGATCAGGATCGGAAAGACCACAAAGATCGCGATCAGCAAAAGGCTCGGGAGCAGCCAGAGATAGGGCTCCCATTTTGTTCTGTTTAGGCCTGTTTGCAAGGCAGGCACCCCCTTTGGGCAGATCTGCGCGATGGATACGGGTCATTCTCTCTGCGAAAGCAATCATATAGAAACAGAGCCGGCTAAGAGATTAGCCGGCTCTGTATTGGCCTGGGATCAGCCGGCGAGCTCGGTCTGGAGCTTGTCCAGCTCGGCCTGGATGTCCGCCCCGGAGAGCGCGGCCTGCTCGGCAGCGATGACGCCCTGCTTCACCTGATCCCACTCAGCCTTGGCGGCGGGATAGAACTGGCAGGTAGCGAGAACGTCGAGCCACGCGGTGAAGCTGGGATCAGAGGCGACGAGCGCCTCAACGGCGGAGTTGACAGCAGGCAGGAAGCCCTCCATGCTGACCCAGCCGACATAGTTCTCGGGATTGTAGAAGAAGGTCAGGAACTTGCCGATCGCCTCGTTACGGGCGGCCTGGTCGGGCGCGCTGTCGTCCTTGAAGGCCATCACGCGGTCCATAACGCCGACGGAAGAACCGGTCTTACCGGCGTTGGCCGGGATGCCGGCGGTCGCCATGTTGATGTTGCCGCCCTTGTCAGCAACGTAGGTGGGCAGCTGGTTCGGGGCGATGAGCATCGCCATCTTGCCGGCCGCGAACATATCCTGCAGATCGTAACGGGTCTGTGTGGCAGGGTTGGGGTTGGTGTAGCCCTTTTCGATCAGATTCAGCGCAAACTGGATGCCTTCCACGTTCTCCGCGGAGTTGACCGCCCAGTTGCCGTCCTTGTCGACAAAGCCGCCGCCGTTGCCCCAGGTGTAATAGGCAAACGCGGCCTGACCTTCGTCGGTGGTCATGTCAATGCCCCAGGGGTACACTTCGCCATTGTAGAAGTCGATGATAGCCTGAGAGACGTCCTCCAGCTCCGCCCAGGTGGTGGGCACTTCCACGCCGACTTCCTTGAGCATATCGACGTTGTAGAACATCGCGCGGGCAGAGGCCAGATCGGGCACCGCCCATACCGTACCGTCAATGACGGACTGGTCGATAAACGCCGGGAAGAAGTCCTTGAACAGCTCGTCCGGGCAATAGTCCTTCACGGGCAGCAGCAGGCCTTCGTTGGCGTAGTTGGCGAACACGTCAATGTTCAGAATGTCGGGGGCGTTGTTGTTGGCGATACGAGTGTCCACTTCGGTGTAGACGTCGTTCCAGGAAACCACGTCCAGCTTGAGCTTCACGCCCGGATTCTCTTTCTCAAACTTCTCCACGAAGTTCGTGCCGTTCATGCCCTTGCCGAGGAACCATTCCTTCGTGTTGGGGCCGTACTCGCAGATGATGACGTCGAGCGTGATCTCGCCGGCCGGCTGATCCGCCGGCTTGTCCGCCGCCGGGGTCTGTCCGCAGGCAGCCAGCGCAAAGAGCATCAACGCCGCCAGGAACAATGCCAGAAACTTCTTCATTCTTGTCGTCTCCTTTTCGTTTTGATCTGTCGCCGATGCGACGTTTATATTTTATCGGTTTTTTGTGCTTTTGTCAAATACATTCTATTTTTCCTGCTGCATTCCCCCCATATTTTTATCCGTTTTGCACAATCGCGGCCTTTTTTGCCTCTCTGCGCGCGGGTCTCCGGTTTGATCCGCCTCTTTTTGAAGCGGTCGGAATCGCCGCGGTTGTATTTGACGCTTTTCCTGTTTTGTGATATACTACGTACCAAACAATGATCCCTGACGGATCAAATAACTGGAGGATCGCAGCATGAAAAGAATTCTTGCTCTCTTTTTGGCGCTGATGACGGCCCTGTCCGTCACCGCCTGCGGACAAAGCGCCGCCGCGCCGGAAACGACAGACGCCCCGCAGACCAGCGCCGCGCCAGACGCCGTGACGCCCACGACCGACGCGCCGCAGCCGACCGAGACGCCCGCCCCGGTATCCGCGGCCTTTCCCGCGCTCGGCGACATGGTCTGCGGCTTCACCGTCAAGGCCCTGCGCGAGTTTCCGCTGATCGGCGCGCAGACCGCGCTCTTTGAGCACGAGCGCACCGGCGCCCGCCTGCTGTATATCGCCAACAGCGACACCAACCGCGTCTTTGACCTGACGTTTTTCACCCGCGCCATCGACAACACCGGCCTGCCCCACATCTTTGAGCACTCCACGCTCGACGGTTCGGAGAAATACCCCTCCAAGGCGCTCTTCTTCAACCTCATCTACCAGACCTACAACACCTATATGAACGCCTACACGCAGCCGCTGCTGACCTCCTATCCCGTGGCCAGCCTCTCGGAGGCGCAGCTGCTCAAGTACGCCGACTATTACACCGACAGCTGCCTGCATCCGCTGATCATGACGGACGAGAGCATTTTCCTGGAGGAATCCTGGCGCTATCGGCTGGACGACATGGACGGCGAGCTCACGATCGAAGGCACCGTCTATTCTGAAATGCGCGGCGCGATCGACCTCAACAGCGCAGCCAGCAGCAACATGCTGCGCCTGACCTTCCCCGGCTCCACGATCGGCAACGAATACGGCGGCGAGCCGGACTTCATCCCCGACATGACCTGGGAGTCTCTGCGCGCCTACCACGATCTCTACTACCATCCCTCCAACTGTCTCGGTTTTCTCTACGGAGATTTTGAGGACTATACCGCCTTCCTCCATCTGCTGGACGAGGCCTTTGCCCCCTTTGAAAAACGCGAATTTCTTTTTGAGGATCCCGACTACGTCGCGCTGACAGAATCCGTCGTCGAAAGCTGCGCTTTCCCGGTGGAGGCCGGCTCCGACGCTGAAAACGGAAGCACCGTGTTTTATTCCATCGTATGCCCCGGATTGAACGAGGACCTTCAGGAGGAGCTGGTACTCAACACCCTGACGGATCTTCTGCTGCCCGCCGCCTCCCCGATGATGCAAAAGCTGAAAAAGGAGCTCCCCGGCGGAGATTTCGGCTGCCACATCGAATGCAACGGCCCGGAGGACGCCATCGTCTTCTACGGCGTCCATCTCAACCCGGAGGACGCCGAGACCTTCCGGCGTGTCATTGACGCCGCTCTGGCTGAAATTGCCGAAACCGGCTTTGCTCAGGACTACGTGGACGGCGTCGTTTCCAGCCTTGCCATGAGCACCAAGCTCATCGGCGAGGGCAGCTCCATCGGCACCGATGTGATTGCCTCCCTCGCCTATAGCTGCGCCTCCTCCGGCGACGTGTTCAACTACATCGATTACGTCGAAGCCCTTGACCGGCTGGACGAGTGGAACGGCCGGGGGCTCTATCAAAAGGCCATCCGCGACTGGCTGCTGGACGCCGCCGTCACCACTCTCGTCATCACCTATCCGCAGCCCGGTCTGCGCGAAGAGCTGGACGCCAAGGAGGCAGAGCGCCTCGCCGCCGTCAAGGCCGGCATGAGCGAGGACGAGCTGCAGGCCATCGTCGCGCGCACTCACGCCGAGGAAGAACCGGACGACAGTTCCGCTTACGTTGCCGCGCTGCAGACCGTCACGGTCGATTCCCTGCCCGAGGAGCTGCGCCACTATGAGGTGCGCGACGAACTGGGCGAGGACGGCGTGCGCCGGCTCAACGCGGCGGCCGGCGTGGACGGCGTCGGGAAGACGGTGCTGCTGCTCGACGCGGCAGGACTGGCGCAGGAGGAAATCCATTGGTTTGCCCTCTACACGGCGCTGCTGGGCGAGATGGACACCGCTGCGCACGACCGCGAGGCGCTGGCCGTGCTCACCACCCGCTATCTCTACAACGGCGAAATCCGCCTGTCGCTGATGCCGGGCGAGGGCGACGACTATCACCCCTATCTGCGCTGCGACTGGATCGCTGCGGACGAGGATCTGGCGCAGAGCTACGATCTCGTCTATGAGATCCTCTTCGACACGCAGTTTGACGACGCCGAGACCCTGCAGGGACTCGTCTCCCGTACCAAATCCAATCTGAAGAGCAGCATCACCGCGCAGCCCTTCTCCGTCATGCTCCAGCGCGCCTTCAGCAGCTTTTCTTCCCTTTACGGCTATTATAACTACTATAACAATCTCGATTACTACGCCTTCCTCGAGCAGGTGGAGCAGCAGGCGCTGGAAGACCCCGCCGCCGTGGCGGAGCATCTTCGCGCCGTGCAGCGCTACTTCCACAACGCCGCCAACGCCGTTACGGTGTACGCCGGCAGCGAGGCAGGCATTGCGCTCAACCGTTCGCTGGCCGACACCTTTTTGGAAAAGCTCGACCACGAGCCCATCGAGCCCGTCAGCTATACCTTTGAAAAGCCCGCGCAGCGCGAGGCGCTGATCGTGGACAGCAAGGTGCAGTATAACGGCGTGATCGCCGACTTCGAGACTCTGGGCATGGACGGCTTCAGCGGCGATCTGGATGCGCTGACCGCCGCCGTCAACGATCTCTATCTCTATCCCCGGCTGCGCGACCAGTACGGCGCTTACGGGGTGTACAACCAGGCGGAGATCGACGCCGGCATGTACGTCTTCAGCTATCGAGACCCGAACATCCGCGAGTCCTTTGCCGTGTATGAGGCACTGCCCGCCTTCGTTCGCGAGCTGGAGATCGACCAGGCCGCGCTCGACGGCTATATCCTCTCCTCCTACGCCGGATACGCCATGCCATCCGGCGAATTGAGCGGAGCGATCAGCGCGGCGGTTGACGTTCTGACCGGCGACAGCAAGGAGACTTATCTGCAGTATATGCGCGATCTCAAGAGTCTCACGCCCGAGGCTGTGCGCGCCTATGCCGAGGCTTATGAAAAACTGATGAGTGACGGTCTGCGCTTTACCGCGGGCGGCGCGGCGGCCATCAACGCCAACGCCGATCTCTACGACGTGATCCTCAACCCCTTCGGAACACAGGACAGCGCCCAAACGTCCTTTGAGGATCTGCCCGAGGATCACCCGCACTATGAGGCCGTCCGCTATCTCTACGACGAGTCCGTGCTTTTCCCGCTCGAGGCCGACCGTTTCGGCGTTGATGAGACCGCGACGGCGGGCGATCTGATCGGCATGCTCTACGCGCTGATCGGCGGCGACGCCTCCGCCGTAGACGAGGCGATTGAGCTCTTCGCCGAATACGACATCCTCAAGGCCGACGCCAAAGCCGACGAGGCGCTGAGCGCGGCGAACGCGGAGAATATCCTCAAGAAATTCAGCACCGTTCTCGGCGTCAACTACAAAATCGACGCTGAGGCCGGCGACGCCCTTGAGACGCGCGGCGAGCTTGCCGCCCGCTTCGTCAAATATCTCGATTATCTGGAATCCCTCGGTATGATAGAAGGTTGACAACAAAAACACAGGGCTTCAAAGAAACAGCGTTTCTTTGAAGCCCTGTGTTTTTTATCGTCTCCGGCCGCCCGGGCCGCCCATCTGCTGGTTGGGTATCTCCGTCAACTCCTGCCCGTTGAGCGTCACGGTGCCGCCGGTAAAGGAGACGCTGCCGTCATAGTCAAAGCCGGACTGCCCGCTGACGGAAATCACGCCGCCCTTGATGATCAGATCGCCGTTGACGTCAATGCCGTCGGTATCTCCCGGCCCCATCGTAATTGAAAGCGTCCCTCCGTTCATCTCAACCGTGGCATGGTAGGCGCTGGATTTCTGCGCGCCGTTGACGCCGTCGTCGCTCGCGCTGATGGAAATTGTGCCTCCGTTGAGCTGCACGTAAGTGCCCTCGATGCCCTCGGCCGCCGTAATATCCAGCGCGCCGTCATCGATTTGGACAAGGCTCCGGGCATGCAATCCGTCGTCGCCGACCTCGATCGTAAAGCTGCCCCCGCCGATATAGAGAAGACCCCGGCTGTCGTCCTCGTCGTTTTCCGCGTGCAAGCCGTCGTTTTTCGCGTTCAGCGTGAAGCTGCCGCCGGAAATATAGATCGCGTCGCGCGCCTCGATGGCGGTATCTCCCGCCGTGATTACGTAGCTGCCGCCGGTGATCCGCAGCTCATCCTTGGCGACAACGCCGTTTTCAGACGACTGAATCGTCAATGCCTTCGTGCCGTTGAGCACCAGATCGTCGCGGCTGAAGATCACACCGTCGGTCTTCGTGCTGCCGTCCTTGCGAAAGCCGCCCGTCACACGCAGGCTGCTGTCCGTCTGCGTCGTAACGAAAACCTTATCCGCACTCTTGACGTAGATGCAGGGAAAGTCCTCGTTTTCGATGCACAGTCCGTCCAGCACGAGCTGCACCTTGGCGGCCTTGCCCGCCTCGACGCAGATCGTCGCATTCTTCGCCGTGCCGCCGAGCAGGTAAACGCCCTCCTCCGTGATCGTCAGGATCTGACCGTCGGAAACGCTCAGCACACTCGCGCCCGCCGCATCCGCCGTCTGGCGCAGATCCCGTTCGGTAAACAGCGCCGCGCCGTCGAGCATTTTGCTCCCCGTATAGCCCTCCGCGTCCGCCGCCGCAGGGACGGGGTTCGCGCTCTGCGCCTCCGCGGGCGGCGGGCCAAAGCCGCCCGGCGCTTTCGCGCAGCCGCCGAGCAGCAGCGCGGCGGAAAGACCGAGGAGCGCCGCCCTTATTTTTTGTTTATTGCTTTTCTTCATAGACCATCCGTCCTTTAGGCGCGGCAAAATGAATGCCTTGCGGGATGGTTTATTGTACCACAGTTTCAGATTTTTGACAATCAAAACCGCCTCGTTTATCTTACGCAAAAATACCGCCCGCGCCGCCGGAGTGATAGAAAAGCACCCGATCGTCCGGGGTAAAAGCACCCTCCTCCGCCATCTGCAGCAGCCCGGCAAAAGCCTTTGCCGTAAAACAGGGATCGAGAAACAGCCCTTCCAGCCGCGCCATCTGCTCTGCCGCCGCCCTGCCCTCCGGCGAGAGAACGCCAAAGCCCTCTCCCTGCATCTGCCGCTGGCTTGGCGGCTTCGGATTTTCGGGGCCGTCTTCGCCGAGCAGCGCCGCCGCCCCGCGCATCAGCGCGGGCACAATCTGCGCAAAGGGCTCGCTGCAAATCGACATTGCGTGCACCTGCGCGCCCGGTAAAAACATCTGCGCGCCCAGCGTCAGACCCGCCGCTGTTCCGCCGCTGCCCTCGGCGCAGATAATATGACTTGGCCGAAAGCCCTGCTGTGAGATCTCTCTCGCACAGTCCACATAGCCGAGCGTGCCGAGGGCGTTGGAACCGCCGCAGGGAATCTTATAATACGGCTTTCCCATCGCCTCGCCCAGGAGATCCATTTCCGCGTAGATTTCCTCATAATCATCGGTGTCGATCCAGCGGATCTCCGTGTGCATCATGCGGTTCAAGATCTGATTGCCGACGCAATCCGTCGAACCGCGCTTTTTCAGCAGCAAAACCGTCTGCATGCCGCATTTGCCCGCCGCAGCGGCCGTCAGCATCGCATGATTGGACTGGGGCGTCCCCGTCGTAAACACAAGCTGTGCGCCCTTCGCTTGCGCGTCACCCAGCAAAAACTCCAGTACACGCGTCTTGTTGCCGCCCAGCCCGAGCCCCGACAGGTCGTCCCGTTTGATATATACCTGCGTATTGATCAAGCTGCTGATTGCCTCCAGGCGGCAGATTGGAGTCGGAAAATGGCCAAGCGCAGCTCGCGGAAAATCATGCAGACGCATATCCCATCGCTCCTTTTTTTAAGTACGTCCATGTTATCAGACATAAATTGCAATTTCAATTGTATGTATTGCCTATTATATTGCATTTTGTGCTATCTCTGCAAAGCAAAACCGGACGCACAGGCCGGCAGATCCTGAAGCGTCCGGGATCATAACACAGGTAAATAAAGCTTCCATCGGTAAGAGCAGATTTCGAAATAAACCGAATTTTGATGAAGGCGCTTTTTCGCGGGAATCCTTTGTGTATTGCAAGGGCAGCACCGCACAATCCGGCGAGAGCGGATGGCGATTGGAGCCGCGTTTCCATAGGCCGCGGCTTGCTCACATGGCATTTTTCTCCGCCGCGCGAAGACGCTGCCTCCGCCGCCAGTAGAAATAGCTCAGCATACCCACGCAGCAGCACACCCAGCCGACCGGATAGCCAAAGCCGACGATTTTCGGGGTATTGGCATAATAGTGGGTGATGAAATACAGATAAATCTGCCGCAGCAGCACAAAGCTCAACAGCATAATAACCATCGGCCCGCGCGAGTCGCCCCGACCGCGCAGCGCGGCGGCCAGCACGTGATTGACGCAGTTGCACAGAAAGAAAGCCACGTTCGTACGGATAAAGAGCACACCGTAGGCGATGACCGCCTCGTCCGGCGAGAACATGCGCACAGCGCCGGGCGCAAAGCCAATCAGCAGCGCGATGATCACGCTGGTGATCGCGCCGCACAAAAGCATCGCGTTGACGGTGCCTCGGTCGGCGCGCCGATCCTTGCCCGCGCCGATATTCTGGCTGACGAAGGTGGTCGCCGCCATAGAGATGCTCTGCATCGGCAGCATGATGAAATGGTCGAGTTTATTGTAGCTGCTCCATCCGGCCATAACGTCTGAGCCGAAGACGTTAATATATCGCTGAACAAAGATGTTGGAAAAAGAGGTCAGCACCGCCTGGATCCCCGCCGGAAGGCCGACGGCGAAAATGCGCGCAAGGATCATTCGGTCGACGCCGAGCTCGCGCCAGTTGAAGCGGTAGATGTCCTTGGTGCGCGTCAGCAGCAGCAAAACCAAGCCCGCAGATACAAACTGCGAGATAATCGTGGCGATGGCTGCGCCTGCGATCCCGAGCTTCAGCGTCAGCACGAACAGGAAATCCAGCGCAATATTCATCACGCTTGTCAAAATGAGAAAATACAGCGGGCGCGTCGAGTCGCCTACGGCGCGCAAAATACCGCTGCCGATGTTATAGACGAGCAGCCCCGAGATGCCGCCGATATAGATTTGCAGATAAACCGTCGCATCGGCCAGCACGTCATCGGGTGTGCTCATCAGCTGCAGCATCGGCTTGACCAGCGCCACGCCCAGCACCGTAAACAGCACGCTCAGCAAAAAGGTCGCGGTCATTGTGGTCTGAATCGCACGGTGCAGTTTTTCCATATTCCGCGCGCCGAAATACTGTCCGATCACCACCCCGGCGCCGATAGAAAAGCCGTTGAAGAAAAAGACCATCATGTTGACGATCATCGTAGTCGAGCCGATGGCCGCCAGCGCCTGCTTGCTGACAAAGTTCCCGACGATGATGGAGTCGACGGTGTTGTAGAGCATCTGAAACACGTTGCCGAGCATCAGCGGCAGCGCGAAAAGAACCAGCTGCCGCAATATCGGGCCGCTGGTCATATCTCTGGCCGTACTCGCTCTGCGCGCGCTCATCGCACCGTACATCGCCATCATCTCCATCTCAGTATTCTTCAACGAAAAGTCTAAAGCAAAAGTACAGCGCTGTCAAGGGCAAAAGTGCTCCCCCGGCCTTTGGAAAAGACCGGGGGGGCTGTCATAGCGCTATGTATGCTTACGCGTCCTCGTCGACTGTCGTAATACCGGCGATGCGCCGTGCGACGTAGACGCCGCTGGCGGAGGCGTGGCTGAGCGAGTGCGTCACACCGGAGCCGTCGCCAATGACGTACAGCCCCTCGCTGCAGCTTTGCAGATCGTGATTGAGCTCAACCTCCATGTTATAGAACTTAACCTCCACGCCGTAGAGCAGCGTGTCGTCGTTGGCGGTGCCCGGGGCGATCTTGTCGAGGGCATAGATCATCTCAATGATGCCGTCGAGGATACGCTTGGGGATGACCAGGCTCAAATCGCCGGGCGTGGCAGCGAGCGTCGGCGTGACGAAGCTGTCGCGGATGCGCGCGTCGTTGCTGCGCCGCCCGCGCACGAGATCGCCGAAGCGCTGCACGATCACGCCGCCGCCGAGCATATTCGACAGGCGCGCAATGCTTTCCCCGTAGCCGTTGGAGTCCTTGAAGGGCTCGGAAAAATGCTTGGAGACGAGCAGCGCGAAGTTCGTGTTCTCCGTGTGCCGCGCCGGATCCTCATAGCTGTGGCCGTTGACGGTGACGATGCCGTTGGTGTTCTCGTTGACTACGACACCGTGCGGGTTCATGCAGAAGGTGCGCACCAGATCCTCAAACTTTTCGGTGCGGTAGACGATCTTGCTCTCATAGAGCTCGTCGGTCAGGTGGGCGAAAACCTCCGCGGGCAGCTCAACCCGCACTCCAATATCTACACGGTTGGACTTGGTCGGAATGCTCAGCTCGCGGCAGACGGTTTCCAGCCATTTGCTGCCGCTGCGTCCAACGGAGACGATGCAGCGGCGGCAGCTGTAGCTGCGCTCGCCTACCTGTACGGCGTAGCCGCCGTTTTCACGGCGGAGCGACTGCACAGGGCTGTTGAAAAAGAAGTCCACCCGCTCTTTGAGCTCGTCGTAGATGTTTTCCAGCACCACATAGTTGATATCCGTGCCGAGATGCCGCACCTGCGCGTCGAGCAGGTGCAGGCCGTTTTCGAGGCAGCGGCGCTTGAGTCTGGTGTTGGCGGTCGAGTAGAGCTTCGTGCCTGCGCCGCCGTGGCTGAGGTTGATCTCGTCCACGTAGCGCATCAGCTCAAGCGCCTCCTGCTTGCCGATGTACTCAAACAGCGTGCCGCCGAACTGGTTGGTGATGTTGTACTTGCCGTCGGAGAAGGCGCCTGCGCCGCCAAAGCCGCTCATGATGCTGCACACCGGGCATTTGATACAGGATTTCACCGTTTTCCCGTCAATCGGGCAGCGACGCCGGGAAAGCTCGCGTCCCAGTTCGAAAACGGCGATCTTTTTATCCGGGGACAGCCTGCTCAGCTCATAGGCGGAGAAAATACCGCCGGGGCCTGCGCCGACGATAATCACATCGTAGTCAAAACACATATCTGCTCTCTCCTCTCGAGATAAGAAAACAAAAACTGCCGTCGCTGCGGCAGTCCATAACAACTGGTCGCATTTGATACTAACATACGGCGCGGATGCTGTCAAGCCGCGACGCGGCGCATATTCTGTCCATACCGGGGAAAAATGGAAACGGATAAAAAAACATCAGCCCGGAGGGTATCATGGATCAGTTTTTTTCCGGCCTTTACATTGAAGACGACAAGCTCTGCGCCTATGCCGCCAGCGCCGCACGATTGCTGCCCGTAACGGACGAGGGCAGCGCCGCCGCAGCCGCGGCAGCGCTGCGGCAAAGCTGCGTCGTCATCCGCCGCTGCCACGAGGCGATCGAGCGGCGCTACGCCGGCGTCTCCAATCCCCCGGCCGCCTGCGAATGGCTGCTGGACAACTGGTATCTCGTACAGCGGGAGGCGGAGGCCGCGCTGGGCGATCTGCGCCGTGCCAAACGGCAGCGCCAAAGCGAGGGCGAGGCGCTCGTTCCGACGCTATGCCGCTCCCTGCTCGGCGCAGGACAGGGGCATCTGGACGCGCCGCGCACAAAAGAATTTTTGCGCGGCTTTCAGCGTGTGACGCCGCTGCGCCGCCGGGAACTGCTGCTCGTTCCGGCGGCGCTGCGCGGCGCAATCCTCGAAGCGATGGCGCGCGTGTGCGAGCGTCTCGCCTACGCCGCCGACACCGGCGCGCACGCCGAGGCCTTTGCCGCGCTCTTTTCCTCGCTGCGCTGGCTCTGCGGCGAGGACATGGATCTGCTGCTGCGCGAGGTGGATCTTTGCGACGCCGCCTTCTGTGCGGGTGACGGCAGCTACGCGCACATGGACCGCGACAGCCGCCGCAGCTATCTTGAGCAGCTGGAGACGCTGGCGCTGATGGAGGGCTGCGACGAGTTAAGTCTGGCGCGAAGGCTGGTACAGCGCGCGCAATACCACCATCAGCATATCGGTTTCTATCTTTTTGAAACGGAGCGCGGCGCCTATGCGCCGCTGTATATTGCCGCGGTCACGCTGATGAGTGTTTTCTTAAGCCTGCTCTTTGCCTTTGCCGCCGGCAGCGTCTGGTCGGTCTTTTTCCTGCTGCTGCCGGTGTCAAGCTTCGTCAAGGGGCTCGTCGATCTCGCGCTGCTGCGCGCCGTTCCCGCACAGCGGCTGCCGCGCCTGGATCTGACGGACGGCGTACCGCCCGAGGGCAAAACGCTCTGCGTACTGTCGGCGCTGTTGACCGACGAGGCGAGCGCACGGACGCTTGCCCGGCATCTGGAAGAGTGCCGCCTGACCCAGCGGCGCGCGGGGGAAAACCTGCTCTTCGGCATCCTCGCCGATCTCCCTGCGGCAAACACGCAGCAGACGGAGGCGGACGCGCCGGTTTTGCGCGCCGCCCGTGAGGCGATCGCCGTGCTCAACCGGCGCTACGGCGGCGGCTTTTACCTTTTTACCCGTGCGCGCAGCTTTGACGGCGAGCGCTGGAGCGGCGCCGAGCGCAAGCGCGGCGCGCTATTGGAGCTGGCGCGGCTTTTATGTGACGAGGCCTCCACGCTTTCCGTCGCCGGAGAGCGCGACGCGCTGCGCGGCACGCGCTATATCCTGACGCTCGACAGCGATACCCGGATGACGCCGGGCGCGGCGCTGTCGCTGATCGGCGCGATGCTCCATCCGATGAATCGCGCACAGATCGACGAGGAAAAGCGTGTGGTAACGGCCGGTTATGGCCTGCTCCATCCACGACTGTGCACCGAGATGGAGAGCGCTAACGCCACCGATTTTTCGCTGATCTTCGCCGGGCCGGGCGGCAGCGACCCCTACAGTGGGCTCTGCGGAGAGCTTTACATGAACGTCTTTGACTGCGGCGGCTTTGCCGGAAAGGGCATTTTGGACGTCAAAGCCCTGCTCGTCTGTACCGGAGAGCGCCTCCCCGCCGGGCAGATCCTCTCTCACGATGCGCTGGAGGGCGCTTTTCTGCGCGGCGGCTATCTGGGAGACGCGGTCTTCGCCGACGCCTTCCCCTCCCGCCCCCTCGCCTATTACAAGCGTCTGCACCGCTGGGTGCGCGGCGACTGGCAAAACGCGCCCTGGCTCTTTCGCCGGGGGCGCGAGCTGCGAGCGATCGACCGTTGGCGGCTCTTTGACAGCTTGCGCCGCAGTCTGATCGCGCCGCTGACTCTCCTCGCAATCCTCGCGGGCTTTTTCCTGCCCGTCTATGGACTGCGCCTGTCCGCCTGGGCGGCGCTGCTGGCGCTTCTGGGCGAACTGACAGGCAGCCTCATCGACTACGCCCGGCAAAGCCCCGGCGCTGCACGTCTGCGGCGTTATGCGCGGCTGTTTGTCGGCGTCGGCGGTGCGATCGTGCGCTGCTTTGTACGGCTCTGGCTGCTGCCCTGGGAGGCCGCCGTCTGCGCTGACGCCGCCGTCACCGCGCTCTGGCGCTTGCTCGTTTCACACAAAAAGCTGCTGGAATGGGAGACCGCCGCTCAGAGCGAGCGCAGAAAGGGCGGTCTCGCCGCCTACGCCTCTGCGATGGTCTTCCCCCTCGTACTGGGGCTCTTGTGTCTGCTGTTTTCGCCGACGGTGATCGGTCGCGCGGCGGGGCTGCTGTGGCTTTTATCCCCGGCGGCCGCAGCAGCGCTGGCGCTGCCCGCGTATCGCCCCGAAAGCCTGGGACGTCTGGACCGCGACTGGCTGCGCGCCCGCGCCGCCGACACCTGGCGCTATTTCGCGGAGTTTTGCACAGAAGAGAGCCACTATCTGCCGCCGGACAACGTCCAGCACCAGCCGCCCAAGGGCGCTGCGCTGCGCACGTCCCCGACAAACATGGGGCTTGCCGCGGCGGCCGCTGTCGCGGCAAGCGACCTGCAGATCATCCCGCCGGAAGAGGCGCTGGGCTTTCTCGACCGGCTCGTCGGCGGCATGGAACGCCTGCCTCGCTGCAAGGGGCATTTTTATAACTGGTACGACATCCGCAGCCTGCAGACGCTGCACCCGCCCTTCCTGTCCACCGTGGACAGCGGCAACTGCTACGCCGCGCTGCTCGTCGCCGCCGCCTTTGCCCGCGAGCAGGGGGCAAAGACGCTCGTCGAGCGGATCGACTCCCTGCTTGCACCGATGGACTTTCGCCCGCTTTACGACAAGGTGCGCGGCCTCTTCTATATCTGCTACGACACCGCTGCCGGGCGCGGCGCGGGCGGATGGTACGATCTGATGGCGAGCGAGGCCATGCTCACGAGCTACCTCGCCGTCGCCAAGGGCGACGTACCGCTGCGCCACTGGCAGCGGCTCGGGCGCGGCGAAGTGCAAAAGGACGGCTTTCGCGGCCTTGCCAGCTGGGCGGGCACAATGTTTGAATATCTGATGCCGGCGCTGTTTCTGCCGCTCTACCGGGGAAGCCTCCTTTACGAAAGCAGCCGCTTCTGTCTCTACGTCCAGCGGCGAAGCGTGGCCGTCACCCAGCCCTGGGGCATCTCCGAGAGCGCCTATTTTGCCTTTGACAGCAGCATGAACTACCGCTACAAGGCGCACGGCTGTCCGGCGCTGGCGCTGCGGCGCAGCACGGACAGCGAGCGCGTTTTGGCTCCCTACGCCAGCTTTTTGGCGCTGGCAGTCTCGCCCCGCGCTGCCGTGCAGAATTTGCGCCGTCTGGAGCGGCGCGGCACGCTCGGCCGCTGGGGCTTTATGGAGGCACTGGATCTGACGCCGGGACGCTGCCGCAGCGACGAGGGTGAGATCGTCGCCTGTACGATGGCGCACCACGCGGGCATGAGCCTGCTTGCCGCCGCCAACGCCCTGTGCGAGGACAGCCTCCGCCGCCGCTTCTTTGACGATGCGCGCATGAGCGCCCACGCGCTGCTGCTGCAGGAGCAGCCGGGCGACGGCGCGCCGCTGCGCCGCCGGGCCTCGCCCGAGGCGCGGGAGGAGCGCGTACAGGCCGGACGCTGGCTGCAGCGCGGTCGTCGGGAGGATCGCAGCATGGCGCTGCTCTCCAACGGCGTCTACCGATTGCTGCTGGATGAGCGCGGCGGCGCAGTCGGCTCTTCCGAGGACTTTTTGCCCTATGACGGCGCGCCGGCATTATATCTCGAGGGCACGCAGCTGCTCCCGGGCGCGGTAGACGACTGGTGCTTTCAGGAGGATCTCGCTTCGTGGACGCTGCAGCGGGAACGCTTTTCCCTGACAGCCTCGGTCTTCGTCTCCGCCACCGACCGGGGCGAATGCCGTCTGCTGCGCCTGCGCACCTTTCATGACGACGCCCTGCGCCTGACGCTGCGCTTTCGCCCCGTACTCGCCAGAAAAAGCGACTGGGAGAGCCACGCCGCCTTCTGGCGGCTGGGCCTGCACGCGACGATGCGCGACGGCGCGCTGCTGATCCGGCGGCTTTCTCGCAATGAGCAGCCGGAATGTTGGCTCTGCCTGCGCGCCACACAGCCGCTCGATGAGGTCTCCGCCGACGAAAACGGCGGTCTTGGATTTCTCTCCCGCCCCATGGTGCGCGCCGGGCTCACGCTCCGGCTGCGTGGCGGCGAGGAACAGGAGCTTCGCTTCGCGCTCTGCGTCGCGGCGAGCGCCGAGGCGGCCTTTGCCGGCGCCGGGCGGCTGCTGGAGTCCGGCGACACCGAGCGCGGGCGCATGATCGGCGGCGCGGCGACGCTGCTGGGCATGAGCCCCGACGAAATCGGGCAGGCCATGGCGCTGCTGCCGGTCTTAACGCAGCCGCGCATTTCGGCGGCGGCGCCGCTGTCGGCGCTCTGGGCGCTGGGGCTTTCCGGCGAGCTGCCGATTCTCTGCTGCCGCAGCGAACAGCGCGAGGCGGAGGCGCTGCTCTCGCGCTTTCTGCTGCTGCGCAGCGCCGGACTGGAAGCGGAGCTTGTCTATCTCAGCGGCGAAGACGGCGAATACCGCCAGCCCTTCCGCCGCAGCATCACGCGCACCCTCGCCCACTACGATCTGGAACCGCTGCTCGGCGCGCGAGGCGGCGTACACCTGCTGCCGCTGGAGGCTGCCGACGTAGTGGAAAGCCGCGCGGCCTTTTGCGTCGGACAGACGGCGACAGATGCGCCCGTCCTGCGTCTGCCCGATCTCGGCCAATCACGCGCTGCCTCAGGCGTGCCGCATCCGATCTGGACGGAGCGCGGTCTGCGGTTTGCCTGCGGCGGCGCTCTCCCGGCGCGCCCCTGGCAGCAAATTTTGACAAACGGGCGCTTCGGCTGGCTGACGAGCGAGAGCGGCAGCGGTTTCCTCTGGCTGGATAACGCCCGGGAAATGCCCCTGACCGTACCGCCGCTGCTGCCCGAGGATTCGCCCTTTGGCGAGGCGATCTGGCTGGATTGGCAGGGACGCGCGGTGAGCCTCTTCGCCGCAAACGACGGCCTGCCCTGCACGGTCTCCTATGAACCGGGACTGGCCGTTTGGGACAAGCAGCTCGGCGACAGGCGTGTCAAAACCCGCGCCTTTGTCCCCCCGGATACCAACACGCGTCTGCTGCTGATCGAGGGCGCCGAAGGGCTGACGCTGCACTGGGCGCAGCACTTTTACCGGCCGGAGAGCATCCGCTGCAGCTGGGACGGCGAGATCTTTTCCATGGAAAACCCGGACGCCTGGCTGCCGGAGCAGCCGTATTACGCCTATGCCGGCCAGGCCGCGCACTGCGAGGGCGCATACGCGCCCGCCGCCATGCATCTGCGGATTCAGACCGCACACTTGACGGTGCTCGGCTGCGGCTGCTGTAATAAAAATACGCTGCGCGCCCTGTGTCAGAGCGCCTCCGCCCTGTCCGCCATCAGCCGCACCGTAAGCCATTGGGCCGCGCTTTGCGCGCCGCCCGCGCTGCCGGAACAAGACGGCGCGCTCGCGCGCTATCTCGGCGGCTGGGCGGCCTACCAGACCATTGCCTGCCGTCTGCTTGCGCGCTGCAGCCTCTATCAGCGCGGCGGAGCCTACGGCTTCCGCGATCAGCTGCAGGACGCGGCCAACGCCTTTTGTCTCGATCCGCGCTATCTGCGCGAACGTCTCCTCGACGCCTGCCGTCACCAGTACGTGGAGGGCGATGTGATGCACTGGTGGCACGCGCATCCCTCCGGCGACCGTGGTCTTCGCAGCCGCTGCTCGGACGATCTGCTCTGGCTGCCATGGGCGCTGTGCGAATGGGCCGAGGGCGGCGGCGATTTGTCGCTGTGCCGGCAGGAGGAGCCCTTTATCAGTTCTCCGCCGCTGCGCGAGGACGAACGCGATCGCTACGAGACGCCGCCGGTCTCTGAAAACCGGGCCAGCGTGCTCGATCACGCCCGCGCCGCGCTCGACTGCTGTCTGGCGCGCGGCTTTGGACGGCACGGTCTGCCTCTCATGGGCAGCGGCGACTGGAACGACGGGCTGGACCGCGTCGCGGGTGAGAGCGTCTGGCTGGGCTTTTTCCTCGCGCACTGCGCTGCGCGCTTTGCCGCGCTTTTACAACGGCTTGACGCCCCCGGCGCAGAGCGTTATCAAAAACTTGCCTCCCGCGTCGGCCGTGCCGCGGACGCCGCCTTCACCGACGGACACTATCTGCGCGGCTACTGGCCGGACGGCAGCATTCTCGGCGGGGAAAGACGCATTGACGCCACCGTACAAAGCTGGGCGGTGCTCTCCGGCTTTGGCAGCCGCGAAAAATGCGCCGACGCGCTCAAGCAGGCGGCAAAGGCGCTCGTTGACCGTGAGCATGGGCTTGTGCGGCTGTTCACGCCGCCCTACGCCCCCGACGAACGCAGCCCCGGTTATATCAGCTCCTACGGCGAAGGCTTTCGGGAAAACGGCGGTCAGTACACCCACGGCGCGATCTGGCTGGCGCTGGCTCTGCACCGCAGCGGCCGGAGCGCAGAGGCAAAGGAGCTCATGCGCATGCTGCTGCCCGAAACGCACGACGGGGCCGTCTACGCCGCAGAGCCCTACGTGCTTGCCGCGGACCTTTACACGGCGCCCGGGCACGAGGGCGAGGCCGGCTGGAGCTGGTACACGGGTTCGGCCGGCTGGTATCTGCGCGCCGCGCGCGAGATCTTTTCGTGATTTTCAACAAAAACCTCGTGAAAAAAGCAGGTATCTCTTGCTTTTTTCACGGGGATATCCTATTATAATTTATTAAGACCATCTGAAACGGCGCTGGACGTCGTTTCGTCAAAAAATGAACGGGAGAGATTACATATGGCTGCATTGAGACCGAAAATCGTCAAGCTCTGCAAGGTCGTCGGCGGTTTGACCGGCATGGTCAACAAGATCGACGAAAATGCCCCGGAGTACTATTCGCTAGCCAGTATTCTGACCGACGACGAAGCGGACGTCGCCATCGCCGCCGGACTGCGCAAGGAGCGCACGGCCGAATATCTCGCCGCCAAAACCGGCAAAAGCGTGGAGGAAGTGGAGAAGCTCGCCAAGCATCTGGCCTGGATCGGCGTGTTCCGCTGCACGCGTGACCGGACCGACGGCAAAGACCGCTACTACATGCAGATCTTCGCCCCCGGCATTATGGAGATGCTGGTCAACAATCAGGAGCTGCTGAAAACGCACCCGGAGGTCGGGCGCGCCTTCGAGGAATACACCCGCATCCGCATGCAGAACATGACCCCGATTTTGCCCAACGGCTACGGCCTGATGCGCGTCGTCCCGGTGGAGGACGCCATTCGTGACATTCCCGACGCCGAGGACTACGACAAGCTGTCCTACTACCTCAACAAATACGACGTCTTCTCCGTCTCCCCCTGCTCCTGCCGTGCCTCGCGCAGCTCGCTGGGTGACGGCTGCGGGCATTTGGATGAGGAGATGTGCATCCAGATGGGCAAGGGCGCCGAGCATTACATCCGCACCGGACGCGCCCGTGAGATCACGCGCGAGGAGGCGCTGGAGATCATCAAGCGCGCCGAGGACAACGGCCTCATGCACGATATGCCCAACATCGAGGAGGCCGGCGAGAGCGCCGCGATCTGCAACTGCTGCGCCTGCGCCTGCTTTGGCCTGCGCGTCGGCCTGATGTTCGGCGCGCGCGACGTCATCCGCTCCAACTACGTCGCCGAGGTGGACGAGAGCAAATGCGTTGCCTGCGGTCAGTGTGTGGAAAACTGTCCGGCCAACGCGCTTAAGCTCGGTCAGAAGCTGTGCACCCAGACGCCGCTCAAGGAGAGCAGCTACGCCAAGCTCAGCGAGACCTTCATCGGCAAACGCGCCTGGAACGTGGGCTACCGCGAAAATCACCAGGACGTCGTCGAGACCGGAACCGCCCCCTGCAAGACCGCCTGCCCCGCGCACATTGCCGTGCAGGGCTATTTGAAGCTGGCCGCGCAAGGGCGCTACACCGACGCGCTCAAGCTCATCAAAAAAGAAAACCCGCTGCCCGCCGTCTGCGGGCGCATCTGCAACAAGCGCTGTGAGGCCGAGTGCACCCGCGGCGACGTGGATGAAGCCGTCGCGATCGACGAGGTGAAGCGTTTCATCGCCGACCATGACCTCAACGAGCAGACCCGCTACGTCCCGCCCCTGCTTAACCAGATCGGCCGCCCCTACCCGCAGAAAATCGCCGTCATCGGCGCCGGACCTGCCGGCATCAGCTGCGCTTACTATCTGGCGGAGAAGGGCTACCCCGTCACCGTCTTTGACCGCAATCCGGTTCCCGGCGGCATGCTGACGCTCGGCATCCCCAATTTCCGGCTGGAAAAGGATGTGCTCAACGCGGAGATCGACATTCTCAAAGAGATGGGCGTGGAATTCAAGTGCGGCGTCGAGGTCGGCAAGGACGTGACGATCCAGCAACTGCGTGAAGAGGGATTTCAGGGCTTCTATCTTGCCATCGGCGCACAGAAAAGCGCGAAGCTGAACCTGCCCGGTGAAGAGCTCGAGGGCGTGTTCGGCGGCGTGGACTTTTTGCGCGAGGTCAACCTTGGCCATGAGCTCAAGCTCGGCAAGCGCTGCGCCGTCATCGGCGGCGGCAATGTCGCCATGGACGTCTGCCGTACCGCGCTTCGCCTCGGCGCGGATGAGACTTTCATCATCTACCGCCGCACGGAGGCGGAGCTTCCCGCCGACCGCGACGAGGTCGCCGAAGCGATGGAGGAGGGCGTACAGTTCCGCTTCCTGAACGCGCCGTCCGAGATCATCGGTGAAAACGGCCGCGTCAAGGCGCTCATGGTCGAAATCATGGAGCTGGGCGATCCGGACGAAAAAGGACGCCGCAGGCCGATCGGCACCGGCAAATTTGAGCGCCTTGAGGTTGACGCCGTCATCGGCGCCATCGGTCAGACCGTTGACTGGGGCAAGCTGGACGTCGGCGAGCTGAAAACCGACAAGAAGGGTCTCGCCCTCGCCGATCCCCTCACGTACCAGAGCGCGCAGCCGGATATCTTCGTCGGCGGCGACGTATATACCGGCCCGAAATTTGCCATCGACGCCATTGCCGCCGGCAAGGAGGCCGCGATCTCCCTGCACCGCTTTGTACACGAGGGCCAGACCCTGACCATGGGCCGCGACCGCCGCGAGTACCGTGCGCTGGACAAGAGCAACATTGCTCTGCCTGTCGAGGGCTTCGACTCCGGCAAGCGGCAGGTGCCCGGCTACAACAAAGCCAAGGCCAGAACCTTCTCCGACGCGCGCGTAAGCTTCACCGAGGAGCAGGTCAAGAAGGAATGCGCCCGCTGCCTCGGCTGCGGCGCCACCAAGGTGGACGAGTACATGTGCATCGGCTGCGGCCAGTGCACCACCAAGTGCGCCTTTGATGCGATCCGTCTGCGCCACGTGCGCAACTGGCAGGCCGGCTCGTTTGAGACCATGCCCTTCAAGGTCGCCGAGCACCTCGTCAAAAAGACCGGCAAGATCATCGGCAAGGCCGTTAAGGGTTAAGCGCCATGCACGAGCTGGGACTTTGCGACGCGCTGCTGCGCATGGTACGCGACGTGGCGAAAAAGGAAGCGCTGACGCACGTGGAAAAGATTACGCTGGAGATCGGAGAGCTTTCCGGCGTGGTGCCCCACTATATGACCGACTGCTGGACGGCAGTGACCGACGGCACCGAGTATCAGGACGCCGCGCTCGTTATTGAAACCGTGCCCGGCATTGCCAGCTGCATGGACTGTGACAAGGAGTTTCGCATTGACCTCAACAGCATGCGCTGCCCCTTCTGCGGCAGCCACAGCCTGACGCCCGTCTCCGGTCAGGACATGCTGGTGAAAGAGATCGAAGCCTGTTAGCTTTTTTCGCCGGAGAGATCGCTTTGTGCCGGTCTCTCCGGTTTTTCTTCCTTTTTACAGACGGAAGACTACCATTCCCGCACACGATATGTTATAATATTCAGCAAATAACAAGCATGGGAGGTGCCGCTATGGAAATGACCCGGATCGAGCTTTTGGATGGCGTCTGGCTGAACCATCTGCACGATAAAAAAGCCGAAAAGGCCTGTCTGAGCATCCATTTGCTGACGCAGCTGACACGAGAGAGCGCGGCAATGAACGCGCTGCTGCCAGCCGTGCTGCGGCGCGGCTGCGCCCGCTACGGCGACGAGGCGGCGCTGGAGGCGCGCTTGGCGAAACTGGACGCCACGATTGAAGCCTCGGTGCGGCTGGCCGGTGAAATTCAGGCGCTCGGCTTTTGCGCGGCGCTTCCCGCCGACGCGGACTCTCTGCGCCCCGTCTGCGAGCTCTTGGGCGAGCTGCTGCTCAATCCCGAAACCCGCGGCGGCCTTTTGCTGCCGGGCTATGTAGACGCCGAGCGCGACAAGCTTGCCGCCGCGCTGCGCCGTCCGGACGCCGCAGCGCGCTGCCTGGCGGAGATGTGCTGCTGCGAGGATTTTGCCATCGGCCGCTGCGGCAGCGCCGAGGACGCGGACGCCATCCGCTATCAAAAGCTCAGCAAACACTATCGCACCCTGTTGCCCGTCTGTCCCGTGGAGATCTTCTACTGCGGCAACGCGGACAAAAAACGGCTGGCTGCCGTATTGCGTGAGGTGCTCGCCACGCTGCCGCGCGGTGAGATTGACCTGGAACTTGGCACACAGTTGCGTATGAACGCACTGGAGGATCAGCCGCGGGTACTGCACGAACAGAGTGAGGACGGACAAGCCCATCTCGTCATCGGCTGGCGGCTCGGCAGCGTCATGGAGGATCCCGACCAGGCGGCGCTGTCCGTATTTCGGGAGCTGGTTTCCCAGACGCTCGCTGCTTCTCTGCCGCAGGGGCACGCGCCGGAGGTGCTTTTGGACATACACAAGGGTCTGCTGCTCGTCTCGCTCTCGGACGATGACGCCCGGGAACTCGTTTTGTCTCAGCTTGCGCTGCTGCGCGCCGGGGACTTCAGCGACGAACGCCTGGAGCGCGCTCGCCGCGGTGCGTCCGAGGCGCTGCTTGAACAGGAGGCCGATCCGCAGACGCTGGAGCGCTTCTGGTTCTCCCAGCTCTTGCTCGGTCTGGACTACGGCCCGGCGGAGCTTTCCGCACTCTGCGCCGAAGTAAGGCGCGAGGAGCTGTGCGCCGTCGCCGACAGCCTCGACTGCGATATGATCTATCTGTCGACCCCGGCCGAAGCGGACAAAGACCACAAAGAAGAGGAAGAATGACCATGCCATTGTTTTTGATTGAAAATATGCAGCGCGACGCAGCCGTCAGCTTTCCGATGCTGGGCGATTTTTCGTTCAATCCTCCGGCGAGCTTTTCCGTGTTCGGCTTTACCATCTATTTTTACGGCGTGCTGATTGCGTTCGGGTTTCTGCTGGCGATCCTGTACTGTGCGCACCGCGCGCCGCGCTACGGCATCCGGCCGGACAGCTTTTATGACATGATGCTCTGGCTGATTCCGCTCGTCATCGTCGGCGCACGGCTGTACTACGTAGCCTTTCGGCTGGATTACTATCTCGCCCATCCCGGTGAAATCCTCGGTGTGCGCGACGGAGGTCTTGCCATTTACGGCGGCGTGATTATGGGCGTTCTGGTGCTCTGGCTCTTTTGCCGGTGCAAAAACATCTCGGTGCCCGCCATGATGGATCTGGCGGTGCACGGGCTGCTGATCGGGCAGATCATCGGACGCTGGGGCAACTTCATGAATCGCGAGGCCTTTGGGCGCGTGACCGATATTTTTTGCCGCATGGGTCTGACACCGCCGGGCGGCGAGACGGTTTACGTGCACCCGACCTTTCTGTACGAGAGCCTGTGGAATCTCGGCATTTTCCTGTTTTTGCTGTTATGGGAGGGAAAAGGACGGCGGCGTTATGACGGGCAGTCTGCCCTCATCTACTTTTTCGCCTATGGACTCGGCCGCACCTGGATCGAAGGGCTGCGCACCGACAGTCTGTACATTGGCAGCACCGGTCTGCGCGTGTCGCAGCTGTTGAGCATCATCATCAGTCTCGGCGCGCTCGCGCTGCTCCTCATTTTGGGGCGTCGAACGCATCATCCGCGTGAATTGCACGTCAATCGTCATTGGGAAGAAAAGGATCAACAGGAGGCGTAATCATGGCAAGCTACAGGGATCTTTTCAGCAGCACGATACAGTCTCTGGGCGACAAAATCCGCGATGTCTCGGACAGGAGCGGCGTTAAGGAGCTTTATGACCGCGGCGCTGAGCGCGCCAAAAGCTACGCCCAGGCGGCCAAACTTTCTATGGCCATCCGGAGCGCCAACGAGGAGCTGAACAAAACCTATGCCGCCCTCGGCAAACTCTTTTTTGAGCAAAACGCGAACGCACCCGACGCGTGCTACGCCGGGCTTTTTGCTCAAGCACAGGAAATTCTTACACGCCGCCAGGAAAAAGAAGCGGAGCTTCGCGCGCTGCGCGAGGACTTGGAGACCGCGCAGGCAGGCGACGTGCTTGACGCCGAGATCGTAGACTTTGAGCAGATCGTTCAGGCCACCGAGGCCGACGGCTGCGGCGAACAATAAACGCCCTCTTTTCCTGCTCGTCTATCCTTCACAAGCTTCTATTCCGCAGCTATCCAGTTATCTCTTTCTTCATCGGGAGATGTATTGGACGAGTACAAAGCTTTGAGATGAATTTGTGCCGGGTAAATCACTCATCGCAAAATGTCATCAAAGCGCTTGGACACAAGCAGTATGAAAAAACGCTGAATTCTCGGCGTTTTTTCTTTTTTTTGCCGCGTTTTTTCCGCCTCCCTGCTCCACCGCGCAGACCGTTTATACGGCATTGCGCGCATAAACGACAAATTTTCCTTGACAAATTACCATAATTTGTATAAAATGCACTCGAAAAAACAACTTATATTTTATTTCATTTCACGCAAGGAAATCTAAGAACTGCGCCGCACATCGCGGGGCGACCGGGTGGAAAAAACGCGCGCCCCATTGAGCGTTCACACCATTTTTTATGACAACAAAAGGAGTAATCCCCATATGAAAATCACCAATACAACGGATTATGCAATTCGCGTGTTGATTGAGCTTGCCGACGCAGAAAACAGCCCTCTATCAGCGATGGAGCTGTCCAAACAAATCGGAATATCTGACAAAATGATGCGGCGTGTTTTGTACGTTCTGTGCAAAAACGATTTGGTGTTCAGCACACGCGGGATAAAGGGCGGCTATTGTCTGGCACGAAAGCCGCAGGATATCAGCATTTATGACATTATGAAAGCGACGGAGAATTCCATGGTAATCTGTCCGTCCATTGATAACACGCCGGAGCGATGGATCAACCGCTACTACGCAAAGGTTCAGGCAGATATCCATCAAATGCTGAAAAGCGTAACGCTCTTTCAGGTCAAGCAGACCGCCGGGGACGCTTGATTTCGTTTGCCCTATATATCGGCTCTGTGTCAATTTCTGGCATAGCGCAAAAAGAAGAAGCCGAATATACTGAATACAAAGGAGCACGTGGCAAACCACGTGCTCCTCAGACCGTAGACAAAGCTATGCGGAAAGGGAAAGACAAGCAGGGGGAGAGCGCCGAGAGGGGGCGGGAGCCCCCTCTTCACCTTTAATCCTTGCAATGCACATCGGGCGAATGATTCTCCGTATCATTCGCCCGATGTGCATTATGATTCTTCTTTCGGCTTGTTTCCGCCGCGACGGCGGCGCGGGCGGCTTTCCTTTTTCTTGCCCTCGCCGTCTTCACCGTTTGGCTCCTGGCGCACAGGCTTCACCGTAACCGTGCCCTTGCCGCCCTGTTCCGGTTTTCCGCCGGGCTTTTTCCCGCTCTCTTTTTTCTGTACCGGCGTAACCGTCTGCTTTGCAGCCGGGGTCTCCTCCCCGGTCGGATTCGCCTTGCCCTTTGAGCGCCCTCTGCGACGGTGCGAGCGCTTTTTCTCGCTCTTGCCCTCGCTCTCCGGCTCCTCCGCATCGGAAGCATAAAGAATCGGCAAACGCCACTCATCCTCTTTCTCTTCGGGCTCCTCCGGCTGCGGTACATAGTGCAGCACGTGCGGCGGCTCCTCGCCGTCGCGCGGACGCCCGCCGGGGACGGCAGCCAGTTCGTGGGACTGGTAGAGGTGCAGCGTGTCGTCGTTATCGGCGTCCAGCCGCACCTTGACCGTCTGCCGCAGGAGATTGACCTGCACGGCGGTGCCGTAGCCGTCCTTGGTCTCAACGAAGGCGCCCTGCTTGGGCACTTTCTTTATCAGATCCTCATAAGCTTCCTGCTCGTAACGCAAGCAGCACATCAGGCGTCCGCAGCTGCCGGAAATCTTCGCCGGATTAAGCGAGAGCGACTGCACCTTGGCCATCTTGGTGCTCACCGGCTCAAAATCCTCCAAAAACTGCCCGCAGCAGTAGGGCCGTCCGCAGATGGCGATACCGCCGAGCATCTTGGCCTCATCGCGCACACCGATCTGTCGAAGCTCGATGCGTGTACGGAAGATCCCGGCCAAATCCTTGACCAGCTCCCGAAAATCCACACGCCCCTCCGAGGTGAAGAAAAAGGTCAGCTTATTGCCCTCAAAGCTGCACTCCGCGTCCACCAGCTTCATATCCAGCCCGTGCTCGGCGATCTTTTCCCGGCAGATTTCCTTGGCCTCGGCCTCGCGCTTGGCGTTGATTTCCGCCACGCGCAAATCCGCCGCCGTCGCCAGACGCACCACCGGGCGCAGGGGACGCACCACCGCAGACTCCTCTACGCTGTGGTTTCCCTGGCTGCAGTCGGCCAACTCCAGTCCCTTGGAGGTCTCGACGACGATCTTGTCTCCAGCCTTCACCCGAAGCCCCCGGGGATCAAAGGAATAGGCCTTGCCCCGGTTTTTGAATTTAATACTGACAACTTCAATCAATGCTTTATCCTCTGTTTCCGCTGCCGAGCGGCGCATCCGCCGCCAGCAGTCCAAATATGTGTTTGACACTCACGTTTGCGCGCAAATAGACCGTACAGCGTTCCGACAGCGCGTCCATCTGAAACAGCTGCCGTCTGTCCAGCTTTATATCCGTCCGGCGCAGGCATAGCAGCTCTGCCAAAAGCGCCCGCAGCGCCTCAAAAAAGGACTGCGCCTCGCGCCCGTCCATCCCCTCCTGCTTGACACACCAGCGCAGCAGCTTCAGACGATCCCCCGCCGCAAGCAGCCGCAAAAAGACCTCCGCCCGCTCTCCGCTCTCGGCGTCCGGCGCGTTTTCCGCGCCGACCACCCGGCGTACCACGCAGCGCGAGCGCACGGTCGGCAGCAGCAGCGCGGCGTTGGCGGCGCAGAGAAGGAACACGGCGCCGTTGGGCGGTTCCTCCAGCAGCTTCAGCGCGGCATTCTGCGCAGAGAGGTTCATTTTGTCCGCGTCAAGGATTACATAGACCTTGCGTGCAGCCTCATTGGGCATAATCCAGGCGTCCTTGCTGATCGCGCGGATCTGATCTACGGTGATCTCGCGGCGCTCCTGCCCCTTGTCGTTCTTCTCGCGGCGCACAATGATAAGATCCGGATGGATCTCCGCCTCGATCTTCCGGCAGGCGGGGCAAAGCCGACAGGGCGCTTCGCCTCCTCGCTCGCACAGAAGCGTCATCGCAAGCATTCGCGCCTCTCGCAGCGCTTCCTCTGCGCCGGAGGCCGTCAGGATCACGGATTGCGCGCCTTTTTTGTTCTCTGTCGCCATGCCTGCGCCTCCTTTGCGAGTGAAATCAAATTATTTTACCCTTTTTCCGCCTTTCCGTCAACCAGAAATTCTCCTCACGTTTCTCTCTTTTGCCCGCTTTCTACTTGACAAATCCGCCGGGGTCGATATAATCGAATTGCCCGCAACCGAATTTCACAGTTCCTGTCAGCCGCTGCGCTTCTATGCGGCGTGGGAGAAAGGATGGATTACCATGGAATACAGTTACAAAACCAAGGATGTTTGCTCCTCCGAGATCCGTTTTCGTCTGGACGGCGACGTCGTACACGACGTGCGTTTTACCGGCGGCTGCAACGGCAATTTGAAGGCCATCGGCATTTTGGTCGAGGGTCTGCACGTTGACGAAATTGAACAAAAGCTGCGCGGCAACACCTGCGGTCCGCGCGACAGCTCCTGTGCCGACCAGCTTGCCCGCGCCGTGCGCGAAGCCTATCAGCGCCAGACGGCGGAGCAGTAAGCCGCTGCCGCTCCAAGGCACACAACCTAAAAAAGGGAGGATCGAATGCACATGGATAAGTTTGATCCATTGAAGCTGGACAACCAGCTCTGTTTTCCCCTGTATGTAGCCGCCAAGGAGACCATCAAGCTCTATCGACCGCTTCTGGATGAGTTGAATTTGACTTATACACAGTATCTGGCGATGATGTGCTTTTGGGAACACCGGCAGCTGAGCGTCAAAGAGCTTGGCGAAAAGCTGTATCTGGACTCCGGCACACTGACGCCGGTGCTCAAGAGCCTGGAGGCCAAAGGCTTTGTTCGCCGCCGCCGGAGCATGTCGGACGAACGTGTGCTGCTGGTCGAAGTCACGGATGACGGTCAGGCGCTGCGCGAGTGTGCGCTCCCCATCCCCGGCATCATGGCCGGGCATATCGTACTTTCTCCGGAAGATACGCAGACCCTGTATCGCCTTTTGCGCGAACTGCTCAAGGGGATCGAGCACTGAAATATAGAGTATCTATCGTCAAGGGCGTGTTGCAAAATATATATTTCAAAAAGTATTTGCGAGAAAAGTTACTGGGAACCGCCAAAACCGGCGGTTCCCAGTAACTTTATTGAGATGTTCTTTTGTGACTTTAGCCCCAAAAGCGCATTTTGCAACACGCCCTTCCTTTTTCATGGAAATAGAATTAGCGCAAAATTCTGAATAATTCTGAAAAAATCTCAAAAATTGACGGATTGGTTGAAATAAAAAAAGTTTGTGTTATAATATATAGTTATGTAAATCATGTTCTTTGGGAGGCCGAGCGTTCCATGGCAAAAAAACAATTCAAGGCAGAATCCAAACGGCTGCTGGATTTGATGATTAACTCCATTTACACCAACAAGGAGATTTTTCTGCGCGAAATCCTGTCCAATGCGTCCGACGCGATCGACAAGCTTTGTTATCTCTCGCTGACCGACGACGGCGTAGGCTTAAACCGCGAGGATTTCCGCATTGACATTTTCGTGGACAAGGCTGCGCGCACCATCACCGTGCGCGACAACGGCATCGGCATGAGCATATCCGAGGCGGAGGCCAATCTCGGCGTCATCGCCAAGAGCGGCTCCTATCAGTTCAAGGGCGAGCTGGAAAAGGCGCAGGGCGGCGAGGACGTTTCCATCATCGGTCAATTCGGCGTCGGCTTTTATTCCGCCTTCATGGTCTCCGACCGCGTCACCGTCATTTCCCGAAAATACGGCGAAGCGCAGGGCGTGTGCTGGGAAAGCCGCGGCGCCGACGGATACACCGTCACGCCCGTCGAGCGCGAGGGCGTCGGCACGGACGTGATCATGCACATCAAGGCCGACACCGAGGAGGAGATCTACGGCTCCTACCTGGAAAAGTGGAAAATCAAGGCCATGGTGAAAAAGTACTCCGATTACGTGCGCTGGCCGATTTGTATGGACATGGAGCGGCAGGAGCGCGTGGAGACCGGCGAGACCGACGACGAGGGCAAGCCCAAATACGAATATCGCACGATCATCGAAAATGAGATCATCAACTCCCGCGTGCCAATCTGGCAGCGTCCCAAAGACGAGGTCTCCGACGAGGACTGCATCCAGTGGTACAAGGAAAAGCAGCATGAAGAAAAGGAGCCCTGCGCGCTTTTGCGCGTCAGCGCGGAGGGAAACGTGTCCTACAAGGCGCTGCTGTTTGTGCCGGGCGAGGCGCGCGAGCTGGCCTATACCGGCGAGCACAAAAGCGGCATCACGCTCTATGCCAACGGCGTGATGATCATGGAGCATTGCGACAAGCTCGTCAACGAGTATTTTGAATTTGTCAAGGGCGTGGTGGACTCCCCCGACCTGTCACTGAACATCTCTCGCGAGATGCTGCAGCACGACCGCCAGCTCAAGCTGATCGGCCGCAGCCTCGAAAAAAAGATCAAAGGCGAGCTGGAAAAGCTGCTGCGCGAGGACCGGCCGAAGTACGAGAGCTTCTGGCGCAGCTTCGGTACGCACATCAAGGCCGGCGTCTGCGACGAATACGGCCGCTATAAGGACTTTTTGCGCGATCTGCTGCTCTTCTATACCTCGGAGGACAAGCAGCTCACCCTCAAGGAATACGTCGAGGCCATGCCGGACAGCCAGCAGGTCATCTACTACGCCAGCTCCGACACGCTCAAGCACGCGATGAGCCTGCCCCAGTGCGAGCAGGTGCGCTCTCGCGGCTACGAGCTGCTGTACCTGACCGGGCCGCTGGACGAGGTAGTGCTCGAAAACCTGCAGGAGCAGGACGGCAAACGCTTTTGCAACGTCGTGACCGACGATCTCGGCTTTGACACAGAGGAAGAGAAAAAAGCGGCCGAGGAGCGCGACCTTGAAAACCGCGAGCTGCTGGATTTTGTCAAGGAATCGCTGGGCGGCACAGTCAGCGCCGTGCGTCTCAGCCGCAAGCTTGCCGCGCTGCCCTGCTGTCTGACCACCGAGGGCGGCATCACGCTGGAAATGGAAAAGTATTTCCGCCATGGCCCCAACGAGCAGATGCGCAAGCTGCGCGCCACGCGCGTGCTGGAGCTCAACGCTGAGCATATCGCCGTCGAGGCGCTGAAGAAAGCCTATGATGCGGGCGAGCGCGACAGAGCTGCCGAGCTTGCCAAAATTCTGGAAGCCCTCGCCGAGATGATGGCCGGCTGCGAAATCGAAGACCCCGCCGCCTTTGTTTCTCTCGTTTCCAAGCTGTTTTAAGCCCCGTAAGAGGAGAATCGCCTATGAAAAATCGCCTGGGCATTTATATCCACATCCCCTTTTGCGCCAGCAAATGCAGCTACTGCGATTTCTATTCGCTGGCCGGCTGCGAGGGTCTGATTCCCGCCTATCAGGACGCTCTGCTGGAGCATTTGGATGAATCCGGCCCGAGCATCAAACAATATGAGGTAGACAGCGTTTACTTCGGCGGCGGTACGCCGAGCTTTTACGGCGCCGACCGCCTCTGTGAAATCTTCAACGCCGTCAAGCTCAACGGCAACGTCCGCCTCGACGCGGAGGTGACCGTGGAGGTCAACCCCGACAGCACCAGCCTCAACGCCCTGCGCCTGTTGCGCGGCGAGGGCTTTAACCGGCTGAGCATCGGCATACAGGCAACGGACAACAACCTGCTGAAGCTGATCGGCCGCCGCCACAATTTTCAGCAGGCACAGCAGACCGTCTACAATGCGCGCCTCGCGGGCTTCGACAACATCAGCGTCGATCTGATCTACGGCCTGCCGAGCCAAACCAAGAGCGACTGGGCTGAATCGCTGGCGCGCGTGGTGGAGCTGCACCCCGAACACATCTCCTGTTACGCGCTCAAGCTGGAGCCGGACACGCCGATGTACGCCGCCTACCGCAACTCGCCCATCCTGCCGAGCGAGGATGAACAGGCGGACATGTACTGCTATGCCGCGGAGATGCTCAATCGGCACGGCTATCAGCAATATGAGATCTCCAACTTTTGCGCCCCCGGCTTTGAAAGCCGGCACAACCTGAAATACTGGCGACTGGACGATTACATGGGCTTTGGGCCGGGCGCGCACTCCAGCGTCGGTAATTTGCGCTACAGCTTTCTCAAGGATCTGCGCCGCTACATCAGCGGCGTGCAGCGCAAGCTCAGCGTCACCGACGAGTATCAGGTCATCGACACGCTCGAGCGTGCAGTTGAATACATCATGCTCGGCATGCGCACCTCGCGCGGCATCTCCGAGCCGGAATACCGCGTACGCTGCCAGAGCAACTGGAAACCCATCCAACGCACGCTGGAGGCCTTCCGCGAGAAAGGCTGGACCGTCTGCGAGGAGGACGGGCGCTGGCACTTTACCGTACCGGGCTTTTTGATCTCCAATACGCTGATCGGCATTTTGCTGGAGTCGCAGGCGAGCGGGCGCATCGAGGGCACCCCCTGGCTGAGCGAGGCTTACGAGGCCGAGGAAAAGATCCGCATTCCCTTGAGCGAGGAAGAGCTGTTTGAGGAATTATATAAAAAGAAAATCAGTGAGGAATAAGCCGTGGATAACAAACCGAGAGAAATAGAAGACGAAATCCTTGCCGCCGTCGAGGCAGGGGTAGCCGCGCCTGTCGAAGCTTCCGAGCCGTCGGCGCCGGTCGAACCGGAGCTGCCGGACGAAAGCGGCGCGGAGCCGAAGCCCGTCAGAAAAAAAGGGCCGCCGAGCAAGAAAAAGAAAAAACGCCGCTCCAAAAAGCGCCGCCGTGCCGCAAAAATCGGCTTTGCTGTGACGCTGTGCGCACTGCTGCTGCTCGTGATCGGCGGCGCCATCGCTGCCGTCGTCGCCGGGCATCGCCTGTTGACAAGCGAAACTACCTTTAAGAACGTGCGCATCGGCGATCTGTCCGTGGGCGGTTTGAGCCGTGAGCAGGTCGCGCAAAAACTGCGCGACGAGGGCTGGGACGATACAAACAGCGGCACGCTGACGGTCAATCTGCCCGCCGGCATCAGCTTTGATCTGGACTACTACGATTCCGGCGCCAGTTATACCCCCGAGCAACTGGCAGAGCTCGCCTATGCCTACGGCCACGAGGGCAGCGATCTGGACGCACTGCTGACCTATTTCGACGGTCTGTCCCATCCGATAGACGTCTCCCCGCGGGAGATCGTGCTCAACGAGACCTACGTCCGCGAAAAGACGGACGAGGGCGCACAGCTCTTTGAGGAAAAAACCGCCGAGGGCGCCTATGAGATCGACGAGAAAAAGAAGGTTCTGACCATGCTCAAAGGCGGCGGGCAGATGAGCATCGACCGCGACGCTCTGCTTGAGCAGGTGCGCGCCGCATTGCTCCGCCGCGACAGCGTACTCAACTGCAGCTTCTCGCGCGAAGCGGTCTCCACTCCGGACTTCGAGGCGCTCGCCCAACGAATTAACGTTGAGCCGCAAAACGCCTATTATGATCGCGACAAAGATGAAATCATACCCGAAGTCATCGGTTTTCACATGGATCCGGAGCAGGCGAAAAAGCTCTGGGAGCGTGCAGAAGCCGCCGCAATGGTCTCGATTCCCATCGAATATCCTGAGCCGGAAATCAGCGCCAAGGCGCTCAAAGAGCTGCTGTTTCGCGATCTTTTGGGTGAAAAGTCCACCTATTGCGGCGGCGGCATGGGGCGCGTCAACAACATCGCCCTGGTTGCCGACAAGCTTGACGGGCTGATTTTGATGCCCGGCGAAGAGTTCTCCTTCAACGGCACCGTCGGTCAGCGCACAGCGGAGGCAGGCTTTGATTACGCCGCCGCCTACGATAACGGCAAGGTCGTACAGGAGATCGGCGGCGGCATCTGCCAGGCCTCTTCCACGCTGTACTACACCGTGCTCTGCGCCAACCTCGAGGTGCTTGAGCGCACCTGCCATTACTTTGCCGTCGATTATTTGCCCAAGGGTCTGGACGCCACCGTCAGCTGGCTCGGCCCGGACTTCAAATTCCAAAACAATCGGGATTATCCCATTAGAATTCTCGCGAGCTGCAACAAAGACACCAGAGAGCTCAAATTTGAAATCTGGGGCAGCAACATCGACGGAACCTATGTCGTTCCTACCTCCTGGTGGGACAAAAAATACGACAAGGAATACCCGGAGGTTCAGATCGGTTGGATCGCCGGCAGCATCCGCAACGTCTATGACGCCAACGGCAATCTGATCGAAAAAATCCAGGAGGCCTACAGCGAGTATTTCCTCCACGATGAGGATATCAAGTGGCCGAAGCCCACGGAAACCCCGAAGCCGGAAACAACGCCAAAGCCGGAGCCCGAACCGGAGCCCGAGCCGGAACCTGAGCCGGAGCCCGAGCCGGAGCCTGAGCCGGAGCCCGAGCCGGAGCCCGAGCCGG
>JAFWVV010000070.1 GCA_017518225.1 Oscillospiraceae bacterium | reverse complement strand
TATTATACCCAAATATGGAAAAACAAAACAGTCTTAAAGTAATTCAAAGATTTTTTATTTAAAATTATAGGGACCAGGTAATCCAAGATATAAAACTTCATTATGCAAACATTATGGCACACCTCAAGGTTGCGGTTATGGAGATAAATGTCAATTTGCCCATGGTTATAATGAATTAAGAACTTCATCAGGACAAGCAATGTCTCCAATGGCAACATTTAATGATAAGAATCAAAATAACATGATGAATTATAAAATAGCCATATGTAAAAACTGGGAAAAAGACAAAACATGTCGATACGGTAATAAATGTTCCTTCGCACATGGGAATGAAGAACTCAGAAAAAAAGAAGATAACATGAAAAACTTAGCAAATCCAATTCCAATGATGTTCATGATGGATCAAAATGGTCAACCAATAATGGTACCGCAGCAAGTTCCTGGGATGGATTTCAGTCAAATGACTATGCCTGTAATGCCAGGAAATTTTGACCCAAATCAAATGATGGTGGGTATGATGCCTCCTTTTGCGAATTTTCCACAAGGCGGAAATACCGGAGCCCACGCCGGAACCAACGCCGGAGCCCAGCCCGGAGCCTGTTAAGGTGGACTGGGGCGAGAGATCAAACAAAATTGTTATCGTTCAGCAGCCACAGCAGGAGAACGTCAAGCTGCATGGCTATACGCAGTTCGTTTCGATTGCGGAAAACATGAAAAAAACGAAGTGGTATTTTCTCTCTCCGCAGCAGGATCGGGCGATCGCCTGGGACGACGAGACGCTGCAGGAGCAGTTCCCGGGACTGGAATGCACCGGCGGCAACTGGCGTACCTTCGAAATCTGGGGAATCCCGGAGGAACTGGGCGGTTGGTACGTCGTATGCGTCTATAAGGATGAAGACGGTAAGGCGCTTCCTACAGACTATGTGATGATTACAATCAGAGACGATTCCTAAAACAAATGCCTCTCGATGCAAGGCTTCGAGAGGCATTTGTTTTTATTATATTTTTTCGTCTTCAGCGGATCCTTCCTTGTCGGCAGGCGTTTTTTCGACCAGTATTTTTTCCACACGGCGCCCGTCCATCTGCAGGACAGTTACCGTCAGACCGGAGCTTTGAAAAACCGTACCGGGATCAGGGAAAGTGCCAAAGGTCTCTACAGTCCAGCCGCCGACGGTTTCGCTGTCGGCCTCCAGGGCGTCTTCCGGGATCTCCAGCAGTTCTCGGAAGTCGTCGATCGTCATATCGCCGTCAAGCTCATAAGCGCCGCTGGGGCGCTGGACGACCTCTTCCTCTACAATATCGGTTTCATCCCAGATATCACCGACGATGGTTTCCAGCACGTCCTCCATGGTTACCACGCCCAAGACGCCGCCGTACTCGTCCGCTACGACCGCCATGTGCTGGCGGGCTTTGCGCAGCTCCTGCAGCACAGCGGGCAGCTTCATCGTTTTATAGACGAAGCAGGGCTTCATCAGAAGCTTGCGGATGTCAACGCGTCCGTCGTCGGTCAAGGCTTTCAGGAAGTGGTTGAGATACAGCACACCGATGATGTTGTCGATGCTGTTTTCATAGACCGGCAGACGGGAGAATGGCGCCTCCTCAATCTGTTGGAGGATTTCGTCCCAATCGTCGTCAATGTCAATGGCCTGCACGTCCACGCGCGCGGTCATGACCTCAGAGGCGGAGATGTCAGAAAAGTCGATCGCGGCCTGTACCAGCTCCGATTGATCCTCGTCCAGTACGGCCTCGTCCTCGGCGGTCTCAATGATGGATTGCAGCTCTTCGACGGCCTCTTCGGGCGCTTCCTCTTCGTCGGCCTTCATCCAGAAGGTAAACAGCCGGACAAGCAAAACGACGATCCAGATCAGGGGAAAGAGTATAATCATCAGTCCGCGAATAATATAGGCGTTACGCAGAGAGACGCGGTTGGCGTTCTTTTTCGCGGTGATCTTGGGAATCGTCTCGCCGAAAACAATGACGAGGATGCTCAATAACAGCGTTGACAGCCAAGTATAGCGATCAGAATTCGTCAGCAGAATAACCAATACGGAAGCCAGTGACGAGGCGGCGATGTTGACCAGATTGTTGCCGATCAGAATTGCGCTGAGTGCGTCGTTGAAGCGCTCGGTAATTTTCAGCGCAACGCCGGCCCGTTTGGAGCCGTCCTCGCTCATGTTCTCCAGACGAACGCTGTTACAGGAGGAATAGGCCATCTCACTGGCGGAAAAGAAAGCGGACAGGGCGAGACAGGCGATAATGCCTAAAATGATCCAGACAAGCGTCATGCCTCATCGCCCCCTTCCTCATCCTCCGGCAAAAGCTGCACGGTCAGCTTGCGAATGCGGTTGTGTTCAAGCTCCGACACGGTCACGAGCAAGCTGTGATAGCGGAAGGATTCGCCCTCGGCGGGGATTGCGGTGAACTGCTCATAGGCCCATTCGCCCATGCGTGTGTTGACCAGCTCTTCATCTGCCTCGGGATCCTCGAAGCCGAGCTGTTCAAACACGTCGGTCACAGATTCCTCGGCGTCGACAACGTACAGACCGTCGCCCAGCTCGACCACTGCTTCCTCGACGATATCGTCCTCGTCCCAGATCTCACCGACCAGCTCTTCCAGAATATCCTCGACGGTTACGATGCCAAGCGTGCCGCCATAGTTGTCGGTGATGACGGCGAGATTTTGTTTGCGCTTGGACATGATGGGCAAGAGCTCGTCAATGTTGGTGCTCTGATGGATAAACAGCGGTTCGTCCAGTAGAGGACGAAGATCGACCGCGCTTCCGAGGCGTAAATAGGACTTGATGTATTTGCGGATCTGCAAGATGCCGATCACGTTATCAATACTGCCCTCGTAAACAGGCAGACGGCTGTGGTTTTGTGCTTTGATCTGTGCGAGGATCTCTTCCGGACTATCGTCAATATCAATGGAAGCCAAATCCACACGCGGGGTGAGAATGCTCTCCACCGTCACCTCGCCAAACTGCAGGGCAGAGGAGATCAATTCTCCCTGTTCCTCGTCCAGGGTGCCTTCCTCGGTCATATCCTCGATCAAATCGTAGAGTTCATCCTCAGTTACGCTGATTTCGCCGTCGCCTCGCGTCAGATTGGCGGCTGCCTGCCCAATGGAAGTCAGCAGGGAAGAAAGGGGAGAAAACAGCGTCATCAGTAACTTCAGGCTACTGGCATTGGCAAGCGTGAAGCGTTCGCTGTAGGTTTTGGCGATGCTCTTCGGCAGCATTTCACCGACAAAGAAAACGACCAGCGTGGTGATCAGCGTACTGACTGACACAGCGTTTAAGCCCCAACGCGCCGTGACTGCAACAGTAACGATTGCGGCGGCGGCAATATGCACGAGATTGGTGCAGATCAAGAGGGTACTGACGGCGCGGTCAAAGTGATCGAGCACGTACTGCGCTTTCTCCGCACGGGGATCGCCCTTGTCGGCCTTCGCTTTGATGCGGCTGCGCGAGACGGAGGCAATCGCCGTTTCGCTGACGGCGAAATACGCGGCTAAAAACAAAAGAACGACTGTGATGATCCATGGGGTCATCGACAATCGACTGCCATCGTCCATAGTAGGATCAACAACTCCTTTTTAATAAGATTCAAACATAAAATCCTGAATAGTATAGCATGTGAAAGGATTTCCGTCAACATCTAATCCAGCGTCTATTCCGCGTCTATGCCGGCGTTGATGCAGATAAAGCCTGCTGCCGGCGGCAGCGGGCTTTATCTTTGAAAACGGATTATGGCGTCGGCGGGATCTTGCGGAATACGACGACAAAGCGCCCGTCCTGCACATGGTAGGCACAGGTAGACAGGGTCAGCAGCTTATCGCCCCAGACCGGCGTGACGCCGGTGTCGTACAGCGCGAGCTTCTGCACCTCTTCGACAAAGTATTTGAACTCTTCTTCGTCATATAAAGCAGGGTGATCATAGTAATAAAACTCACCCTCAGGGGGATCCTCGTCGTAGTAGACCCGTGTGCGGAAGGCGGCAAACAGCTCGTATTCGCCCGCCTCCCAAATCGTATCAAAGCGGACGCGGCGCGGCGTCAGCCCAAAATACTCGTTGGCATAGTACATGAGCGTACCAAACATCGAGCCGTCCGCCATGTGATGGCCGTGGATGACGGTGTTGTTATTGTCGTCCGTCCAGGGGACGCCAATGAACAGCGTGCCGTTCATATTGTCGCGCCCCTGAAAATCACGCTCAAGGTAATAGTTCTGATCCTCCGGCGTGTACATCACCGGGTAATTGATCATGGTGCCCTCGATTTCCAGCCAGCCATAGAAATCCTGATTTTCATCGTGCTTTTCCTGATACTGTGGCAGAATCGGCCTCGGTGTGGGCTCCGGAGTGGGCTCCGGAGTGGGCTCCGGCGTAGGCTCCGGGGTGGGCGCTGGCGTAGCTGTCGGCTCCGGCGTCGGCGCTGCTGTCGGCTCTGGCGTCGGTTCAACAGGGCTATGTATGCCTCCGGATATGCGCAGCAGGATCAGTGCAGCGCCGAATAAAAGCAGGAGGATCAATATTATTGACAAAATGCTTCGGATATACGACTTTTTCATCGTGGCCTCCTTTATCAAATCGCTTCGGAAGCAGAGAAAGGCTCTGCCCCGAAGCGATCGGTTTATGTGTTTCCCGCAGAACGGTTTTTCCGCGTCCGGCGGCGGCCGCGGCGGCGTGCCTGCACCGCTTTTCCACGGTAGTATTCCTTCATGGTTTCATCTGCCTGATAGACCAAACGGTTGAGATTCCAAAGCGGCTCGTTTGTCTGCTTGCGAAAACGCAAACGCACGAGATAGTCGCCATGCTCGGCACAGGGGAAGAGATTCATGTAGCGCCCGTCGCCCTGATTGACCCATTTAACGCCATTCAGAGGCTCGCCGCAGACCGGGCAGCAGAAAGCCGTCAGACGCTCGTCCTCAAAAGCGGCGGACTTGCTGGTGAAACCCTCAAAGCTGTCATGTAACAGCGTATCCGTCTCTTGACGATCCTCGACCGCCTTGAAGTTCGGCATCCGCGAGGCAAGGATCCGGGCCGCCTCGTCATAGCGGCGCAGCCCCTCGACCATGTCCAGCCTGCTGCCGACAAGCGCGGTGTTATAGGCGTCGCCCAGCGCGTCGTGTGCAACACGAGTCTGCGCAATCTCAAAGTGCTCCATGGCGCTGGCAAGGGATTTTTGGTTCTTATCCAGCCCGGTTTGTACGTTGTAGATCATCTGAAGATTGATCCAGCCGGAGATCCAGTCCCAGTCCAGATCGTGGATAATAATGTTTTGCTCCAAAATACCCTGATCGTCACAGCCCCAGGTGATAAAAGTCACGTCGTCGTCGCCGCACCAGGCGCGAAACCGCTCCAGCGCCTCCGGGAAGGGGACGCCGTGCGCCAGACGATCCTTGTCAAAGCCGGTGATTTTTTTAACCTTATAGTGCATGCGCCGGAAGTACACGGGTTTGACGTCGATGGTAAATTCCTCACCGGGTGTAAAGTCCTCGTTGAGCTTGACCGCGCCGATTTCGATGATTTCGCCCCTCAGGTGAATGGGGAGACGGTTAAATACGGAGGATTTGGAGCTCATTGCCTGATTCCATTCCAAGTCCACCACAACATAATGCATAAGCCTACGATCCTTTGTTTTTATTCTTGTTCAATCTACTATACCACATTTCTTGCTCTGATGCACTATCTTTTTTTGCTGGATAAAAAATATTCTTTGCGAGCGCATCCGGCATATGATATACTCATGCTAACAAAACTGCGAGGTGCGATATATGAAAGGAATGACGATACAGCAAGCTGCGTTCTGCTGCGGCGGTGCGCTCAGCGGGGCGGGAGATGCATCGCGCGAGCTGGGACGCATGGTGATCGACAGTCGGCAGGTGCAGCATGGCGATCTGTTTGTGGCCTTCAAGGGCGAGCACGTGGACGGGCACGACTATATCGACGCCGCTTTTTCGCGCGGCGCGGCCTGCTGTTTGGCTCAGCATCGCCCGGAGGGCGAGGCGCGCGCACTGATTTTATGCGACGACGTGCAGCGCGCGATGGCGCGCATCGCTGCCGCATACAGGGAAAGCCTGACGATCCCCGTCGTCGGCGTGACGGGCAGCGTCGGGAAGACTACCGCCAAGGAGATGATCGCATCGGTGCTGTCACAGCGCCTGAAGCTGTTGAAAACCGAGGGAAATCTCAACAACCAGATCGGCGTGCCGATGATGGTGTCCCGTATTGAGCGGGAACACGAAGCCGCCGTGCTGGAACTCGGTATCTCCGGTTTCGGCGAGATGCGCGAGCTTGGAGAAGTTGCCAGGCCGACCGTGGCGGTCTATACCGTGATCGGCCACGCACATCTGGAGTTTCTGCACGACCTCGACGGTGTGCTGCGCGCCAAGACAGAGCTGCTGGAAGAGATGCCGGAGGAAGCCACCGTGATCGTCAACGGCGACGACGAGAAGCTAAACGATCTGTGCTGCCGCCAGAGGAAAATCAGCTTTGGCTTTGGCGCGCACAACGACTGGCGTGCGGAAAAGCTCCATCAGCTTCCGAACGGTTATAGCGCCTGTGAGCTCGTCGGCGGTGGAAGGCGTATCGCGGTGGAGATCCCTGCTTTTGGGCGGCACATGGTCTATGCCGCCCTCGCTGCCGCCGCTGTCGGCGTGGCGTTCGGTCTGAGGGACGAGGAAATTCACGAGGGAATCGCCGCTTATGAGATCGTCGGCCGCCGCGGCGCCGTCACCGAGACGGGCAACCTTACGCTGATCGACGACTGCTATAACTCGAACCCCGATTCCTGCCGCAGCGCGATCGACTCACTGCTGACACTGCCGGGGCGACACGTATGCATTTTGGGCGATATGCTGGAGTTGGGCGAGGAGGAGCGTGCGCTGCATTTTGCGCTTGGTGCATACGCCGCGTCCAGAGGCGTTGAGCTCTTGCTGTGCAGCGGCGAATTGGCGGCAGAAACCGCGCGCGGTGGCCAGGGGATACATTATGTAAACCGAGAGGCGTTGATCGAGGCGCTGCCGCAGCTGCTGCGGCGCGGGGACGCCGTGCTGGTGAAAGCCTCGCGCGGCATGGCCTTTGAAAAGATCTCCGAGGCGCTGAAAACGCTGGAACTGAAGGGTTGAGAGAGACACATGACAGAGAGAAAAAGCTTGTATGTATTTCTGGATTTAGATAATACGATCCTTGATTTTGCCAAGGCCGAGCGTACGGCGCTGGCGCAGGCGCTCTCCGAGCGCGGTGTGACGCCGACGGACGAGATGCTTTGCCGCTACAGCGAGATCAATCTTGCCTGCTGGGAGGAACTGGAGAAGGGGAACTGGACGCGCGCCGAGGTGCTGGTGCGGCGCTACGAGCGTCTGATCGCGGAGTTTCAGCTTTCGCTCGACGCGCAGGAGATCCAGCGCCGCTATGAGCAGCTTTTGCACGAGGGGCACGATATTCTTCCCGGGGCGGAGGATTTGCTGAAAACGCTTTTTGCGCGCTACGAGCTGTATCTCGCTTCGAACGGTACAGACAGCGTGCAGCGCAGCCGCATCGAGAAATCCGGCATCGGCAAGTATTTTAAGGAGATCTTTGTCTCTGAGCGCATGGGCGCCGTCAAACCGCAGCGGGAATTCTTTGAGGCGTGCTTTGCGCGCATCCCGGGCTTTGAGCCTTCGCGCGCGATCATGGTGGGCGACAGTCTGACCTCGGATATCCGGGGTGGGATCAACGCAGGGATTAGGACCTGCTGGTTTAATCCTGAGGGAAAAAGCCTGCGCGAGGACATTCGCCCGGACTATGTGATTTGCAGCCTGGATGAGCTGCCGGAGATTTTAGAAAGGCTTTAACAGCAACAGAGGACGGCTTTCTTGCCTGATGCATAAGAAGCCGTCCTCTGTTTGTTGTCTATCCTGTTTACAGCACGTAATGATAGACGAGCAGCAGCACGATGCCGGGGATGCCCAAAAAGCCGGTAATCAGACAGTTGAGCAGATTCGGCTCAAGCTGCACGCCGAGACCCGCGCCGAAATAGTTGACGAGAAAGAGAAGAATAAATCCAAAGGCCGCATGCAGCAGGAACTTGAAAATCTTCTTGATCGGCTTCAGAAATAGCTTGACCAGCAGAAAAACACCGACGATCACAGCAACGGTGACGAGACTGCTATAAGAAAACATGCTTAAGTCGGGCATGAAACGATAAACCTCCCAAACGGAAATACTTCCCTGTGTAAGAGACAGAGAGCGGGCCATACTATACTCGGACAAGGCGACGGGGCGCGAGAGACAGACAGCGCCGGATGACGAGCGTATATCTCAATGATATATGAATACATCCAAAACCGTCTCTTGTCAAGCGCCTGGAGAGTTTTCCGGGAAAAAGAAAATATCCGGCGCGGAGCGGGCTGTTTTTCAGCCCGCTTTTTGCCGTGTTTTTAGGGCTTGAAAAAATGCGAAAACTGCGATATACTATATAAGTTAAAATAAGAGAATTATGGCTTTCTGTCATACAAGATATGGTACGCGAAAGGCAAGAAAACTATGAGTAAAAACACCGCGCAATATGGCAACGACAGTATTTCCCAGCTGAAAGGAGCAGACCGTGTCCGCAAGCGCCCCGGCGTCATTTTCGGTTCGGACGGGCTGGACGGCTGTGAGCATGCCGTCTTTGAAATCTTATCCAACGCGATTGACGAGGCGCGAGAGGGCTATGGCGATTTGATTACGCTGACGCGCTTTGAGGACGGTTCAATCGAGATCGAGGACTTTGGCCGTGGCTGCCCAATGGACTGGAACGCCGTCGAAAAGCGTTTCAACTGGGAGCTGGTGTTCTGCGAGCTCTACGCGGGCGGCAAGTACCAGAATGCCGACGGCGGGGACTATGAGTATTCTCTGGGTCTGAACGGTCTCGGCTCCTGTGCGACGCAGTACGCCTCGGAGTACATGGATGTGACGGTCTGGCGCGACGACAAGCGCTATGAGCTGCACTTTAAAAAGGGGCAGGTCGTCGGTAAAAAGGGGCAGGAGCTGAAGATCGAGCCCTCAGACCGCAAAAAAACCGGTACGACGATCCGCTGGCGTCCCGACCGCGAGGTTTTTACCGAGATCGACATCCCGGAGGATTATTTCCGCAGCGTGCTGCATAAGCAGGCCGTTGTCAACGCGGGAATCCGTTTTCGTCTGCGCCTGCAGCGCGGCGCGAAGTTTGAGAGCGTGGAATATTGCTATGAAAACGGCATCCGCGATTACGTGACCGAGATCGCCGGAGAAAATGCGCTGACCACGCCTTACTTCATCGCCGCCGAGCGCCGCGGGCGCGACCGCGAGGACAAGCCCGAGTATAAGGTCAAGATTTCTGCTGCGTTCAGCTTTTCCAACAAGGTCACGGCGCTGGAGTACTACCACAACTCCTCGTGGCTTGAAAACGGCGGCGCGCCGGACAGAGCGGTGAAAAGCGCCTTCGTCTCCGCGATTGACGCTTATATCAAAAAGCTGGGCAAGTACCAGAAAAACGAGACGGCGATCAAGTTCCAGGACGTGCAGGATTGTCTGATCCTGGTCACGAACTGCTTTTCCACGCAGACCTCCTATGAAAACCAGACCAAAAAGTCGATCACGAACCGCTTTATCCAGCAGGCAATGACCGATTTCTTCAAGGAACAGCTTGAGGTATATTTCATTGAAAACAAGCCGGAGGCCGACCGCATTGCCGAGCAGGTGCTGATCAACAAGCGCAGCCGTGAGACGGCTGAGCGCGCGCGCCAGGGCATGAAGAAAAAGCTCTCCGGCTCCATTGACATCGCCAACCGTGTGCAGAAGTTTGTCGACTGCCGCAGCCGCGACCCGGAAAAACGCGAGATCTACATTGTCGAGGGCGATTCCGCCTTGGGCGCCTGTAAGCTCTCCCGTGACGCGGAGTTTCAGGGCATTATGCCCGTGCGCGGCAAGATTCTCAACTGCCTGAAGGCGGACTTCGTGCGTATCTTCAAGAGCGAGGTCATCACCGATCTGATGAAGGTGCTCGGCTGCGGCGTCGAGGTCAAGGACAAGCATACGAAGGATCTCGCAGGTTTTGATCTGGACAATCTCCGTTGGAGCAAGGTCATCATCTGCACCGACGCGGACGTGGACGGCTTCCATATCCGCACGCTGATCCTCACGATGCTCTACCGCCTCGTGCCGACGCTGATTCGCGAGGGCTACGTTTATATCGCCGAATCGCCCCTGTACGAGATCGAGAGCAAGGGAAAGACCTATTTTGCCTATTCCGAGCGCGAAAAGGCGGAGATCCTCGATGGACTCGGCGGTGCGAAGGCGTCTATCAGCCGCAGCAAGGGTCTCGGCGAAAACGATCCGGACATGATGTGGATGACAACGATGAATCCGGAGACGAGACGGCTGATCAAGGTCATGCCCGAGGACGCCGAGCATACGGCGGCGGTTTTCGATTTGCTGCTGGGCGACGATATCAACGGGCGCAAGGATCACATCGCCGCGTTCGGCGCGCAGTATCTCGATCTTGCTGACATCTCGTGATGGTTCGGAATTAGGAATTCGGAGTTAGGAATTAAACTATGGCAAAGAAAAAAGAAGCGGAACAGAAAAAATATAATAACCCCAACGTTCTGGGCTTGCGCGCCAGCGTGCTGGAGCAGCCGATTACCGAGACGCTGGAGGCAAACTTCATGCCCTATGCGATGTCGGTCATCGTCTCACGTGCGATCCCGGAGATCGACGGCTTCAAGCCCTCGCACCGGAAGCTCCTGTATACGATGTACAAGATGGGGCTTTTAAATGGCTCCCGCACCAAGAGCGCGAACATCGTCGGTCAAACGATGCGCTTGAATCCGCATGGCGACGCGGCGATCTACGAGACCATGGTGCGTCTGTCGTCGGGCTATGAGGCGCTGTTGACGCCTTTTGTCGAGTCCAAGGGCAACTTTGGTAAGGTCTATTCCCGTGATATGGCCTACGCCGCCTCGCGTTATACCGAGGCAAAGCTCGCGCCGATTTGCGGCGAGGTTTTCAAGGACATTGACAAGGATACCGTGGACTTTGTTGACAACTACGACGGCAGCATGAGAGAGCCGTCGCTGCTGCCGACGAGTTTTCCGAACGTGCTGGTTTCTGCCAACTCCGGCATTGCCGCCGGCATGGCGAGCATGATCTGCGGCTTCAACCTGGGCGAAGTCTGCGAAACGACGATCCAGTATCTGAAGGATCCGGAATGTGATCTCTTTACCACGCTGCCGGCGCCGGATTTCCCCACAGGCGGCGAGATCATCTACAGCCGCAGTGAGATGGAGAACATCTACCGCACCGGCCGCGGCAGCTTCAAGCTGCGCGCCAAGTGGCGCTATCTGCAAAAGGAAAACATCATCGAGGTTTATGAAATTCCCTATACCACGACCTCGGAGGCGATCATTGACAAGGTCGCGGAGCTCATCAAGCTCGGCAAGGTGCGCGAGATCAACGACATGCGCGACGAGACGGATTTGAGCGGCCTGCGCCTTGCCATTGACTGCAAGCGCGGCGTTGATCCCGAGAAGCTGATGCAGAAGCTCTTTAAGATGACCACCCTGCAGGACAGCTTTCCCTGTAACTTCAACATCCTTGTCGCGGGCAATCCCCGCGTGATGGGGCTGCGGGAGATTTTGGAGGAGTGGACGGCCTGGCGCATGGAGAGCATCCGCCGCCGCGTCTATTTTGATCTGCAGAAAAAACGCGAGAAGCTGCATCTGCTGCAGGGTCTGGCGCAGATTTTGCTGGACATCGACAAGGCGATCCGCATCATCCGCGAAACGGAGCTTGAGAGCGAGGTCGTGCCGAATTTGATGATGGGCTTTGGCATCGACGAGGTGCAGGCTGAGTATGTTGCGGAGATTAAGCTGCGCAACATCAACCGCGAGTACATCCTCAAGCGTACCGCCGAGACTGAGGATCTGGAGGCTGCGATCGAGGATCTGGAGTCGATCGTCTCCAGCCGCCGCCGTATCAAGGGCATTATCATTGATGAGTTGAAGTTTATTATCAAGAAATACCCCATGCCCCGGCGCAGCCAGATCGTCTACGCCGACGAGATCGAGGAGTTTGACGAGGAGCAGGATATTCCGGACTATCCGGTGTCGCTCTTCCTGTCGCGGGAGGGCTATTTCAAGAAGATCACGGCACAGTCTCTGCGCATGAGCAGCGAACAGAAATACAAAGACGGCGATGGCCCGATGCTGAGCTTCGAATCGACCAACCGCAGTGAGCTGCTGGTGCTGACGAACAAGCAGCAGATGTATAAGGTGAAGATTGCGGAGCTGGAGGAGAGCAAGGCCTCTGTGCTCGGCTTGTATCTGCCGACACGGCTGCAGATGGACGAGGGCGAAACGGTGTTGACGATGATCGACCCCGGTGATTACCGCGCGCACGTGCTGTTCGTATTTGAAAACGGAAAAGCGGCGCGTTTGCCGCTGTCGGTGTACGAGACAAAAACCAACCGCAAGAAGCTCATCAACGCCTGCTCGGACAAGAGCCCGGTTAAGGCGGTGCTGGTATTTAAAGAGGAACAGGACGTCGTTTGTGTGGCGAGTGACGAGCGCGCACTGATTTTTAACACGGCGCTTTTGCAGCCGAAGACCAGCCGCACGACCCTTGGCGTCGGTGTGATGTCGCTCAAGGCGCGTCGTGAGCTGGTGCGTGCGGCATTTCTGGCGGATACGCAGGTGAAAAACGTCTCACGCTATCGCGTACGCTCGCTTCCTGCAGCCGGCGCGTTGCTGCGTCCGGAGGATCGGGAAGAGCAGCAGATGAGTATGCTGGAGGACGGACAGGCTTAAGCACGGTGGAAAACTGTGCACAGGATCGGAGCTGTGGCAATGAAAAAATGGACAAGTCTGATCGCCGCTGTGCTGGCGTCCTTGCTGCTTTGCGGCTGCGGCAGCATCTTTCAGGCGGAATACTATCGCGAGACGGAATATGATTCCCCGGAGCAGGCGGAACAGCCGCCCAAGGACAAGGTTACGGTGAAAAACCGCGCAGAGCTTAAAAGTGAAGTTCTTGCGCTGGCCTATGCCGGGCAGGACGAAGGGAATATCGCCTTTGATCCGGCCTATGACGGGGATGCCCGCGAGGATCTGGAAGCGACCTGTGCCATGATGCATCGCGAGGACGCGCTGTGGGCCTACTGTGTGCAGTCTGTGCGATATGAGATCTCCCACATTGTTACGAACGATGTGGCGAAGCTGCGTGTGGAATACGCCGAGTCTGCGCGGCCCGTCGATGAGATTTTACAGCTCAACTATGCCACGGGGCTGGAAAAGATCATGCGGGAGGCAATGGAACAGGGGAGCAGCTCCGCTGTGATTCTTATCGCCAAAAGCAGCTACAGTGCTGATAGTATGGAGCGATTGGTCAGTGCGGTCTATCGGTCCAACCCGCTTTGTTCGACGGTTGAGCCGAACGCAGATGTGCACATGTACAGCGGCGCCGGCCGGCAGCGCCTGTACGAGATCAATTTCCGTTACGCCTTATCACAGGAGCAGTTGATGGAGCGGCGCGGGCAGCTGCAGCGCCTGAACATCGAGAGGCTGCTGAATACCAAAGAACAGGATACGCCGCAGGCGGCGCTGACCGCATGCCGCTATCTGATGGAAAACTGCGTGCTGTCCACGGACAGAACAAAAAATACTGCGTATGATGCGCTGATCGGGGGCGAAGCGAACAGCGAGGGGCTGGCGCTTGCATATATGGCGCTCTGTCAGCAGCTTAAGATTCCTTGCCGGATTGTCTATGGACAGCGGCAATGGCGCGAGCATTGCTGGAACATCATTGATCTGGAAGGACAGCACTACCATGTGGATATGGCGGCCTGTGTGGAAAACGGCGCGGAGACGGGCTTTTTGCTGAACGATGAGAGCATGTGGGCGCATTATCGCTGGGATACCTCGTCTTATGATATTTGCCAGGGTGACTTGGATTACTGGAAAGTATCAGGCTTAAGCCGTCCGACCGATCAGCAGACGGTACCCGCTGTCGAGACGGAAAGCCCAAAGGTGACGGATACCCCGTCGGAAACGGAGGCGCCGGAGGCGACGGATGCCCCGTCGGAAACGGAGACGCCGGAGGCGACAGAGGCTCCCGCTGAAACGGAGACGCCGGAGGCGACGGAGGCTCCCGCTGAAACGGAGACGCCGGAGGCGACGGAAGCTCCCGCTGAAACGGAGACGCCGGAGGCGACAGAGACGCCAACGGAGACGGAAATGCCGGGACACACGGAGACACCCGGAGACGATAAGTCATAAATCGAAAAACTTTCTCTTGACAAATCAGCAAAATGTGATAGACTGTCACTGTTGCTGATGCGGGCATAGCTCATCCGGTAGAGCGCCACCTTGCCAAGGTGGAGGTAGCGAGTTCGAGCCTCGTTGCCCGCTCCAAAAAAAGTCTGTTGCTTGGGCAACGGACTTTTTCTTTTATATGCGGGCGTGGCGGAATTGGTAGACGCACCAGATTTAGGTTCTGGCGGTCACCCGTGCAGGTTCAAGTCCTGTCGCCCGCACCAACAAAGAAACCTCTTTTGTCTACCAGGGCAGGGGAGGTTTTTCTTTGTTGCCGGAAACCTTTCGGTTATGCTATAATATCTTTGCTGTGATTTGTTTTGCAGAGAACATGATTAAGGAAGGCAGAAAAGATGGAGATCGAATACCTCGATGAAATAACAGAAATTGGAGATGCCTTTATAAAGCGTTTTGTTCTGCCTTGGGAGAGCTTTAAGATCAAGCAAAAAGATTGGATTGAAAAAATGAGTATGCGAAACTATCCAATCGATAGACAATGGTATGATCAAGCCTATTTGTGGGACAGGATGGATCCGTCGTATCCCGGCGCATCCATGCAGGAAGCTCTGACTTTTCTGCGTGAGCATCCCGGCACTGTTTTCTTTATGACCGAAAAAGGCGAGGGAGAATTCTTTCAAGGAACGAAAACGATTGATTTCATTGCAAAAACCGATGCATGTCAGTTGGCTGATCGGATCGAATTTGAGTGGTATGAATCGTACAGATTGGCGGAACAATACAGATATATTCCCGATGCTCTCCCGGAAGATTTGTATGTTTTTGATTCGTCAATGAGATGGTGTGTTGTGTTTACACACGAGACAACCGACTGGGAGGCGGAGAAAACAGACGATTGGATGAAAGCGGCACAAAGCAGATATTGTATCATTGATAGGAAATAGTGATCAAAGCTTAAGGTTCCCGTCCTTTGGTGTACTTTTACGCGCTCTTACACAACAAAGAAACCTCTTTTGACTACCAGGGCAAAAGAGGTTTTCTTGTTGTTTAACCGGGTCAAATATAGTATAATTAACTTAACGAACCGGAATTTGCGGAGGAGAACAAATGATAACTATTGAGGATATTCCCGTAGAAAAAATAAATGATTTTTGGGAAATACACTTAAAATATCTGGTGGAGAACGGAATCATCAATGATCCCGAAGATGTAGAGTATTTTTCCGGCAACGAATATAGAAGCATTATCAAAGATCATACTTGTTGCTTAACGCGTGCGGTAATGGTATAGTTCTCCCGACAACTCGAGATTTGAAGAGGTGAGCAAAATGCTGTGCGTTATCGCTAAGCTGGACGATGCGGCGACAAATAAACTGCTCCGGCTGCAAAACACCGCTGTTCCTGTCAGTGCGGGGACAATATCGTGATATTTCACCATGAGCCGCAGGAGGTTTCGTTTTGAATTATATTTGGAAACCCTACGATCCTGCCGTGATGCGCTTTGTGGAGGACTGGCTCGACGAAGAGGCGGTCGGGACGACCGGGCTGGACGAGGGCTGGCGGGACTTTCATGAATACTGGATCACGGACGGCGGCATGCGCCCCGGCGAGGACTATTGGTGCATGCTCGTCTGCGAGGATGATACGCCGATGGCGGTTATTGCGCTTTCTTCGCATGAGGGAAGCTTTCATGTCATGGAGCTGCTGGTGAAGCCCGCGTGTCGCGGCAGGGGACTGGGGACGGCGCTGCTGCGCGAGCTGCTTATTTGCAGTGAGGAAATCATCGGGCATCGAATCGATCGATCAAGCGCCGTAGTCTTTTTGGAAAACAAAGCGGCGAAAAAAAGCTTTGAGAAAGCTGGATTTACGATAGCTGAGATCCACGAGGAGGGCGACGCGTGGAAGCTTTGCTTTGACAGGGGGGAGCTGCTATGAACAGCTGTGACAAGGAGTTTCTTCTGCGTGCTTATGGTGCGCTGTATGATGCAGAGGCGGGACCGTGGAATACCTCGGCGCACAGCAAGTATCTGGAGTATATGCTGGCGAGTTTTTTTGAAAAGCACATTGCGGTGAAGCCCGGCGATCATATCTGCAATATCGGCGTCGGCGCCGGGGCATGGGATCGTTTTCTTTCGTATCAGCTCAAGGGCGGAAGCCTGACGAGCATTGACATCGACGAAGGCTGCTGCCGTCAACTCAAACTGGGACTGGAAAACGAAAACAATCCCAATAGCGTCCGTGTAATTTGCTCCGATGTGCTGCTTGCAGACGGTATGGATGAGCAATTTGACATCGTTACCATGGTCGGAAGCACACGGCTTGAGAGCGGACAGTATGAGGGCATCCTGCAAAAGGCCGCCTCATTTATAAAGCCGGGCGGCGTTTTCTATTACCAGACGCTCGATCAAAGAGAGAAGCGGGCGGATTTTGCCATGATTTGTGAAAGCTGTAGTCTGAAAATTGAAGCATACCTGCTTGACACGAGTTATGGCATGAGAGCACAGTTCTTTGCAGCAAGAAAAGCAGGTTGAACTGCATAGATTATCTGACGCATGGATCGGCAATTAAAGGATTTTTTTATTCATTGCGGCAATTGACGGAGATGCGGAATCGTGATATAAATATACCATTAGCAATGACCCACATTCGAAAGGAGTACGATGCGATATGGCAAGCATTGATCTGAGCAAATACGGCATCACCGGCGTAAAGGAAATCGTTCACAATCCGAGCTATGAGCAGCTGTTCGAGGCGGAGATGGATCCGACGCTCGAGGGCTTCGACAAGGGTGTGCTGACCGAGCTTGGCGCGGTCAACGTCATGACCGGCATCTACACCGGCCGCTCCCCCAAGGACAAGTACATCGTCATGGACGAAAACTCCAAGGATACGGTCTGGTGGACGAGCGAGGGCTATAAGAATGACAACCACCCGATGAGCGTGGAGGCCTGGGAGCAGGTGCGCAAGCTTGCGCAGGATGAGCTGTGCAACAAGAAGCTCTATGTCGTCGACGCCTTTTGCGGCGCCAACAAGGACACCCGCATGGCGATCCGCTTTATCATGGAGGTCGCCTGGCAGGCGCACTTCGTCCGCAATATGTTCATCAAGCCCACCGAGGAAGAGCTGAAGGACTTTGAGCCCGATTTCGTGGTCTACACCGCCTCCAAGGCCAAGTGCGAGAACTATCAGGAGCTCGGCCTCAACTCCGAGACAGTCGTTGCCTTCAACGTCACCAGCCGCGAGCAGGTCATCATCAACACATGGTACGGCGGCGAGATGAAGAAGGGCATGTTCTCCATGATGAACTACTACCTGCCGCTTAAGGGCATCGCCTCCATGCACTGCTCGGCCAATACCGATATGGAAGGCAAGAACACGGCG
>JAFWVV010000069.1 GCA_017518225.1 Oscillospiraceae bacterium | reverse complement strand
GCCGACACGGGCAATATCCTTGGAGCCGGAGACCGGCACGGAGGCGGCCTTGACCGCGTCCACCGCAGCGGCGGCGGCCTGCTGGATGCCGCGGCGCATGGTCATGGGATTGGCGCCGGCGGCGAGGTTCTTCAGACCCTCGTTGATCATCGCCTGCGCAAGCAGCGTGGCGGAGGTGGTGCCGTCGCCGGCCACGTCGTTGGTCTTGGTGGACACTTCCTTGATCAGCTGCGCGCCCATGTTCTCAAAGGCGTCCTCCAGCTCGATCTCCTTGGCGATGGTCACGCCGTCGTTGGTGATCAGCGGAGCGCCGAACTTCTTGTCCAGCACCACGTTGCGGCCCTTGGGGCCGAGGGTGATCTTGACGGTGTCAGCCAGCTGGTTGACGCCGCGCTCGATCGCTTTTCTCGCTTCTTCGCCGTAAATAATCTGCTTTGCCATGTTCCTTGCCTCCTTATTCGATCACGGCCAGAATGTCGCTCTGGCGCACGATGGTGTATTCCACATCTTCCAGCTTCACCTTGCTGCCGCTGTATTTGCCGACGAGCACACGCTGTCCGGCCGTCACGATCATCTTGACCTCGTTGCCGTCTACCATGCCGCCGGGGCCGACCTCGATGACCTCATAAACTTCGGGCTTCTCCTGCGAGCCGGAAGTCAGCAGGATGCCGGAGGCGGTCTTTTCCTCTGCCTCGTTCTGCTTGAGCACGACTCTGTCAGCCAGGGGTTTCAGTTTCATGTGTCTATCCTCCGTTTTTTTGAAATTACAAACATTCAGCATCGTTAGCACTCAATATCCGCGAGTGCTAACGATGCTTACTATACCACATTTTAATTTTTTTGCAAGCCTTTCCGGTAAAAAACTGGGGGAGAAAATGGTAAATTTTTTGTGACCGGCTTCGACGGGTGTTGACAGAGAAAAGGCGTCGGTATATTATTTATGTAACGCAGCACGGAGGAGGTCGACACGCCATGGAACGATATGACATGTTGAACGAAGCAGCGCAGACTTATCTTCGAGAGCATAAGCTGCGCGAAATGGAACAGATTTTAGCCACGTTGCAGGCGGATGGGAAGATCGAGGTGTATCACAACGACCTGTCCGAGGCGGCGGAAGCGGATTTCCTGTCGCGGCAGACGAAGCCGCTGCGGGCGCTTTTGTGCCTGTGGCAGGACGCGACGCCGGATCTGCCGTCGCATCGGGTGCGCAGCGCGCTTCTGGGAGGCTTTTCGGAAAATGCAAGCTGCGAAGTATTCCTCCGGGGTGAGGACGGGATCTGCATGCGGAAACTGGCAGAGACCCTATAACAATAGAAATAATGGAAAAGCTGTCGGCGTTCTGCAAAAGAGCAGAGCCGACAGCTTTTTTATAGCGCGGCAGCGGTTTCCGTCTGCGCGAAAAACCGCATGCCCGCCGGCACGATCAGACGCAGCGCGCCGGGGACGAGGCGCATCGTGATTTTGTCCGCGCGGATGATCTCGCCGTCGACGTTGACGAGCTCCGGCGCGTCCAGCTCGATCTCAATCTCGGTTCCGTGCAGGTGCGTGATGATATCGCTCGCCTCGTCGGCGCGGCCGGAGGCGTATTTGCCGATCTTGGCGGCAAGCGTCAGCAGATTGACGCCCTTGACGACGAAGACATCCAGCTCGCCGTCGTCGGGACGGGCGTTCCGGCTGGGGTGAAAGCCGCCGCCGTAGTAGCGCCCGTTGCAGGCGCAGACGAGGCTGTGTTTCCCTTCGGCGGCAAAGGAGCCGCTGCGCACGCGCATGGGGCTTGAAATGCCCTTGAAGACGTTGACGAGCAGCGACACGACGTAGCCCGCCGCGCCGCCGATGAGCGGGATGCGGTTGTATTTGTGTACGTCCGCGCCGATGCGCGCGTCGATGCCGACCGAGCAGATGTTGGCGCTGAAGCGCCCGTTGCAGTCGATCAGGTCGATGGGGCGCGCCTCGCCGTCGAGCAGCGCGTCCAGATCGCGAAAGAGCGCCTGCTCTTCGCCGAACATGCGGCAGAAATCGTTGCCGGTGCCTGTGGGGAAGGGGGCGAGCGAAACGTTTTCCAGCAGCGCCGCGCCATTGACGCACTCGTTGAAGGTGCCGTCGCCGCCGCAGGCATAGACGCGAAGTTCTTCCCCATCGGCGGCCGCCGTGCGAATCTTTTCCGCCGCGTCCATCGGCGCTTTAGTGACGTACACTTCAAAATCCTCGCCGCGTCGGAGGCAGGCGGTTTCGGCCCGTTGCCGGATTTCCGCGCTGCGGTCGCGCCCGCCGGCAACGGGATTGACGATAAACAGATGCTTCATGGCTTTACCCCCGGTTTGCCCGGTACATGAACAGATCGCATTTGATCATGCCGTTGTAGAGCTTTCTCTTTTTGTCCGCGCTGCGTCCGAAGCAGCGCTCGAATTCGGTGTGGGAGGAGAGCAGGAACAGCTCCCAGTTTTGCGTTTTGCTCCAGGCCTCGCCAAAGCCGCGATAGAGCCGCTCGGCCTCCTGCTTTTCCATGATGCGCTCGCCGTACGGGGGATTGGTGACGATGACGCCGCGTTCCGTCACGCGATCAAAGGCCGTCGCGTCCGCGATCTCAAAGCGCACGACGTCGTCCACCCCGGCGCGCCGGGCGTTTTCCTCTGCCAGCGCAAGCGCCTTCGGGTCAATATCCGTGCCGAGGATGCGGTAGTCCCCGTGAAATTCCTTCGCATGCGCTTCCTCGCGCGCCGCCTCGAAGACCGCCCTGCCGATGACCGGCCATTCCATCGCGCGAAAGTTGCGATGGAGCCCCGGCGCGCGGTTTTTGGCGATCAGCGCCGCCTCAATCGGGATGGTGCCGCTGCCGCAGAAGGGGTCGCAGAAATCGTCCCGCCCGCGATAGCGCGAGAGCGTTACCAGCGCCGCGGCCATGGTCTCCTTGAGCGGGGCGGCGTTGTGCGCCGGGCGGTAGCCGCGCTTGTGCAGGCCGTCGCCGGAGCTGTCGAGGCTCAGTGTGACCTGATCCTTCATGATCGAAAACTGCACCTGATAGCAGCCGGCGCTCTCCGGGAACCAGTCCAGCCCGTAGACCGCCTTCAGGCGTTCGACGATGGCCTTTTTGATGATCTTCTGGCAGTCCGAAACCGAAAACAGCTTGGAGTTGAGGCTGTAGCCCTTGACGGGAAAGGCGCCGTCGCGCGGGATGATGCTCTCCCAGGGCAGAGCGCGGGCACCCTCAAACAGCGCGTCAAAGCTCTCGGCGCGAAAGCTGCCGAGATCGACAAGCACGCGCTCGCCGATGCGCAGATTGATGTTGGCGCGCGCGATGGCGGCGGCGTCGCCCTTGAAGTGGACGCGCCCGTTTTCCGCGGCAACATCTGCCATGTTGAGCCGCCGCAGTTCGTCGGCGATCGGCCCCTCCAGCCCCAGCAGACAGGGTACGGACAGTGAAAAGTTCATGTCGCTTCTCCTCAAAAACAGTTGCCCTTATCATACATCAAAGACGAAAAGATGTAAAGAACAGACAATTGACGGCGGCGGAAAAAAACCGTATAATAGGACGAAATGAGAAACACGGGGAGGAAACGCGATGAAAAGGATCGCTATCGTCACCGGTGGCAGCGGCGGCATCGGCCGCTGTACTGCGCAGCAATTACAGAAGGCCGGCTGCACGGTGTACGAGCTGTCGCGCCGCGATGTGCCCGCCGAGGGGATCGTCCATTTGACGGCGGATATCACGAAAGAGGAGCAGGTGCTTGCCGCCGTGGAGGAGCTCATCCGCCGTGAGGGGCAGATCGACATTTTGGTCAACAACGCCGGCTTTGGCATCTCCGGCGCTGCGGAGAGTACGCGCTCGCAGGATTCCCACGCCCAGCTGGAGCTGAATCTCTTCGGCATGGACAATGTTACGCGAGCTGTGCTGCCGTATATGCGAAAAGCGCGCAGCGGACGCATTGTCTGCATGAGCTCGATCGCGGGTATTCTGCCGATCCCGTTTCAGCTCTGGTACTCGGTCTCCAAGTCCGCGGTGCTGTCTTACGTGCTGGCGCTGCAAAACGAGATCCGCCCCTATGGCATCAGCGTTTGCGCGATCATGCCGGGCGACATCGCCACTGGCTTTACCGATGCGCGGGTAAAATCCGAGGCGCTGGACGGGGAGTACGCCGGGCGCATCGCCCGCAGCGTCGCCATGATGGAGCATGACGAGCGCACGGGCATGAAGCCCGAGGACGCCGGGCGCTTTGTGGCGAAGATTGCGCTGCGCAAAAAGAGCCGCCCGATGATTGCGATGGGCTTTGCCTACAAGGCCGCGGCCGTCGCGGCCAAGATCTTCCCGCGCCGCTTCTCCAACTGGCTGATCGGCCTGATTTACGCAAAGTAAGATGCGAAAAAGCATCAGTCTGCCCGAGGGGACGCTGGATTACGAGCTGCAGCGCAAGCGCGTCAAGCGCCTGAGCCTGCGCGTGGACGCGGCGGGGCGAGTGCTTGTCAGCGCGCCGCGGCTGCTGCCGCTGCCGCTGATCGAGCGGTTCATCTGCAGTCGAAAGGACTGGATAGAAGCCCGGCGCACCCGGGCGCTGCGTGCGCAGGCGGCGGATCGCGCCGCGTTGCGCGAGGGAGGACGGCTTGCCCTCTGGGACGAGACGCTGACGCTTCGCTTGCAAGCGGGGACGCGCAGGCGCGTCGAGCGTCGGGAAAACGAAGTCTGGATCAGCTTGCCCGATCCGACGGACGAAGAGCAGACGCGCCGTGCCATTGAGCAATGGCGAAAAGCCGAGTGCGAGAAGCGCCTCACCGTCATTTGCCGCGAGCTGTATCCGCACTTTGCCGCGCGCGGCATCGCCTTTCCCAGGCTCAGTTTTCGCCGTATGAAAAGCCGCTGGGGCAGCTGCCGGGTGCAGGCGGGCGCGCTGAGCTTCAACACACGGCTGACCGAGCTGCCGCTTGTCTGCGCCGAATACGTGGCGGCGCATGAGCTGACCCATTTTTTGCACCCAAACCATTCCCCCGCATTTTATGCAGAGCTCGCGCGCGTGCTGCCGGACTGGAAAGAACGGCGCGCGATCATCCGCGCTTGGGAAAAAGAACATCCGATGTAAGAGAGAAGCTTGTATGAAACGTTTTATTGCCGCATTGCTCATAATTATAATTGTATATACGGCGGCCGTGGCCTGCTTGGACGCGCCGGAGCTGGGGCTGTTCCCCTACGCTGCGGCACAGGGAAACGCCGCAGGCGGCGCAGCGGTAACGAGGCAGGGGCCGGACTACGTGCCGCCGCTTTTGCCGCAGCTGCCGATCCGCGCGACGGAACCGACGCCGGAACCGACGCCGGAACCGACGCCGGAGCCGACCCCGGAGCCGACCCCGGAGCCTACGCCCGAGCCGACGCCCGAGCCGACGGAAACGCCGGACGATCCGGAGGCGGAGGAGACGCCTGCGCCGCCGCAGCCGACCTGGCAGCCGGGGTATTATATCAAGGTCAACTACATAGCAAACACCGTGACCGTCTACACCTCTGACGATCAGGGCGTGTTCAACCAGCCCTATATGGCGATGATCTGCTCCACGGGAGAGGCGACGCCGACCAGCGGCGTCTACAGCCTGGGCTGGCGGCTCTACTGGCAGACGCTCTTCGGCGGCGTCTACGGCCAGTACGTAACCCAGATCACCGGGAATATCCTCTTCCACTCCGTGCCTTACATGGAATACGGCAACCCCGGCAGTCTGGAATATTGGGAGTTTGACAAGCTGGGCACCAGCTGCTCAATGGGCTGCGTGCGTCTGCAGGTCAAGGACGCGATGTGGATTTTCGATAACCGCGACAGTATCGTAGCCGTGGAGTTTTACGGAAGCGATGACCCCGGCCCCTTGGGCAAGCCCTCCGCGCCGCTGATCGGCGATAACGAACGCTGCCGCGATTGGGATCCCAGCGATCCCGACCCGGATAACCCCTGGCTGCAGCCGGAACCGACGCCGGAACCGACGCCGGAACCGACGCCGGAACCGACGCCGGAACCGACGCCGGAGCCGACGCCGGAACCGACGCCGGAACCGACCCCGGAGCCGACGCCGGAACCGACCCCGGAACCGACCCCGGAGCCGACGCCGGAACCGACGCCGGAACCGACCCCGGAGCCGACCCCGGAACCGACGCCGGAACTGACGCCGGAGCCGACGCCGGAACCGACGCCGGAACCGACGCCGGAGCCGACGCCGGAACCGACGCCGGAACCGACCCCGGAGCCGACCCCGGAGCCGACGCCGGAACCGACGCCGGAACCGACGCCGGAGCCGACCCCGGAGCCGACAGAAGAACCATAAAAAACTTTTGGGAACATGTGCAAAGGGGATGGGAGTCCTCTCTTCACGTTCAATCTTTACGAAAACGGGAACGATTTTGATCGTTTCCGTTTTCGCCTTTCAAGCTGTCGGCAAAGCCATGTTTTGTCATTCTGTGCGGAGTCGAAGGAGCATAAAGAAGAGAAAACGCGAAAAACCGGATGATCCGTCGAATCATCCGGTTTTTCGCTTGTTTCCGCCCCGTGGGCTTACCGTTCAGTATGAAAATCAAAGCCTGCGTTTGACGGTCTCGGCAAAGCGCAGGAAAGCGGCCTGCCCGGCCTCGTCGCGCTTGAAGACGCCCGCGTCCTCCAGCACGTGCTGGAAGACCAGCCCGACCTCGTCGCGCAGAATTTGCTGTATATTGTCTGCGCTAAGCGTATGGCGGGAAAGAATCTCATCCGCCCAGTCCGCATGCTTGGCGAGGGCGGGATCGGCGCGCAGATCGCGCTGCTCCAGCAGGGCATGCGCCAGCGCGTCGAGCTCTGTCTTCAGCCGTGCGGGCAGCACCGCCAGACCCATGACCTCGATCAGGCCGATGTTCTCCTTCTTGATGTGATGCAGCGCAGCGTGGGGATGGAAGAGCCCCAGCGGATGCTCGTCGGTGGTGAGATTGTTTCTCAGCACCAGATCCAGCTCGAAGTCCGCGCCACGGCGGCGGGCGATGGGCGTAACGGTGCTGTGAGGCGTTGCATCGGTCTGCGCGTAGAGGGAAACGCTCTCGTCCGTATAGCCGCGCCAGACGCGCAGGATGGTGTCGGCCAGAGAGACCAGACACTCTGGCTTCGCGCCGCGCAGGCGGATTACAGACATCGGCCAGCGGACGATCCCGGCCTGCACGTCCGCATAGCCCGGGAAGACCAGCGCGGTCTCCACCGGCGCCTTCGCCATGGCAAAGTCATAGCGCCCGCCCTGAAAATGATCGTGGCTCAAAATTGAGCCGCCGACGATGGGCAGATCGGCGTTCGAGCCGACGAAGTAGTGCGGAAAGCGCGCCACAAAGTCCAACAGGCGGCGGAAGCTGCCCGCGTCTACGCGCATCGGCGTATGCTGCCCGTTGAAAACGATGCAGTGCTCGTTGTAGTAGACGTAGGGGGAGTACTGGAAAAACCAATCCGCGCCGTCAAGCTGCAAAGGGATGGGGCGGTGGTTTTGGCGCGCGGGATGATCCATGCGCCCGGCATAGCCCTCGTTTTCCTCGCAGAGTTGGCAGAGCGGATAGCCCGCCGGCGCGGCGCGCCCGGCAGCGGCGATGGCGCGGGGGTCTTTCTCCGGCTTGGAGAGGTTGACCGTGATATCGAGCGGCCCGTATTCGCTGTCATAGACCCACTTGAGATCTTTGGCGATCCGGTCGCGCCGGATATAGTTGGTGTCCTGGCAAAAACGGTAGTACCAATCGGTCGCACGCTCGGGGCTTTCGGCATAGAGCGCGGCAAAGCGCCCGCGCACCTCATGCGGGAAGGGCGTCAGAAGCCCCAGCAGCTCCGTGTCAAAGAGATCGCGCGCAACGTTGTTGTCGTCGATGAGACCGCGGCGGCAGGCCTCGTCGCGCAGCGCCTCCAGCACTTCGTGCAGCGGCGCGTCTACGTACGCGCCGTCGTCCTCTGCCTCGTCCAGACCCAGGGCGAATAAAAGGCGGTTATAAGCAAAGACCCGGTCGTCGTCGCAGATCAGACCGCGATCGACGGCGTAGCGCACAAGCGCGTCCAAACAGGCTTTCATGGAAGATCCCTCTTTTTTGGTGGAAGATATTTCAAAGGTATCACATTCGCACATGCTTGTCAAATGGGGATAATTTGCCCGGTGGTCGCGCAGAATAAACGCAGGAAAGGAAGGCTTGCTTATGACGAATCAAGACTATCAGCGCTATGCCGAGCGCCATGCGCCGCGCTCGCCCGCAAGGAAAAATCTGCTTTGGGCTTTTTTGATCGGCGGGCTGATCTGCTGCCTCGGACAATTGCTTGGGCAGCTCTATGGCGCGGCAGGGCTGGACGAGGAGAGCGCGGGCGCGGCGGCGTCGATCTCGCTGGTGTTTCTCGGCGCGCTTTTGACCGGGCTCGGCGTCTACGATACGATCGCCCGCACGGCCGGCGCGGGCACACTGGTGCCGATCACCGGCTTTGCCAACTCCGTCGCCGCTCCGGCGCTGGAATTCAAGACCGAGGGGCTTGTGCTGGGCACGGCGGTCAAGATGTTCTCCATCGCGGGACCGGTCATCGTTTTCGGCGTCTCCGCGAGCGTCGTCTACGGACTGATTTTGTGCCTGATCGGATGAAAAACCGAGAGATTCCAAGCGAATCTCTCGGTTTTTCACGTTCAGGCGGGTTCGTACGAGCGGCTGATCTCCGCGCCCGCGGCGTTGTACTCCACGTCCTCCATCAGCGCGGGATCGACGCGGCTGCGCTTTTTGATAACCATACCCTCGCCCTGGTTGTTGAATACGTAGATTTGATAACCGGGAAAGTCCGGGTCGGGCTTTCGGAACATACCGCTCTCGTTGAGACGGCAGAATTTTTCCCTGCCCTCCGGCGTGTCCAGCAAATCGCCGGGGCCGGTATAGTACAGCTCGTCCCTGGCGGCGCAGCGCTTGAATTCCTCCCAGTCCTCGTCAGAGACCTTGTTGACGTCATTCGACTGGATCATGCGGCGCCTCCTTTGCGGCCGCCTGCTCCTCCGGGAATAGCAGATCGCGCTCGCGGCTGCGCAGACCGGCGACGGCGGAGATCGGCAGGCTGAAGCAAATTGTGCCGGCCTTGCTGCCGGGACCGGCCTGTTCGGTGATGGCTTTCATGATGGCGGCCTTTTCGTCGCTGTGCGCGACGATGTAGACAATATCCTTTTCTTCGGTGAGATTGACGCCAAAGAAGCGGCGCTCCTGCGCCGTGCTTGTGCCCTTGGCGTGCAGCACCGTGCCGCCGCCGGCGCCAGCCGAGCGTGCCGCATCCATCACGAGGTCGGAATAGCCTTCGTTGAGGATGGCGATGATGAGTTCATGCTCAAAGGTCATGTCGGGGCTCCCTCCTTTTTGCTCGCCGTCGCTCAAATACTGCAGCGTACGCCGCCCGGCGACGCTTTTGAGCGGCACGGACATCATGATGCCGTTGCCGGGAATGTCAATGGATAGCTGCTGCCAGGCGCTGCGAAAGAGCGCACGAGCCTTTTCCGCGTCGGCAACGCCGCTGACGACGCTTTTTTCCGAGCCGTCCAGCCCCAGCAGCATCAGCTGCCTGCGACTGGCGGTGCCGCGGCCGAGCGCGGAGGAGATCATGCTCAGGCCGGATTGGCGAAAGAGCGAGGCCGTCAATTCGCTTTTGGCGCGGTCAACGACGGCGATCATATAGTATAACAGCATCTCAGGCCACCTCCCAGAGCTCGATAATCTCCGTGTCGCCGAGATCGGCGGCGCTCTCCGTCGCCGTGCGGCGGGACTTGATCTGTGCGATCACGCCCATGATCTGTACTGTGATCAGCGGCATCATGGCCACCAGCGCCACAAGACCGAAGGCCTCGGTGATCACGGGGCGGTCCAACGCCGTGCAGGCGCCGACGGCGAGCGGCAGCATGAAAGCCGCAGTCATCGGGCCGGAGGCGACGCCGCCGGAGTCAAAGGCGATGGCAGTAAAAGTGGGGGAGACGAAGAAGCTCAAAAGCAATGCGATACCGTAGCCGGGGATCAGCAGCCACATCAGCGGCAGGCCCGTGATGACGCGCAGCATGCTCAGACCCATGGCAAGAGCCACGGCGGCCGACAGGCTCAAACCCATGGCGCGCTCGGAGATCGCCCCGGCGGACAGCTCCTCCACCTGCCGGTTGAGTACGTGGACAGCGGGCTCCGCGTTGATGATAAACCAGCCCATCAGCACGGCCAGCGGCGCCAGCAGCCAGATCCGGCTGCCCTCGGTCAACGCGGCGCCAAGCTCATAGCCGAGCGGCGCAAAGCCGACGTTGACGCCGGTCAAAAACAGCAGCAGGCCGACGTAGGTGTAGACGACGCCGACGAGGATGCGCAGCAGCGCCTCGCGCCGCAGACGCAGGGAAATGAGCTGAAACAGCAAGAAAAAGACAAAGATCGGCAGCAGCGCCACGGCGACCTCGCGGATATACTCCGGCAGCCGCAGCAGATAGCTCTGCCCCAGCGCGGTGGTGCTTTCGTAATACTCGACGACGGTGTCCGCCGAGGCGGCGGCGTCCGGACGGTAGATGGCGCTCAGCAGCATCACCGAAAGGATCGGCCCGACGGAGGCGAGCGCCACCAGACCGAAGCTGTCCGCCTTGGCTTTTTCGTCGCTTCGGATGGAGGCGACGCCGACGCCGAGCGACATGATAAAGGGCACGGTCATCGGCCCGGTGGTCACGCCGCCCGCGTCAAAGGCGACGGAGAGCAGCGCCCCATCCGTCAGCGCGGCGCCGAGAAAGACCAGCGCGTACAGCAGCATCAGCAGCAGCCGCAGGGAGACGCCAAAGAGGGTGCGCAGCATACTCAGCGCGAGAAACAGACCCACGCCGACGGAGACCGTAAAGATCAAAACGGGCTTGTCGATGGCGGGCACGTTCGCGGCAAGCACCTGCAGATCCGGCTCCGCTACGGTGATGGCGGCGCCGAGCAAAAAGCTGACCACAAGGATCAGCCAGAGCTTTTTGGAGCGCGTCATGGCCGAGCCAATCGCACTGCCAATGCGTGTCATCGACATCTCCGCGCCGAGGTTAAAAAGCCCCATCCCCAGCACCAGCAGCAGCGCGCCGATCAGGAAGGAGAGCATCAGGCCGGTGTGGACGGGGACCAGGGCAAGACAGGAGAGAAAAACGATGCCGACGATCGGCAGCACGGAAGCCGCCGCCTCCCGGGATTTTTCCCATATCGCGCGCGAACTTGTCAAAATATAGCCCTCCCGTCTCTGTAAAAGCTCAAATTTACCTCTATTATAACAGAAAACCCGCCCCATGGATAGGGCGGGTTTTTAAATTCTCTGTAAAAAATTACTCGTTGATGAACAGCACACCCAGGGTGCCGGGGCCGCAATGGGAGGACACGGTGCAGCCGGCGCGGGTGTGGTGGATCTCCCGGGCGCCGCTCAAGTCGCGGATCAGGGTCTCCAGCTCCTCAAGTATTGCCGGGTCAATGTCGCCGGATTCCGTGAGAAAAATGTGGCCGGGACGCACGTGCTTGCCCTGAAGCCGCTCGGTGATATACTGACGGTAGACCGACTTCATCTGTCCGCGGTATTTTTTGTAAACGCCCAGCTTGCCGTCCTTCATCTCCAGCGCAGGCTTGAGGTGCAGCAGATTGGCGCCCAGCGCGGCAACGCCGGAGCAGCGACCGCCTTTCCACATAAACTCCAGCGTGTCGAGCACAAAGCTGGTGTCGACCTTGTCGGTCAGCGCGCGCAGATGCTCGGCAATCTCCGCGGCAGCCATGCCGCGCGCGGCGCACTCCGCGCCCTCGATGCACAGCAAGCCGACGCCGGTGGAGAGCATGCGGCTGTCCACGACGTAGACGCCCTCCAGCTCCTGGGCGGCAAGTCTGGCAGCATTGAAGGTGCCGGACAGCTCAGCGCTGATGTCCAAGTGGACGATCTCATAGCCCTGCTGGATCAGCTGCCCGAAAAAGTCCAGAAAATTCTGCATGGACAGCGCCGCCGTCTTTGGCAAAATGCCTTCGGCATGATAGCGCGCGTACAGATCGTCCGGCGTAAAGTCTACGCCGTCACGGTAGCTGTCCTCTCCCAGGAGGATCGTCAGAGGCAGGGTGCGAATTTGATAACGCGCCAGTAGCTCCGGCGAGAGATCGCAGGTGCTGTCGGCAGTGATAATAACGGGTTTGCTCATAACAGTCGATCAGCTCTCTTTTCCAAATAGTCTTTTCTAACTATAGCATAGCCTTCCATTTTGCGCAACCGATTTTTTGTTTGCGGGGAAAGTGCTTGCTTTTTTTTCGACAATCCCGCATAATGATCATCGGATGGCGAAATCAATCGAGGATTCGATTGATTTCGCTGCCAAACGACAAGTTTGGCAGCGAATGATTCTAAAAATCATTCGCCCGATGCTCATTGCAATGAGTATATGGCAAAACAGCAAGGCTGTTT
>JAFWVV010000068.1 GCA_017518225.1 Oscillospiraceae bacterium | reverse complement strand
GGTCAATTGGTAAGTAGATTAAATAACCGCAATATGAGTGCACCCAAGAAAAAAGGAGCTTCGGAATTGGATACAGGTTCGTCGAACAATGCTGGATCTTCGAGTAGATTGAAGCCAAGTAAGAGACGTTAGTGTATTATATCCGCGATGCCAGATTTTTGGAGGTAAAACCTTGAAGCCCTGCATAATAAAAACGAGAAACAGAAAGACCATAGTTGCAACGGTCTTTTTATCTTTTGTTTTATTGCTCGTACCTGCAATCATTCTTGCAGGCTGTTCGAAAGATCAGGATAAACCCGCATTTACTGATCACGCGGAGCCTCAAATGTCGGAAAGCACTTCAGTTACAGCCTTGCCGTCGGAAAACCAGGACACGCCGGATAGTGACATTGTGTTGGTATCACACGTAGCAAATGTTGGTAATCGGCAACTCACAATAACTGCGATGGGACTTGAACGCCAAGATGGAATTGATGGGTGCGGTATCAGGATACTCAACATCTTTGAAGGCAGTGATCTCATTCAAACTATCAACATGTCCGAGGCCATAGAACGAGACGGCATCTCCGGTGCTATTGGCTATGGCTATACGGAAGCATGGGATAAGGAAAGTTCATTCTATACACAAGACATCAATTTTGATGGTTATGAGGATCTTGTTGTCATGGGATGGATTCCAAACAACACCATTCCATACTATTGTTATCTTTGGAACGCAGACCTTGAGCAATATGAGTATGCTTTTATGTTACAGGGAATAAGCATAGATCCCGATAATAAGGAGATCATTTCAGAATATCGATACTCTGGCGAAAATTATGAATATCGATATGATCATTACCGGTTTAATGATGATGGAGAATTGGTTCTTGTAGATCGAGTCGTTAGTACACAGTAACCCCCAAAACCCGCAAGGCACTCTGCTGCAGCAGAGTGCCGATTTTTTTATCTGGAAAAATCCGTCGTGATGGTGTATAATAAACTACTTTGAATTTTGCCTCATCACCTTGTGCTCCTGCTACTAACGGTAGTAAGAACCCTCGATTTTTACTACCATTTGACTACCATTGACGGCATTGACTTGCCGCATTTTGCCGTATTTTGCTTTTTCCGTGACAGAGTCACAGTTTATTAACAACTTTTTCTGCCCGGCAAATCGCGGCAAAATGGGGCAGAATACGGCTTTTCAGGAGGCTGATCGCATTTGACAAAGATACTTTTTGTGTGCCACGGCAACATCTGCCGCAGCCCGATGGCTGAGTTTTATATGAAAGACCTTCTCTCGCGCACGGGGCTGGAGGATCGCTTTTCTGCCGCCTCCGCCGCCACCAGCAGCGAGGAGCTTGGCAACGGCGTCTATCCCCCGGTGCGCCGCCTGCTGGCGGACAAGGGTATCGACTGCGCCGGAAAGACCGCGCGGCAGCTGCGCTGCGCCGATTACGAGGACTATGACCTTTTGATCGGCATGGACGAGGCGAACATGAGAAATATGCGCCGCCTCTTCGGCGCGGACGACGAGGAAAAGCTCTATCTGCTGCTCGACTTCGCCGCCCGGCCGGGTGAGAGCGTCGCCGACCCCTGGTACACCCGCGATTTTGACGCGACCTGGGACGACGTTGCCGCCGGCTGCACGGGGCTTCTGGAAAAGCTCACCGCCACGCGGCTGATCGACTTTCGCGGCTGCGAGGATCGCCGGGCGCTCTATCGCGTACTGCGCGAACGCATGGGCTGGCAGAACTGGTACGGCGAAAACCTCGACGCGCTCTGGGACGTGCTGACGGGGCTGCCGCACGAGGGCGAGCGCTTTACGATCGCGCTGCCGCGCGAGGACAGCGCGGCCTATGCCTATGCAAAAAAAATACGCGACATATTTCAGGAAGCAGAACGATAAATACGCACAGCAAGGCCGGGAGGACGCCCTGTTCCTCCCGGCCTTGCTGTTTATATCATCAAATAAACGCCTCATTTTTCAGCCGCTCCAGCGCCTCGTCGAGCTTATGGCGCGGCAGCGCCAGATTCAGCCGGATTGAGCGCGGCCAGAAAAAGTCCTCGCCGTTTTGCCAGATCACCCCGGCCTCCACGCCCCGGCGTAGCAGCGCGGCAAAATCCACACCATGTGCATCGCACCAGTCGCCGCAGTCGAGAAACAGCATATAGCTGCCCTGCGGACGCATCAGTTTCACACCCGGGCACTCGTCGAGGAAGAAGGCGCAGGCGCGCGCATGGTTGCCGTCGACCACGGCGCACAGCTCGTCCGCCCATGCTTCTCCCTCGTTGTAAGCGCCGATGAGCGCATAGGTGCTCAAAATGTTGGGATTGTTGTAGTGGCTCAGCGCGCTCTGGCGGCGCAGGCGGTCGCGCAGACGCGCGTTGTAGACGATGTGGTAAGAGCCGATGAGCCCCGCCAGCGAGAAGGTCTTGCTCGGCGCGTAAAAGGCCAGCGTACGCTGCCGCGCGTCTTCGGAGACACTCTGTGTCGGGATATGGCGATAGCCCGGCATGATGAGATCCGACCAGATCTCATCGGAGATCACCAGACAGTCGTTGGCGGCGAAAATCTCCATTGCGCGCTCGATCTCCCAGCGCTCCCAGACGCGCCCGGTGGGGTTGTGCGGCGAGCAGAAGATCGCCAGGCGGATGCCGTTTTCGCGCAGACGGCGATCCATGTCCTCAAAGTCCATGCGCCAGATCCCGTTTTCGTCCATCTGCAGCAGGCTGTGCTCGGCCTTGCGCCCCAGCCCGTCCAGCACATGGGTAAAACCCACGTAGGTCGGCGCGTGCAAAAGAATCTTTTCCCCGGGCGCGCTGAAGGCCTGGATCGCCGCGCTCACGCCGCCCAGCACGCCGTTTTCATAGCCGATGGCCTCGCGCTCGAGCGCTTCAACGCCGTGGCGACGGCGCTGCCAGTCGATGATCGCCTGAAAATAGGCCTCCGACGTCGGGAAATAGCCCATAGACGGAAAGTTCAGCCGCTTTTGGATCGCCTCCAGCACCGCCGGGGCGATCGGAAAGCTCATGTCCGCGACCCACATCGGGATCGGCTCCACGCCCTCGCGCGGCTTGACGCCGGGCAGCGGGATAAAATCCGCGGCGATGGAGTCGCGTCCGCGGCGGTCGAGATAGGTGGTAAAATCATAGCGCATTGGCTTGTCCCCCTTGTGAAAAGTCTGTTTTTTGTTTATCGTAGCAAATCCGCCGAAGCCTGTCAAGGCGGGGCGAGCATCTCATGCTTGAATGATAATCCACGCAAAGAAATCGCCCCCGAATCTCCCCCCCTTGACAATTCGCAAAATGGCGCTATAATAGGTAGGCTGCTACTTATTTTTGAAAAAGGAGGGGCTGTATGGAGAAAAACATGCCCATGGGGCTGCGCTTTTCCCTGCTGCACCGCTCGTTTATGAAGCGGCTGGACGCACGATTGCAGGAAAAGGGACTGACCGGCGTACAGTTTGGCGTACTGGGACAGCTGCGGCGGCTGCGGCGCGCCGGGCAGTCGGAGATCAACCAGCGCGATCTGGAAGCCGCGATGCGCGTGACGCACCCGACCATGACCGAAATCATCCGGCGGCTGGAAAAGCAGGGCTTCGTGCGCTGCACGCCCAGCGCGCGCGACCGGCGCTTCAAGTGTATCGAGCCGACGGAAAAGGCCGTCGCGCTGCAAAAAGAGATGGACGAGCTCGACGGCGCGATCTTTCAGGATCTCTGCCGCGATTTTTCGGACGAGGAGATCGCACAGTTGACGGCGCTCGTCGACCGGATGCTGGAAAACGCGTTTTCCGATTGTCACAAGAAACCAGAAGGAGGCGAGAGCGCCGGTGATTAAAACCTTTATGAAATGTATCCGGGAATTTAAGCTCCCGACAATCTTGACCCTGCTTTTCATCATTGGCGAGGTCTTTATTGAGGTGCTGATTCCCTTCCGCACGGCGGCGCTGGTTAACGGCGTGAAGGCCGGCATGCCGATGGGAGAGCTCGTCAGGCTTGGGCTCGTACTGGTGGTCATGTCCCTCGTGTCGCTCTGCTTCGGCGGCGGTGCGGCGCTTTTGGGCTCCAAGGCATCCTCCGGCTTTGCCCGCAACGTACGCGGCGACGTGTTTCGCCGCATCCAGAGCTTCAGCTTTGAAAACATCGACAAATTTTCCACCGCCTCGCTGGTCACCCGTCTGACCACCGACGTGGGCTATGTGCGCATGGCCTTTATGATGACCATCCGCGCTGCGGTGCGCTCGCCGCTGATGTTCATTTTTGCGATCATCATGGCCTGGCGCATGGGTGGGGCTCTCGCGCTGACCTTTGTGGTCGTTATCCCCGTGCTGATCGCGGGATTGCTGCTGATCGCCCGCAAGGCCATGCCCGCCTTCCGCGCGGTGTTCAAGAAGTACGACCGGCTGAACGAGTCCGTGGAGGAAAACGTGCGCGGCATGCGCGTTGTCAAGGGCTTTGCCCGCGAGAACTACGAAAAAGAAAAGTTTGCGGCGGCCTCGCAGGACATCGCCAGGGACTTTACCCGGGCCGAACGCATCGTCGCGCTCAACAATCCCCTGATGACACTCTGCGTCAACTTCAACCTGGTCTTCATCCTCTGGGTCGGCGCAAAGCTCATCATCACCGGTCACGGCGAGGTGATCAACGTCGGCGAGATTTCCGCGATGATCACCTACGGCATGCAGATTCTGATGAGCCTGATGATGTTCTCGATGATCTACGTCATGATGACGATGTCCTGGGAGTCGATGAAGCGCATCAGCGAAGTGCTGAGCGAGGAGCCCTCGCTCAGCAGCCCCGAGCAGGCGCTGCACCGTGTTGAGGACGGCTCTGTGGACTTTGAGGCGGTCAGCTTCAAATACTCCCGCACGGCACACGCCGACGCGCTCTCCGGCATTGAGCTGCACATCCCCAGCGGCAGCACGGTCGGTATCCTCGGCGGCACCGGCAGCGGCAAAAGCACGCTGGTACAGCTGATTCCGCGCCTCTACGATGCGACGACGGGCGTTGTCAAGGTCGGCGGACGCGACGTGCGCGACTACGACCTGACCGCGCTTCGCAACGCCGTCTCGATGGTGTTGCAGAAAAACCTGCTCTTTTCCGGCACGATCCGGGAAAACCTGCGCTGGGGCAACCCCACAGCCACAGACGAGGAACTGGCCGAGGCCTGCCGTCTCGCGCAGGCGGACGAGTTCATCCGCAGTTTTCCGGACGGCTATGACACCCGCATTGAACAGGGCGGCACCAACGTCTCCGGCGGTCAGCGGCAGCGCCTGTGCATTGCCCGCGCGCTGCTGAAAAAGCCGAAAATTCTGATCCTCGACGACTCCACCTCCGCGGTAGACACCCGCACCGACGCCAAAATCCGCGAGGGCTTTCGCAGCTATATTCCGGATACCACCAAAATCATCATTGCCCAGCGCGTTGCCTCAGTGCAGGACGCCGATTGGATCCTTGTGATGGACGGCGGCCAAATTGCCGCGCAGGGCACGCACGACGAACTGTTGCAAAGCTGCGACATTTACCGCGAGATCTATGAACAGCAGACGAAGGGAGGGGCAGGCGATGAAGAATAAACGCGGCGGCAATCTCCGTGACAATTTTGCGGCCATGGGCTGGGTGCTCAAAAAGTTCTTCGGCTTTTACCCGGTGCTGGCGCCGCTGGCCATGTTCTGCATTCTGTTTTCCTCGCTCGTGGCAGCAATCCCGAACTTCTTCATCGTCCAGGAGGTACTCCACGGCGCCGAGCGATGGCTGCAAAGCGGCGACTGGGCTGCGGCCCGCGTTGAAATCCTGCCCTCGATCTTTCTGTTGATCGGCGTCTATTTTGTGGCAATCTGCTCACAGACGCTGGAGACGCAGCTAATGGCCGTGATGACGCAGGGTTTTCTGGACAAGATGCGCCGGGAGATCTTCGACGGCATGCAGGATCTGCCCATCCGCTACTTTGACAGCAACAAAACCGGCGATATCATGAGCTATTTTACCAACGACATCGACACGATGCGTCAGCTTGTGAGCCAGTCGCTGCCCTCGCTGATCCGTTCCGGGGCTGTGGTGCTGGCCGTGTTTTCGATCATGCTGTATTCAAGCGTTTGGATGACGCTGGTGCTGCTGCTGGGCGTGGCGGCGATGTTCCTGGTCGCCAAAACCGTCGGCGGCGGCTCGGCCAAATATTTCATGCAGCAGCAGAAGGCCGTGGCTGCGATGGAGGGCTTCGCGCAGGAGTCGATGAACGGGCAGAAGATCGTCAAGGTCTTCTGCCACGAGCAGCAGAGCATTGAGGACTTTGACAAGGCCAACGACGAGCTCTATCGTGTCAGCTACCGCGCCAACGCCTATGCGAGCATGCTCGGCCCGATCATCTCCAACATCGGCAACATTCTCTACGTCTCTCTCGCCCTGGTCGGCGGCGTGCTCATCCTCGCCGGCGTTCCCAACCTCAGCCTATCCGGACGCGCCTTTGACGTCGCGGTGCTGGTGCCCTTTTTGAGCAAGGCGCGGCAGTTTACCGGCAACGTCAACACCCTCTCCCAGCAAATCAACTCCATCGTCATGGCCGGCGCAGGCGCACAGCGCATACTGGGACTTGTCCGGCAGCCGCCGGAGGCGGACGATGGCTACGTAACGCTGGTGAACGTGGAGGAAGCGCCCGACGGCAGCCTGCACGAGACCGACGATCGCAGCGGGCGCTGGGCCTGGCGGTATCCGCATCAGGCCGACGGCAGCGTCAGCTATACGCCGCTGCGCGGCGACGTGCGCTTGACGGAGGTGGACTTTGCCTACGAGGAGGGCAAGGACGTGCTGCACGACGTGTCTGTCTACGCCGAGCCCGGCCAAAAGGTCGCCTTCGTCGGCGCGACCGGCGCAGGCAAAACGACCATCACCAATCTCATCAACCGCTTTTACGACATCGCCGACGGCAAGATCCGCTACGACGGCATCAACATCAACAAGATCAAAAAAGCGGATCTGCGGCGCTCGCTGGGGCTGGTGCTGCAGGAGACCAATCTCTTCACCGGCACCGTCATGGACAACATCCGCTACGGGCGGCTGGACGCGAGCGACGAGGACTGCCGCAAGGCCGCGCGTCTTGCCGGCGCGGACAGCTTCATCTCCCGTTTGCCCGAGGGCTATGACACGATGCTCCTCAACAACGGCGCCAACCTCTCACAGGGGCAGCGCCAGCTGCTGGCCATTGCCCGCGCCGCCGTCGCCGATCCCCCGGTGATGATCCTCGACGAGGCGACCTCCTCCATCGACACCCGTACCGAGGCCATTGTACAGCGGGGCATGGATCAGCTGATGCAGGGACGCACCGTTTTCGTCATCGCCCATCGTCTATCGACGGTTATGAACGCCGACGTCATCATGGTGCTCGAGCACGGACGCATCATTGAGCGCGGCAGCCACGAGGCGCTGATCGACGCCAAGGGCGTTTACTATCAGCTTTACACCGGCGCGTTTGAGCTGGAATAAAGCTTCCGCAAATTTACCGAAGCCTGCCTGTGGAGCCCGATCCGCAGGCAGGCTTTTTCCCTTATTTCTCCGCATTTTTTGCCCAAGCGCAAAAAATATAAACGCATACCAAATCTTTCTTGTTTTTTTGAAGCTTTGTGTTATACTGGCAACATCTTTTTTTGGGGAGGAAACCAGTAAATGAAAAAATTTCTGGCAGAAATCATCGGCACCTGCACGCTGGTCGTGCTCGGTTGCGGCACCGCCATGCTCGTCGGCTGCGACGCGGCCGCCGGCGGCGGCTACATCCTGACCGCTCTGGCCTTCGGCCTTGCGATCGTCGCCTCTGCCTACTGCATCGGCAACATCTCCGGCTGCCACGTCAACCCGGCCGTCTCTCTCGGCGTGCTGCTGTCCGGCGGCATGAAGACGAAGGACTTCGTCGGCTATGTGATCGCCCAGTGCATCGGCGCTCTTGCCGGCGCCGGCATCCTGGCCGCGATCTTCGGCCTCGGCGGCGTGACGGACATGACCGGCGGCTTCGGCTCCAATGGCCTCGCCGGCGTCAGCGGCAGCGTCATTGCCGGTCTGCTCGTTGAGATCGTGCTGACCTTTATCTTTGTTCTCTGCATCCTGGGCGTCACCTCCAAGAAGGCCGGTCACGGCTCCTTCGGCGGCCTCATCATCGGCCTGACGCTCACCGGCGTGCACATCCTCGGCATCGGCCTGACGGGCACCTCCGTCAACCCCGCCCGCAGCTTTGGCCCCGCGCTCGTCGCCGCGTTCACCGGCAACACCGCGCCCATCGCCGCGCTCTGGGTCTTCATCGTCGGCCCGCTGGTCGGCGCCGCTCTCGCCGCCTTCACCTACAAGGCGCTGGAGAGCAAGCAGTAATTGGTCACCGCAAAAAAACACCACCGCGTTTTTCGAAACGCGGTGGTATTTTTTTGTGTGCGCCGCTTTCACTCCAGATAGAAATCGCGAATTCGGCGAAGCTCGTCCGCCGAAATGCCGTATTCCTTTTCGAAGAACGAGACAGCGTCCGGCGCGGCGTTTAATATGGCCTTCAGCGCGCTGCCGCCGGCCTCCGGAACAACGCCCTCCTTCATGAGTGAAAGCGTTTTTGCCGCAGGGTCTTTTTCTACGATGTCGGCGCGGCTATCCAGCTCGCGCGCTATGTTTTCGCGCAAAAAATCATTGCTGAGCATATAGTCTTCCATGATGGTCTCCGGGTCCACGCCCAGAAGATAGAGCACCAGCATCGCCGCCACGCCCGTCCGGTCCTTGCCGGAGGCGCAGTGGAACAGAATCGGCGCGCTGAGCCGGCACATCTCCTGCAAGAGGATCTGAAAGGAATCGTTTTCGAGCGGAAGCTCCTCATAGTATCCGAGAAACTGCCGCAGCTGCTCCTCGCCCTCGCCGCCAACTCTGGCCATTCCCGCGGGCGAGAAATCGATCTCGGCGCCCGATTTGTGGTTCAGTCCCGAATGCTGCAGCATCTGTACGCCCGGCAGCTCCGGGTCAGGCTGCGCGGCCACCTCGCCCTTGCTTCTGAGGTCAAGAACAAAGGCGACCTTCAGCTCATGAAAGCGCCGCAGCTCCTCATCATTCAAGAGATACAGCCCGCCGCTGCGATAAATCAGCCCCTCCTTGATGGGCCTGCCATCGGCGCCCTTGTATCCGCCCAGGTCACGAAAATTGACAAGCTCTCGAAACGGTAATTTTCTCATAACAGTCTGATGATCTCTCCCTCTTCGGGAAGTATCCGTTTCCCGACCTTGTTGGACTGGACCTGCTCCGGGCGGAACGAGTGCAGGGGCACTAAAATCCTGGGCTGGATCGTGTCGATCAGGTAGCGCAAGTAATAGGGCTCGGCATGTCCCGACACGCCCAGGCGCTCAAAGGGGATCCCGCAGGCCTCCAGCAGCGCCAGCATCTTTCGGTAGGCCGGATCATAGTCGCCGAAGGGCGGGCCGTCAAAATGGAGAAACGCTGTGGCAACAGCCCGGAAGGAAAGCGCTTCATACAGGCTCTCATGATCCAGCTGCAGCACATACTGTCCGGGCTGCGCCAGAATGTCCGCCCTCGTTACGCGATTCCACGCCGCAGGCCTTTGCGCGTCCGCCATGGTCTCCGCATACACATACAGGGGATCCTCGGGATAAAAGGCGTGGACGTAGTCGCAGGTCATATCGTTCAGCACGAGCTTCCGGCCGTGCCTGCTCATGGTCTCGATGAGCCGGTGTACCCGCTCCACATTCCGCGGGTAAAAATCCACCAGCAAAAGCCCCGTCGAGGCTTTCGCCCGTTCTCCCAGCTCCTGCTGTAAGTTCTCTTCCGTGCGTTTGCCCGCCTCGGGAGCGCACAGCGAAAGCATGTCCACGTCCCCGTGGCTGACCATGGTCGACTCGGTGATGAGAAGATCCACGGTCTCTTTTGCTGCAGCCTGGACAAAGGCCTCGGTCAGCTCCCGGTGGAAGCCGTGAAAGCGATAATCGCCCGTGTAGCAGATCGTCTTGCCCTGGGTCTTGATGAGAAAGCCGCAGGCGCCCTTGACGTCATGATCCGTCTCCAACGGCAGCACCTCAATATCCCCCACGCGGAAGGTCTCGCCGGGCTTTACGCCGATGCAGTTTTCATGCGCCGCGCCTTGGACGTCATCGTTTTCAACCAGGCGGCGATAGAGCGTCAAAGAGTCCTCGGTCATATAGACCGGAATCTCGGGATGCAGCCGCCCCAGGCCTCCCATGTGGTCGATATGCAGGTGAGAGACCAGAACAAAGCATTCCTTTTGCGCCTTGAACGCCTCATACGACAGAACATTCAGGATTTTTGCATTGCTTTCGTCATAGACGCCGTCCGTCCTCGGCAGCACGCCAAAGCTCGCTAAATCGGACGCGGCAAATTCCGGACGCAAAGGGATGTCTCTGTCCAGAAGACCTCCCTTTGCATATCCAAAATCAAACACACACTTGGCAGCGCCTGTTTCGATCTCAACAAAGGTGCCTCCGATCTCCTTCAAGCCGTTGATAAACTTCGCTGTAACCGCCATAGTCAATCACCCTTTCAGTCCGCCTCGTGCCACGCCATTTACGATATAGCGTCTCGCAAAGAGGAAGAGAATGACCATCGGCAAAATGGAGACCGTGGAGGCCGCCAGCTGAAGCTTCGGATCCGAGCCCGCCTCCGACATGAAGGAGAACAGGCCCAGCGGCACCGTTCGATTCCGGTCGGAGTTGATGACCAGGGTGGGCCAGAGGAAGGAGTTCCAGCTTGCAATGGCATTGAGCATCATGATCGTCACCAGCGAAGGCTTGGCGATCGGCACCATGACACGCCACAGATACAGCCAGTTGCTGGCGCCGTCGATCCTGGCGGAATAGTACAGAGAATCCGGAATGGTATCAAAAAAGCCCTTTAGAATGATCGTATAGAAAATCGAAGTCATAAAGGGGACGATCAAAACCGGCAGCGTATCCACCATATGCAGCTTGGTCACCGTCTGATAGTTGGTAATGATCAGCATTTCAAAGGGCACCATCATGAAGGCAACCAGCAAAGAGAATACAAAGGTTCTCCCCGGGAACTTGAGACGGGAAAACCCAAAAGCGCCCAGGATGGTAACAACCCCCGTCAGTGCGGCGCACGCCAGTGTAACGACCGTGGAATTGATAAAATACCACAAAAAGCTTGGCGCCTCAAAGGTTTTGCCAAACATGGTTACACGGCTCGTCCTGGCAAAGGCATTGATGAAGTTTTCAAAATTCAGCCAGTTGCCGGGGATCCACTTCGGCGGAAACGAGTTGTACTCCGCCGCGGTTTTGAAGGACGAGGAAAACATCCAGTAAAACGGGAAGATCATAATGAGAGCGCCAAGGATCAGAAAGAAGTAAATAAGTAACTTTTTTATATGGTTTTTGTTCATGTCGCCCTCCTCATCAATAGGTCGTCTTCTTCTGAATATACCTCTGGATCAGCGTGAAGCAGAGGATGATGAAAAACAGAATAATCGAAGCCGCCGCGGCTCGTCCCAGCTGCTGTTTGGAATAGAACAGTTCCTTGATGTAATACACAATGGTATAAAGGTTATTCCCCAATACGCCGGCCTTGCCGCTCCAGAAGGGTATGATTTCGTTGTAAACCTTAAAGGTGGAAATCATATTGATCAGCATGGTAAGAAAAATGGTCGGCGCAAGCAGCGGCACGGTGATGCGGAAAAAGATCTTCGTGGAATTGGCGCCGTCGACCTTTGCCGCCGTGTAGTACATGGGGTCGATATTCTGCAGTCCGGAAAGCAGCAGAATGATCGTAAAGGGCAGGATATTCCAGATGCCGAAGATGATGACCACCACAATATTCCACGGCGCGCTGCCGGCTGTTGCGCCCAGCCAGTCGATCTTGTCAACGCCAAACAGCCCCAAAACATAGTTGATCACGCCAAACTCTTTGTTAAAAAGATACCGCCACGAAAGGCCGACCGCGATGGAGCTGGTGACCATCGGGAGAAAATACGCCGTCTGGAAAATGGCGATGCCTTTGATCTTCTGGTTCAGCAGATTGGCGATCAAGATCGCCAATACCGTTGCAATCGGGACGACCGTAAAAACATAGATGAAGGTGTTTCCGATCGCGCTGCGAAAGTCCGCGCTGTTGAGGACATAGGTAAAATTCCCCAAGCCCACACCCTTGAAGTTGCCGGACAGCCGATACCCTTCCTTGAACGCCATAATCACAACGTTTACGACAGGATATACCGTAAACACAAGCAAGCCCAAAGCGAAGGGGATCAGATACAGCAAGGGTTCCAGGGGACGGTTGAATATATAGCGAGCTTCCCGTTCCTTCTTCATAAACGAGCCCCCGTTTCTTCATCAAACAGGAATACGCCTTTGGAGCGCAGGTGGAAGGATGCTTCACTTCCGGGCGCACTCTCGTGCTCGTTGGAGAGATAAACTCTCATCTCCTGATCGCCCAGATTCAAAAACGCCAGCTCCTCCTTGCCCATGGTATAACGGGTCTTAATGACCGATGTAAAGTCATGGGTGTCGTTGTTGGAAATGATCGCGGCCTCCGCGCGGATGCCGAGGATCACCCTGCGCCCCTCCGGAAGCTCCTTGGGGAAGTTCCGGTAGCGGATGGTCACTGCGCCGTCCCGGGTAACAAAGGCTCCATCCTTAATAAATCCGTGTAAATTGTTGATCGGCGGGTTTCCAAGGAAATTGGCAACAAAGAGATTGGCCGGGCTGTCGTAGAGCTCCTGCGGTCCGTCCTGCTGCTGAAGAACGCCATCCTTCATCAACACGATCCGGTCGCAAATGCTCATGGCTTCTTCCTGGTCGTGCGTGACGAAAATCGTTGTAACGCCGGTCTTGACCTGAATTCTGCGGATTTCCTCGCGCATTTCCAGACGCAGTCTGGCGTCCAGATTGGACAGCGGCTCGTCCAAAAGCAACAGACGGGGAGACTTGATCAGGGCTCTTGCGATTGCCACACGCTGCTGCTGTCCGCCGGAGAGCGCAGAGGGTTTGCGGTCAACCAGCTGCTCCACATGGACAAGCGCCGCCATCTCCATGGCTCTTTTTTTGCGCTCCGCCTTCGGTACCTTCTGAATTTCCAGAGGGAAGGCGATGTTTTCCAGAACACTCATGTGAGGATACAGCGCATAGTTCTGAAACACCAGACCGACGCCTCTGTCCTGCGGCGGCATGTTCGTCACATCATCCTCATCAAAGTAAATCTTGCCCTCTGTCACAGGCAAAATCCCGGAGAGCATATTCAGCATCGTGGATTTGCCGCAGCCGGAGGGCCCCAAAAGCGCCACCAGCTGTCCGTCTTCAAATGTCATATTGAAATGATCTACGGCGGTGAAATCACCAAATCGTTTGGTGAGATTTTCGATTTTTACTCGCATCCTGCTTCCTCCACGCATTCATCGATATAAAAAATGTGACAGCGGGCATGGCTCTATCATCATTATCCGTTTGCGGCGGCCGGCCGGCCGTGCCAAAACAATGATAACAGAACCATCCCTCTGTCACGCTAATAACAAATACTTACTGAGCTGCTAACTCGTCTTCGATATACTTAACAGCCTCTTCCAGCGCCTCGTTGACATCCGTGCCGCCGGCGACCTGGCTCATCAGATTGCGCAGCGCAATTCTTGCGAAGGTCTGCGTCGTCACCGCGGGGAACGCGCCAGCATATTCCGGATGGAGATAGGTGAAGCTTTCGTTCGTTGCCGCGAAGTTCTTATAGGTCTCGGTTTCCATGGTGTCTTCAAACAGCGCCGGGTAGTTGCAGGCTACGCACCAGCCCGCGTTCATCTCTGCTTCGGCAAAGAAATCCGTGAAAGCGGCGGCAACGCCGGCTCTGTTCACGTCGCCGTTGTCAAAGATGATGATGCCGCGGTTCCACGCGGGCGTCCATTCCACGGCGCCGCCCTGGGGAACCTTGCCCATGCCATAAGGGATGTTGAGGTACGGCGCACCAGCAGCAGAACCAATGTAGGCGACCAGGGTCTCTGCATTGAAGTCCTCGGAGAAGTAGTTGCCGACCTTGGCGTTGGTGAAGTAGCCGGCGGCGATGTTGTCCTGATAGAACTTCATCTGCTCGGCGACCTCGGGGGTATTGAAGTAGATGTTCTCGGCGTCAAACATCTTGTTGCCCGTCTGCATGATGAGAGTGGCCGCACCGTCCGTCTCGGAGTCGAACGCGAAGCCGAACTTGTCGGGGTACTTCTCTTTGATGACCTTGCAGTTTTCTACCAGCTCATCCCAGGTGTCGGGCGCGGTCAGGTTGAGCTCATCATAGATGGCCTTGTTGTAGAAGAAGATGGGGCCGGAGGAAACGATCGGCAGGATGTGGAGCTTGCCGTCGGCAAAAGAAGTCGCTTCTGCCAGCGTGGGCGCCGGGAGCTTGGCAACCGTCGCCGGATCCAGATACCGCTCCATATCAACCAGCTTGCCGTCCTCGAGGAACTTGGCGGCCTCGGAGGCGTAGTGGATGATGATGTCGGGGCCGTTGCCCGCGATGACAGCCTGATAGACCTTGTCGCTGAAGCCGTCATAGGGCTGAGACTCGGCAACGACCGTCATGCCCGGATGGGTGGCGTTGAACTCTTCAACAGCCTTCTCCAGGTACTCCTGCTGTGCATCCGTGTAGGTATGCCAGATGATTGCCGTGCCCTCATAGGCCGGGGCCGTTTCGGACTGTTCTTCCGGAGTGTTCTCCGCGGGCGTCTCCGCGGGCTGTTCCGGCGCCTTGGTTGCCGCAGGTTCTACAGGTTTTTCCTGCGGTTTGCTTCCGCATGCCGCCAGGGAGGCGATCATGACGAGAGCGAGTAAGATACATACGAATCTTTTCATTAGTATCCCCTTTCTCAAAAAAGATTTTGACATCTCATTATATCATAGCCGTTTTTTCTGTCAAGAAGCAAAATCTTTTTTCTAAAACTTTTTGAGAGAATCTGGTTTTTTCAAACGCAGGCGAGAGCTCTGGTGTGAACGGCATGACAAGGCGCGAAGCGCATGCCGCCGGGATCGCCGCCTGTCCGCAAAGCACAGCAGCGCCCGCGTTCCGTTCAGAACACGAGCGCTGCTCTTTGATCCGTTTTTGTTTTACAGCGTAGCGAGGAAGCAGTCCTGGCTCTCGGTCTCGGCGTAGAGAATCGCGCCGGGATCGCCCAGATCGTAGACTTTGACGACGCCCTCAAGCGCCTCGTCGCCCGTCAGCTCGCGGTAACGATCCGGGTAGCGGTCGAAGAGCGCCTCGTTGAACTCACAGCCCTCCTCGCCCTGATAGATCGCGGTGTAGAAGATGCCGGTTTCCACGAGATCCTGGAAGAAATGACTGCCGTAGCTCAGCTCCGGACGCAGGCCGTGGGAGCTGTAGGCCAGCTCGCACATGCAGGCGTAGCGGTTGATTTCCGCAAAGCCGACCGGCACGCCGAGGCTCGGCGTAGTCGTGCCCCAGCGCCCGGGGCCCATCAGGATCGCGTTTTTGCCGCGCAGCAGGCGGTTCAGCTCGCCAATCGCGCGGGCGACGGCGTATTTCTGCCGCTCGGGAAGGTTCAAATAGGGCTCGACCTTGACAAACACCACGTAGCGCACGGGCATGGCGGCGTTGCCGCCCATGAAGTTGCCGCGAATATGCCAGAAATAGTCCTTGACCTTCGGCATGACGCCGGCCTGTCCCAGACCGCTGGTCTGGATGGTGCGGCACTGCAGGAGGTTGATCAGATACTCGCCGTCCGGCGTGAAGTTGCAGGCGTATTCCACGTCCACCGGGTACTCGTAGTTTTCGGCGACGATCGCCATGATGCGCTTCATCACCTCGGCAAAATCCGTATTTTTCAAAAGCTTGCGGAAATTGATGATGTCGGGCACGCTCTCGCCGTAGAGCCCCATCTCGCGGAAGCGCGCCGCCGTCGCCGCGTCCGGTTCCATGAAGAGGCCGGGATCGACGTGCAAATCTTTTTTGTCGATCGAGGAGGCGGCGATGGTGGTAAAGCAGTTTTTCTTGAGGTCGATCGCGTCCACCTTATGCTGGCTGAAGCGGTATTCGTCGCCGTATTCCACCATGGGCGGCGCGGTCGGCGCGTCCAGGCGGATAAAGCGGGCGTAGTCGTCGGCCTCGCGGTCCACGGCGCGCGTGCCCATGCCGAAAACGAGACGCAGCATGCCCTTGTTCTCCGCGCCGGCGGACTGGCCGTTGACGTAGAGGTTTTTGGAGTGGCCGACGCCGCCCAGGTGCGGATAGTAGTAGTCGCCATGACAGTCGCCGCTGACGCGCATGACGAGCAGCGCCATCTGCTCGTCGCGTTCCAGCAGATTGCGGTCGGCGCGATAGCGGATCGCCTCCGGGCTGGCGGTGCTGGCATAGACGGTGCGCACCGCGTTTTCAAAGTCGCGGTAGCGCTCCTCCAGCGTACCCTGATTCGGGCAGAACACGCTGTCGTATTTTCCGGCGAAGGCGTTGCCGATGCCGTCCTCCAGCAGGGAGCTGGAGCGGACGATGATGGGCGACTGACCGAAGTATTCCAGCATGGAGACAAACTGCTCGCGGATCGAGGGCATGAACGTACCCTCGAGCAGACGCCGGCGAAATTCCGGCGCAAGGCGCAGATAGTCCTCCGGCTCGATCATCTTCGTGCGCAGCTCCCAGATGTTGTTCTGCACGGTGTAGGTGTAAAACACGTCCGCGCCGATGAAATAGGAGTCGTGGTGGTCGATACGGCGGGCAAAAAGCTCGGGATCGGTGTCGCGGACGATGTTTCGCGCCAGCAGCATGCCGACGGATTTACCGCCGATGCAGCCGGTACCGATCTCGCGCCGCTTGATCTCCATCAGATCCTTGACGGAGAAATATTTCCGGCACAGCGCCAGACGCTTCTGCTCCGTACCGAGCAGGCAGCGCAGGATGTTTTCCTTGAGCGCATAGCCGTCCGGATCCTCCGGCTCAGGGTGATCGGGCTGTACGGAGTCGAACATGCTGTCCCAGCAGTCGCGCCGCTCGCCGGTCTGGGTGAAGATGTCAAAGATCGCATAGGTCTGCGCGCTGGAGGTCATCACCTTGCAGCGCGAGCCCTCGATGCACAGCGGAAAATAGATCGTCGGCGTTTTGCGGTCGAGCACCTTGACGGGGTGTATGTAGGTCGCGCCTTCAAGCGTGCGGATGTTCAGCAGCACCGAGGTCGCGTGGCGGATGCGGGAGATGGTCTCGTAAATGTGGCGCTCATAGCGCAGCGCGACGTAGCAAAGCGCGCCGCGCTCGCGGATGAACTCGCTCGTCAGCACGAAGAAATTGCAGACCATCAGGTCGGAAAACCAGTATTTTTGAAGCTCGGACAGACAGTCGAGCAGGAAAAAGCTGTCCTCCGGCTCGGAGGAAATGATGCGATGCACCTGCACGGAAAAGGTTTCAAAGCCGACGGCAGGATCCAGCTCGTACTTGACGATGTTCGCTCCGCGGCGGCGCAGGGCGTCGGTGGGAATCAGCTCCTCGTGGTCGCCGAAGCGGAGATAGGCCATCCTCCGCCCGGTCAGAGCCTCGTCGGCGACGAACTGGCTGGCAACGAAAATGTAGTCGCCGATGCGCTCCATCTGCCAGGTGACGATATCGCCGGGGCGCAGGGCGTCAATGGACTCGTCGAGCCCGGCAATGCCGGTGCTGATACGGATGTCGTTGCTCATGCTATCCCTCCTGTCTGATTGGGCTGATCAAAATTGCTTCAGTTCAAAAAGTCGCGCAGCTTTTTTGAGCGGCTGGGATGGCGCAGCTTACGCAGCGCCTTTGCCTCGATCTGGCGGATGCGCTCACGGGTCACGTTGAATTCCTTGCCGACCTCCTCGAGCGTGCGCGTGCGGCCGTCAGCGATGCCGAAGCGCAGCTCCAGCACCTTTTTCTCGCGCGGCGCCAGGGTGCCGAGCACCTCCTCCAGCTGCTCGCGCAGCAGGGAGAAGCTCGCCGCCTCGGAGGGCTCGGACGCGCCCTCGTCCTCGATGAAGTCGCCCAGATGGGAGTCCTCCTCCTCGCCGATCGGCGTTTCGAGCGACACCGGCTCCTGCGCGATCTTCAGGATATCGCGCACCTTTTCGACGGGCATGCCCATTTCCTCGGCGATCTCCTCGGCGCTGGGATCGTGACCCAGCTCCTGCAGGAGCTGACGGGATACGCGGATGGTCTTGTTGATGGTTTCGACCATGTGCACGGGGATGCGGATGGTGCGCGCCTGGTCGGCGATGGCGCGGGTGATGGCCTGACGAATCCACCAGGTCGCATAGGTGGAAAACTTATAGCCCTTGGTGTGATCGAATTTCTCCACAGCCTTGATCAGGCCGAGGTTGCCCTCCTGAATGAGATCAAGAAACAGCATGCCGCGGCCAACGTAACGCTTGGCAATAGACACCACCAGGCGGAGGTTTGCCTCCGTCATGCGGCGCTTGGCCTCCTCGTCGCCCTCAGCCATGCGCACAGCCAGCTCGACCTCTTCTTCGGGGTTGAGCAGCGGCACTTTGCCGATCTCCTTGAGGTACATACGCACGGGGTCGTCCGTGGAGAGCGTCTCGGCCAGCTCGTCGGTGCTGCTGATCTCCTCCTCCGTGACCTCTTCCAGCTCGCTCAATTCCTCGATTTCAGGCAGCAGGTCGTCATCCAGCGTGGGCAGAATATCGCCGGCCGGCATGTCGATGTCGATGTTGTTGGCCTCCAGCGTCTCATAGAACTTGTCGATCGTCTCGCTGTCGAGATTCAGCTCTTCCAGCAGCTCCAGCTCCTTGGTGTTGAGCTTGCCGGCCTTTTTGCCCTTGTCCAGCAGCTCCTGCAGGCGCTCCTCCGGCGTCTTAACGGGCGCCTCAGGCTCCTTGTCCTTTTTCTTGGCGTTCTTTTTCTTCGCGGGCGCAGCGTCTTCCTCCATCTCGCCCAACAGAGCGTCGGCCATCTGCTCCAGCTCTTCTTCACTGTATTTCTTTTCTTCGTTCATCGTCCTTACCCCTCATATCCTTTTTTCTTTCTTAATTTATCTGCCAGAGCCCGCAGGTCGCCGCTGCCGGCGGCGAGCTCCTTTCGCTCTTTGATGCGGTTTATGTAGTCTGCCATGGCGATTTCGCCGCGCTGGAGCTGTTCGGGCTTTTGCAGCAGCGAGACCAGCAGATCCATCTCCTCGCCGCTCAAGACGCCGCTCAAGGCGGCGGTGTTCATCTCTCCGCCGTGCCGGGCCCGCTCCAACAGCGCAGCATAGATGCGCCCCAGCGCAGCGGAGGAAAAATCCTCCGGAGGCGGCAGCGACGCCGAGTCGGCAAGCGCGGGATCCAAATACAGCAGGCGGATCAGCCCCTCCTCCGCGACGGCTGAAGCGGGATCCTCATAGCGCAGCTTTTTGTCTCCCGGCTGGTGCTGCCGCTCCGGGCGGCTCTGCTCGCGCTCCTGGGTGCGCCGCGCCGCGCTGAGCTTTCGCTTGCGCCGCCGCTCTACCTCGTCGGCCACCGCGTCGCCCTTGACGCCGGCCAGCTCCGCCACGCGCAAGGCGTAGACCTGCCGCTCCACTGCGCCGGGCAGCTGGGCGACGAGATCCGTAGCCTCCTTCAAAAAGGCCACCTTCTGCTCCGGCTCGGAGAGCACGTACTTGTCCGTCACCGTGCGCAGCCGATAGTCAAGCTGATCCTCGGAAGCCTCCAGCAGATTGCGAAAGGCCTCCGCGCCCTTGAGCTGGATGAACTCGTCCGGATCCTTTGCGCCCTTGAGCGCGAGCACCTTGACCTTCAGATCCAGCTTTTCCAGAATGCCGATCGCGCGCTGGGCGGCCTTGATCCCCGCGGCGTCGTTGTCGTAGGCGATGATCACCTCGCCCGTGTAGCGCGACAACAGCCGCGCCTGCTCGGGCGTCAGCGAGGTACCGAGCGAGGCCACCGCCGAGTCGAAGCCCGCCTGATGCAGGGAAACTACGTCTATATTGCCCTCTGACAGTATGATATATCCGCTTTTTGACTTTTTAGCCAGATTCAGGGCAAATAAATTGCGGCTTTTGTTAAAAACAAGGGTTTCCGGGCTGTTGAGGTACTTGGGCTCCCCGTCGCCGAGGATGCGCCCGGAGAAGCCGATGACATTTCCGCGCACGTCGATCACCGGAAACATCAGCCGGTGGCGGAACGCGTCGTAGAAGCCGCCGTTTTTTCCGCGTCGGACGAGCCCCGCATCGAACATCTCAAAGTCGGTGTAGCCCTTTTGTTTCATCGCCTCGCGAAGCCTGTCCCAACTGTCCGGCGCGTAGCCGATGCCGAAGTTTGTGGCAGTCGCGCGGCCGATGCGCCGTTTTTTGATGTACGCATGCGCCTCGTGCGCATCGGGAGCCTTGAGCTGCTCGTAGAAAAACTGCGCCGCCGCCTTGTTAAGCGCAAGCATCCGTGCGCGCCGCTTGCTGTCCTTGTCGTTCGTATCCTCGGGGACGGGCATGTTCACCCGCCGCGCGAGAAACTCCACCGCCTCCGGAAACGTGAGATTTTCGATTTCCATGATGAAGTTGATGACGCCGCCGCCCTTGCCGCAGCCGAAGCAGTGATAGATCTGCTTGTCCGGCGAAACGGAGAAGGAGGGCGTTTTTTCGCTGTGGAAGGGACAGAGCCCAAAGAGGTTTGAGCCGCTGCGCTTCGACAGGCGCACGTAGGAGCCCACAACCTCCACGATGTCGTTGCGGTCGGTCAGCTCCGTTAAAAAGGTTTCGGGAAAAGCCGTGATAATCACCTCCGGTGATTATAGTTTTTAGTTCTTAGTTTTTAGTTTTTAGTGGAGGAGACATCAGTCTGGTCAGCATTTTTCCAACCTCTTCGCAAAGCGAGAGTGCAGAATGCGCCTGTTCTTCTGTCAAATACCCTTGCCGCAGACATATCGTAATCTGTGTTTCAAGCTCATAAACGGAGCCTTTGGCAATCGACAGAAATTGCTTAAACTCTTTTTCCGTCTGCCGGCCGTGTCCTTCTGCGATATTGGATGGAACAGAGACAGCCGCCCTGCGCAGCTGGTCGGAGAGTGCAAACTGCTCTTCTTTCGGGAGGCGTCGTGTCAAAGCATATACTTCGTCTGCCAGGTCCATCGCTTTTTGCCAAACGATCAACTCACGATAGTGTGTCCAAGCCATGCCCGTTCTCCTAAATACCAAAACTAAAATCTTTTCCGTCGTTCTACTAAAAACTAAAAACTAAAAACTATTTGACCGTCCATGCAAAGGGGATAAAGAGCTCCCCGTATTTTTCCATGGCATAGCTGTCGGTCATACCGGAGATATAGTCGCAGGCGGCGCGCTCGCGCCCCTCGCGCTCGATGATGCCGGAAAAGTCCTCCGGCAGCGCCTCGGGATGGGCGACGTAGTGCTCGTAGAGCGCGCCGAGAATGCCCTCGACCTTGCTCTCCTCGCCCTTGGCGCGCGGATTGTAGTAAACGGAAGAAAACATAAACTCGTGGAAGAACAAATAGGTCTCCCACATCTCGTCCGACATTTTCAGCTCGCCCCCGGCGCTGTTTTCGACCAGATCGACGATAAAGCTGTTGAGCCGCGCGCTGCTGCGTTCGCCGCAGCGGCGGCGAATGCGCTCCGGCACGTCCTGCTCGGTGAGAATCCCGGCGCGGATCGCGTCGTCCAGATCGTGATTGATGTAGGCGATACGGTCACACAGACGCACCGCCACAGCCTCCGGCGTGTCGTCCGGCGCGCCGTGGGTATGGTGCAGGATGCCCATGCGCGTCTCATAGCAGAGATTGAGCCCTCGCCCGTCGCGCTCGAGTACGTCCACCACACGCAGGCTCTGCTCGTAGTGCTTGAAGCCGCCGGGATGCAGCTGTGCCAGCGCGCGCTCCCCGGCGTGACCGAAGGGCGTGTGCCCCAGATCGTGTCCGAGCGCCATCGCCTCAACCAAATCCTCGTTGAGCGCCAGCGCGCGCGCCACGGTGCGCGCCAGTCTGCTGACCTCCAGCGTGTGGGTTAACCGCGTGCGGTAATGGTCGCCCTCGGGCTGTAGAAAAACCTGGGTTTTATGCTTGAGACGGCGAAAGGCCTTCGAGTGGATGATGCGGTCGATATCCCGCTGAAAGCAGGTGCGAAGCGGACAGGGCTCTTCGGGCTGCAAGCGACCTCGCGAGTTTTCCGACAAAAGCCCGTAAGGGCCAATAAACGCGTGCTCCGCCTGTTCGCGCAGTTCTCTCGGACAAGACATACCGGCACCTCCACAAAAAGATAAGAGTTTTAGAAAAAGCCTTCTAAAACTCTTATACGACGCAAGCCGCGCCAAACCCTTTTTATTTTTTTGTTTTTTTGAAAAAATTATTCTTCGTCCTTTGTTTCTTCCGCGCGCTCCGGCGTGTTTTCCGTCGGCTCCGCTTCGTCCTCGTCGCGATCCTCGAAATCCTCCGGCAGGACGGCCATCAGCGCCTCCTTGTCGGGACTGTCCAGCTTTGCCACGCGGTTGGACTGGCGCACGACCATATCCTCAAAGCGGTTTCTCACCTCGCGGCCGTTGCCGAAGTTATCGTCGCGCTCGGCGTAGAGCCGGCCGAAAAGCTCTCGCGCCGCCTGCTCGCTCTCCTCGGTGAGCGCATAACCGTTCTTTTTGCAGCGCATTTTGAACATCGCCAGCAGCTGCTCGCCGTTGTAGTCGGGAAAATAGAAATACTTGTTGAAGCGCGACTGCAGACCGGGGTTCGAGCTGATGAACTTGTCCATCGGCTCGTCGTAGCCCGCGACGATGACGATTAGATTGTCGCGGTGATCCTCCATCGCCTTCAAAAGCGTCTCAATCGCCTCGCGGCCGAAGTCGTTTTCCCCGCCGGCGGCGAGAGAATAAGCCTCGTCGATGAACAGCACGCCGCCCAGCGCGGACTTGATGACCTCCTGGGTCTTCAGCGCCGTCTGTCCGACGTAGCCCGCCACGAGCCCGGAGCGATCGACCTCAATGAGCTGCCCCTTCGACAAGACGCCGATGGCGGCATAGAGCTCGCCGACGAGGCGTGCCACGGTGGTTTTGCCGGTGCCGGGATTGCCCATGAAGACCATGTGCAGGCTCATCGGCGGTACGGGCAAGTCGTGCTGCTCGCGCAGCTTTCGCACCTTGATGAGGTTAATCAGGCTTTTGACGTCCTTTTTCACCTCATCCAGACCCACCAGCTCGTCGAGCTGCTCCATCAGCTCCTCGAGACTGGGCTTTTTCTCTTCCTCACCCCGGGTCTCCGCCGCCGCGGTCTCGCCCGGCTTTTCGCCGCCGGAGGTCTGCGTCTGCGGCGGGTGCTTCTCGGTAAAGCTCGGCTCGGAGCTGGTGACGAAATCCATCGGATTTAAGCCCTCGCGGCTCTTGCGAACGCCGTTCGTGTCGCACACGGCGGTCAGCCGGTCGGTGCACTCGGTGATATACTCGGCCTCGGCCATCGTCACGTCATCGTCCACCGCCGCCAGATACAGCAGAATGTTCGTCAGCATGCGGATGAAGGTGCGCGAGGTCTCGGTGCCGCGTTTTGCGTCGCTCTCGGCCAGATTCCAGTAAAACACCGGCGGCAAAAACACCTCGCTCTCGCAGACGGAGCTTGTCAGCGTCCAGAGCATCCAGCTCGGCTGCTTCTGGCCGCGGGAATAGATCTGGTTTGCCATGTCCACGTGCCGCTGGTTGACGTTGCCCGCGCGGCTCCAGAGCCCCAGCGCGCACTTGGTCATAAACTCGTCCATCTCCGGCGCAAGCTCCGCGCGGCCAAGGCGGTAAAAGGCCTCAGTGTTGGCTACGTAAATCTTGTGAAACTCCTCGGGGGAGCGGTTCCAGGTCGTCGGCATCGTGCGTCTCTCCTCTGTTTGTGGTCTTTTTTATTATATTACAAATCCGGCGGTGGTCAAGCCTTTTTCAACAGCAATCCAGCCCCCTCGGCGGGAGGGGGCTGGTTGGTCGATGGCTTATTTTTTTTCGTCGTCGAAAAACTGCGCAAGGTCAATGGCGTCGGCGTCCTGCTCACCCTGCGGCATGGCGGTAAAGCGCAGCGTCGGCTCGTGCACGGTGGTCTGGCGGCGCTGCTCCATGGCGGCGCGGCGGCGCTGTTCAGCGCGGCGCTTTTCCCGCAGATGCCGGATGCGGAGCATCCGGTAGCGCAGCACCAGCGCAAAATACAGCACCAGAATCAGCGCGAGCACGACAATCACTGCGCGCACCTCACGGCGGGCAAAGAAGATATCCACCTGCTCACGGATGAACTCCGCACGCGCCATTTTTACCTCGCTGACGGTGACGAGATCCACCGGGCCGTAGCTTTTGCCGTTGATGTGGATCACCGCCTGACCGAGCGTGGTACCGGCTGCGATGGGCGCGGTGAGGCGATCCTCATAGAGCCGGATCTCCAGCTCCCGGCTATCGGGCGGCACGTCGTTGGGCAGCAGCAGCGTCACGTCAACCGTGCAATGCAGGCTCGCCGTTCCGTCGTCGTCGGCAAGCTTCACGGGAATCTTTGCCAAAATATCTGCCGTGCTGAGCACCTGCTGATAGGCAAAGTTGTCAAAGGCCCACTGATAGAGAGCAATCGTATCCTTGAAGTTTTCCGGCTCGGCGGAGGTCTCCGCCAGCGGGCCGGGGCAGCCCATAACCACGGTTAAAAGCCGCAGCCCGTTTTTCTCGGCCACGGAGGCCAGACAATAGCCCGCCTGACGCGTGTACCCGGTCTTACCGCCGAGCGCAGGCTCGTAGAGATAGTTGCCGTACTGTGAATAAATCGAGTCCTTGGCGATCAGCGCGTTGGAATTTTTCAGCTCGCGCGCGTCGTTGGCGTTGGTCGCGGGCACCTGATATTCTTTTGCCGTGAACGCCTCTACAAACGCCTCGTGCCGCATCGCCTCCAGCAGCATCACGCTCATATCGCGGGCGCTGCTGTAGTGATTGTCGTTGGACAGACCGTTCGGATCGGAAAAATGGGTGTTCGCGCAGCCCAGTTCCTCCGCGCGCTGGTTCATCCGATCGACAAAGCCGCCGATGCTGCCGGCAATGCGGCTGCCCAGCACGTTGCAGGCTTCGTTGGCGGACACGACCATCGCGCAATAAAAGTAGTCGCGAAAGCTCATCTGCTCGCCGGCGACGATGCTCGCGTTGCTGCTGTACTGATCCAGCCCCGTCTGGCAATCCAGCCCGGCGGTCACGGTCTCGTCCATGCTCACCTCGCCCCGATCCAGCGCCTCCACGGCCAAAAGTCCGGTCATGATCTTGGTCAGACTGGCGGGAGAGCGGCGCTCGTCGGCGTTCTTTTCATAGAGAATTTCGCCGGTGGAGGCGTCAAGCACCACAACAGCCTGCGCCGAAACGGCCGGCGTATCCAGGGCCTGTGCGGCAGGCGCAACGGCGCTGAAGAGCATACCTATCATCAATATAAAACTGAAAAATCGGTTTTTTTTCATTTTCTGCTCCCGTTTTCTCAGAAATGTGGTATAATGGTTTATAGACTGTCTATCGCAGTCTGTCGGAAAACGTACAGCCTATTATAATGGTTGTCAGCAAAAAAAGCAACATCATTTCGCCGACACGATTCGCGCGCGGCAAAACGCACGGAGGTACGTATGAAAATTTTAGTTGTTGACGACGAACGCTTGCTGGTAAAGGGCATCAAATTTAATCTGGAAAACGAGGGCTATACCGTGGATGCGGGCTACGACGGCGAGGAGGCCGTGGAGATGGCTCGCGGCGGGAACTACGATTTGATCATCCTGGATCTGATGATGCCGAAAAAAGACGGCCTGCAGGCCTGTCAGGAGATCCGCAGCTTTTCCACCGTGCCCATCATCATGCTCACCGCGCGCAGCGAGGGCGCGGATCTGCTGATGGGCTTTGAATCCGGCGCGGACGATTACGTGACCAAGCCCTTCAACATCCTGGAGCTCAAAGCGCGCATCCGCGCGCTGCTGCGCCGCTCCAGCATGACCGCCGCGCCCGCGCAGAGCAGCGTGCTCCAGCGCGGCCACATCAGCATCGATCCGGAGCGCCGCAGCGCCAGCAAAAACGGCCAGAACGTCGAGCTGACGATGAAGGAGTTCGACCTGATCGAGTTTCTGATGCGCAACCCCGGGCGCGTTTACAGCCGGGAAAACCTGCTGGATCTGGTCTGGGGCTACGACTATCAGGGCGACACCCGCACAGTGGACGTGCATATCCGCCGTCTGCGCGAAAAGCTGGAGCTCAACCCCGGCAATCCGCGCTACATCATCACCAAATGGGGCGTCGGCTACTACTTCTCGGAAGAGGATTAAACCATGCGAAGCATTCGCGTTCAGTTTTTCAGCATCATCATCGCGGTACTGCTGATCTTGCTGGTGCTGCTCAACACCTATCCGCTGACCGCCTCGCGCGACCTTGTGTTTCAGGAAAAGGAGAGCGGCATGCTCAGCCAGGCGACGGTGATCGCCTCCTCGCTCTCGGGTCTGGACAGCATTAGCCGTGCCGGCATCGTCGAGGTGCTGCGCCTGATGGACGTCAGCGGCTATGGCCGCATCGCCGTGGCGGACGACAAGGGGCAGCTCATGTATGACAACGGCTCCGGCGAGCTGCCGGAGGAGCTCAGCCGCGCGCTGGAGGGCAAGAGCGTTTTTCGCTCGGTCTTTGACGAGAGCGCCTTTGTCAGCGCCTGCGCCATGCCCTTCTCCGTACAAAACGGCAGTCTCGGCGCGGTCTATCTCTACGAGCGCGACGAAGAGCGCGCGGCGCTGATCATGACGGTGCAGGGGCGCATCCGCGTGGCCTCGCTCATCATCGCGGGGCTTGCGATCGTCGTGGTTCTTGGCTTTTCGGAGCTGCTGCTGCGGCGCATCCGGGAGCTCGTGCGCTCGATGCGCATCGTTGCCGGCGGCGACTACGCACACCGGCTCGGCGTGCGCGGCAGGGACGAGATCAGCGAGCTCGGTGAAGAGTTCAATCTTTTGACCGAGCGCCTGGACGAGACGGAGCGGCAGCGCCGCCGCTTCGTGTCCGACGCCTCGCACGAACTGAAAACGCCGCTGGCCTCCATCCGCCTGCTGGCCGACAGCGTCGTGCAGAACGAAAACGTCGATATGGCCACGGTGCGCGAGTTCGTCACCGACATCGGCCACGAGGCGCAGCGCCTGCAGCGCACGACGGAGGAGCTTTTGGACCTGAGCCGTCTCGACGATGGTGTGCAGGTGCTGCCCGAGCCCGTGGATCTCAAGCAGGTCACGCTGGACGCGCTGGTGCTGCTGCGCCCGCTGGCGGTGGAAAAGCAGGTCAAGCTCCAGCTCGAGCTGGACGACGGTTGCGTCATCATGGCCAATACCGACGACATGTTCCACGTCATCTTCAATCTCACGGAAAATGCCGTCAAGTACAACGTTCCGGATGGCTATGTGCGCCTGCAGCTGAGTGCCGATGAGGAGAACGTGACGCTGTCGGTTTCCGACAGCGGCATCGGCATTCCGGAGGCGGATCGACTGAACATCTTCTCCCGCTTTTACCGCGTGGACAAGGCGCGCTCGCGCGCCTCGGGCGGCAGCGGGCTCGGCCTGAGCATCGTGCACGATGCGGTGATTGCCCACGGCGGCAGCATCAGCGTCGGCAGCAACAAGCCGCAGGGCTCGGTATTTATTGTCAAATTTCCCCGCCCCGGCGACGGGGAGACGGGAATATGAGCTTTTCATTTTTAGAAAAACGCACAAAGAGACGGTCCCGCGTGTTCGAAACACGCGGGACCGTCTCTTTGTATCCTTGTCGTTCTTCTAAAAACGACAAACGAAAAACTCATTCAAACGCGATCATGTAGTAGTACACCGGCTGGCCGCCGCTGACAACACTCAACTCAGCGTCCGGGAAGCTCGCTGCGAGCTGTGCGGCAGCCTGATTGGCGGCCTCCTCGCTCACATCCTCGCCGTAGTAGACGGTGATGAACTCGGGATCCACCTCCCCCGCTGCCTCGCCCAGCGCGTCGAACAGCGCCGCCTCCTCCTTGCAGTTGGCAACGAGCGAGCCGTCCAACAGCGCCAGAAATTCTCCGGCACGAATGCTGTGTCCGTCAAATTCGCTGTCGCGGGCGGCGTAGGTGACCATTGCGGTGTGCACACGGCTGATCGCCTCATTCATTTCAGAGACGATCTGCGTCTCCGCCTCGTCGACGTTCATGCACAAAAGCGCGGCAACGCCTTGCGGCACGGTCTTGGTCGGCATAACGATGACCTTTTTCTCGCTCAACGGGATGCACTGCTGCGCCGCCATCGTGATGTTTTTGTTGTTGGGGAAGACGAAAACCGTCTCGGCGGGGGTGCGGTTGATTTCGCGGAGGATATCCTCGGTGGAGGGATTCATGGTCTGTCCGCCGGTAACGACCCCGTCGGCGCCCAGCTCGCGAAACAGCGCTTCCATGCCCGCGCCCGCGCAGACCGTAACCACGCCAAAGGGTTTTTCCGGCTCGGCGATCAGGTTTTCCTGCTCGGCTGCCGCCATCGCGTCAAGCTCGCGATCCACTTCCTCCAGGTCATCAGTGCTCTGCGCTTTGCGGCCGGCCTTGACGGCCTCAGCCTGCGAGCGCATATTTTCGATCTTCGCCAGCTCCAGTGTGCCGTACTTCTGGCTCTCGGTCAGCGCATCGCCGGGGATGTCGGTATGCACGTGTACTTTGAACACCTCGTCGTCCTCGCCGATCACCAGCGAGTCGCCGATGCTGTTGAGATAGGCGCGCAGGGGCTCGAGATCCACGGTCTCCTCACGCTTGCGCACGATGTACACCGTGTCGAACACGTGCTCGGTCACGTCCTCCAGCGCCGCCCAGTCTGCCTCTTCGTGGATCGCAAAGTTCTCGTCCGCCATATCGGCCGAGCTGATCTCACCGCGCAGAGAAGCGAGCATTGCGCCGAGAATAACCATGTAGCCCTTGCCGCCCGCGTCGATCACGCCGGCTTTCTTCAGCACGGGGTTCTGGTTGACCGTGTTTTCCAGCGCCAGATCGCCCGCGAGCAGGGCGTTGGCAAGCGTCTCCTCGAGGGTCTTGCCGGCCTTGGCCGCGTCTGCCGCCGCCTCTGCCGCGAGGCGGGAAACGGTGAGGATGGTGCCCTCGGCAGGCTTCATAACGGCCTTGTAGGCGGCGTCTACGCCGTCCACCATCGCGCCGGAAAATTCGGCGGCGCCGGCGGTCTCCAGACCCTTGAGCCGGCGGGCAATGCCGCGAAACAGCAGGCTGAGAATAACGCCGGAGTTGCCGCGCGCGCCGCGCAGCAGCGCCGAGGAGACGCAGGAGGCCGCCTCGTCGATGGCGGAAAAGTCCCTGCGTTTAAGCTCGGTGGCAGCATTTTCCATGGTCAGACCCATGTTGGTGCCGGTATCCCCGTCGGGTACGGGAAAGACGTTCAGCTCATTGATTGCCTGCATGTTTTTGTGAAGTGCCGCATTGGCACAGAGGATCATTTCCTTAAAAGCCGCGGCGTCGATATAATCTAACAAAGTCTTGCACCTCCGCAAGCCGGGCATGAAAAACGCGCACCCCTCGGGGCACGGTTTTACACGGCCTTCAGCTTATCCGATAATCGTGTCTATATATACGTCCACGTTCTTGACGGGGACGCCGGTCGCTTTCTCCAGCTTGTAGCGCACCTCGCTCATGATGCTCCGGGAGACGGCGCTCATATTGACGCCGTGATCCACGCCGATGTGCAGTTCCAGCGACAGGCTGCCGTCATCGTTGAAGCCGACGACCACGCCCTTGGACATGTCCACGCGGCGCAGCAGCTGCAATCCGCCCTTCTCTCCGCGCCCGGCCATACCCTTGACGCCGAAGCAACTGGTCGCCGCGTCGCCCGCCAGATAGGTGAAGACCTCACTGGTAATGCTGATCTGTCCGTTGTCGGTTTTCACGTTCACCATTTTCCAAGCGCTCCTTTCCTGTAGGCTGTCCGCCCGGCGCCGAGACAGCGCGTATGACGGACTTTACAATTATATACTAAATATCTTAAAAGCACAAGTATTATTTCCAAACGCGAAAAACATTCCTGCTCTGGTCGAAATTCCCGCTTTTTTCTCCTGCGACAGGTTTACAAGTCGGCAGAAAAATGTTAAACTGTATAATGCGATTCAATGGGTCTGTGCATTGTTTCAATGCCGGGTCCCGAAAAATAAAAAAGCATGGAGATGAATGTATGAAGAGACACTTCAAAACCATGGACGGCAACAACGCGGCCGCCCATGTATCCTACGCTTTCACGGAAGTCGCGGCCATCTATCCCATCACCCCGTCCAGCCCCATGGCCGACTACGTGGATCAGTGGTCTGCGCAGGGCCGCAAGAATATCTTCGGCTCCACCGTCAAGGTGCAGGAGATGCAGGCTGAGTCCGGCGCTGCCGGCGCGGTGCACGGCTCGCTGAACGCCGGCGCCCTGACCACGACCTACACGGCCTCCCAGGGCCTGCTGCTGATGATCCCGAACATGTACAAAATCGCAGGCGAGCTGCT
>JAFWVV010000067.1 GCA_017518225.1 Oscillospiraceae bacterium | reverse complement strand
TTTTGCGGCACTCTCTGGATGGTTTTCCACATTTTTGGTCTCTCAGGGCTTGAACAGGCCGCCTTTTTCCACAATCTTGGCCAAATGAAAGAGGCGTTGCCTCTCAATAGTCTCTTTAACTATTTTGAGACAACGCCTTTTTTCTTGTATACGGATCCTTTTTATGCTAAGATGAGCCTGCTATGAATGAACAAAAACAAAAACGATCGACGCGGAACCTTCGGCTGCTGCCGGCGGTTTTTGCGCTGGCCGGCCCGGCCATGCTGGAAATGGCGCTGGGTACGGCGGTGCAGTATATCGATACGGCGATGGTAGGCTCTCTGGGCACGGCGGCGACGGCTGCCGTCGGTTCGACCGGCACGGTCAACTGGCTGGTCGGCGGCACGGTTTCCGCCTTCGGCGTCGGCTTTCTGGCCCAAATCTCCCAGCGTCTCGGCGCCGGGGAGGAGGAAAAAGCGCGGCGGGCGGCCGCGCAGTCGGTGTTGGCGGTGCTGGTCTCCGGTCTGCTCTTCACCCTGCTGACCCTCGGCCTGAGCGGGCAGGTGCCGGTCTGGATGCAGGTCGATCCCGGAATCCGGGAGCTCGCCGCGCGCTATTTCTTTATCCTTTATTCGCCAATGCTCTTTCGCGCGGCGAACACGATCTTCGGCACGGTGCTACGCGCGGCGGGTGACGCGAAGACGCCGATGCGCGTGGGGATCTGGGTCAATCTGATCAACGTCATACTAAACTTTTTGCTGATCTACGCGCCGCGCCGGCTGACGATCCTCGGCCTGAGCATCCCGATGTGGGGCGCGGGCTGGGGCGTGATCGGAGCGGCCGCGGCGAGCGCCGCCTCCTTTGTCGTCGGCGGCACGGTGATGACGCTGCGCTTTTACGCGCACCCGGTTATTTCGCCGCGCGGGCAGTCTCTGCGGCCGGACTGGGCGGTGCTTCGCCCTTGTCTGCGCATATCCGTACCGAATATGTTCCAGCGCTTTGGCACCTCGCTGGGTTACGTGGCCTTTGCCACTATGATCAACGCCCTGGGCGCTGTGCCAACGGCGGCGCACATCATCGCCAACACGGTCGAGTCGGCCTTTTATATTCCGGGTTACGGCATGATGCAGGCCGCCGCTACGCTGACCGGCAACAGCATTGGGGCGGGCGACTTGCAGCGGGAAAAGGACACCTCGCGCACGATCGTCTTGCTGGAGATCGTGCTGATGACGGCCTCCGGCGCGCTGCTGTTTGCCTTTGCGCCCTGGCTGGTGAGCTTTTTCAGCAAGGATGCGGCGGTTATCCGCCTGGGCAGTGTGGTGCTTCGCATGGTGGCCTGTTCCGAGCCCTTTTACGGGGTCTGTGTCGCCGTCGAGGGCATGCTGCAGGGCGCGGGCGAGACGAGGATGCCCTTCGTATTTAATATGCTGGGCATGTGGGGCGTACGCATCGTCGGCACCTGGCTTTGCACGACACGCCTGGGGCTGGGGCTGGAAGCGGCCTGGATCTGCATGATCGGGCATAATCTGCTGTTGTTTACGCTGTTTGTGTGGTATTATTATAAGGGTGGCTGGAGAAGATAATTTCTGCTTCAGCGCTGAATGATATGAAAAACAAAAAAGGAGAGACAGATCATGGCGGCATTCGACCAGAGCTATTGTTTGAAAAGTTTTGAGCGGCTGCTCGCGGTGGACAGCACCACCGGGCAGTACGAACAGGCGCAGGCGCTCGTCTGCACGATGCTCGACGAGTTGGAGATTCCCTATCGGCTGACACACAAGGGCGGCGTAATTGCCGAACTCGGCGGCGAGGGGCGCGCGCTGGCGGTGACGGCGCATCTGGACGACATCGGCCTGATGGTGCGTCACATCCGCGCCGACGGCACGCTGAACGTCTGCCCCGTGGGCGGGCTGTACCCCTTCTACTGCGTGACGGAAAACGTGCGCATCCACACGCGCGAGGGCAAAATCTACACCGGAGCCATCTGCCGTACGCCGAACTCCGTACACGTGACGGAGGAGGAGCTGCGTACGGCGCTGCCTGATTTTCGCACAAACGTCTGCGTTGTGCTGGACGAGGATGTGAAGTGCGCTGAGGATGTGAGGCGGCTCGGGATCGAGACCGGCGACATGATCGCGCTCGACCCGCGCTTTCAGATGGTCAACGGCTATCTGAAATCCCGTTTCATCGACGACAAGGCCTGCGCCGCCGTGCTTTTGACCGTGATGAAGGAGGTCAAGGAGCAGCGCCTCGCGCTGCCGCGCAAGGTCTACGCCTATTTTGCCTTTTTTGAGGAGATCGGCCACGGCACGACCTGGCTGCCTGCAGACGTGGAGGATATTCTGGCCATCGACATCGCGCCTACCGGGCCGGATCAGAACTCGGACGAGCACAAGGTCTCGATTTTTGCCAAGGACTCCCGCTTCCCCTATCACTGGGGCATGACCAACGAGCTGCGGGAAACGGCCATCGAGGAGGGTCTCGACTACGTCATGGATATCTTTACGCCGCACTATGGCACCGACGCTGACGGCAGCGTGATGGCAGGCTACGATGTTCGCCACGCAGCCATCGGCCCCGGTACTGCCAACAGCCACGGCTACGAGCGCACCCATCTGGACGGTTTGCGCGAGACCTATCGCCTGCTGCTGGCCTATTTGCAGCGATAAGGCGACGGGCTATATGCAAGAGCCCCCGGCGATCAGCCGGGGGCTGTTGAGACTGTAGACAAAGTCGTGCGGCAAGGAAAAGACAAGCAGGGGGAGAGCGCAGAGAGGGGGCAGGCGCCCCCTTTCTGCGTACAATCCATACAAAACGGAAACTCTCAAAAGAGTTTCTGTTTTGCTGTTCAATTCGTCGACAAAGTGTCGACGAATTGAACAGCCCCCGGCGATCAGCCGGGGGCTCTTTCGTTCTTTTGTGTGCTTTCGGATTGCGCGCTGCGGCATCAGGCGGCGGACGAAGCCTGATAGTCTTTGTTAACCAGCGTGAGGTTGATGCCGCTGTCAAGGACGTTTTCCAACTCCATCACGCCGTCGCTCAGGGTACCAAACAGCTCTGCGCCGCCGCCTTTGGCGGAGAAAGCATCGCCCTCAAGCGTCCATTTCATGCTGTAGCTTTTGCCCTCGTAGTTGAACTTGGCGCGTCCGCCGGCGTTCAGCTCGATCGAAAATCCGTCTTCAAACAGGGTTTTGATGTCTACGCTGATAGAGCCCATTGAAGCAGACTCGGCTTCGTAGAGGCCGCAGTTGGGATCGGGCTCGGCGCTGCCGCCACAGGCCGCCAGACTAAGCAGCATCAGCGTGACCAGGAGAAGAGAGAACAGTTTTTTCATATAAACCCTCCAATTTTGTATGAATTCAATCTCTATTATATACGCCGTGGAAAAAAATAGCAAGACTTTTTTTCGAGTCAGAAGAAGCGCGCGAGATTGCAGTGGAGGATCAAGCCGGCAAAGACAATGGAAACCGTGGAGCAGAGCTTGATCAGGATGTTCAAACTCGGCCCGGCTTGGAAGGCGCCGAGGGCAGCTACGATCCGACGACGAACACGCTGTTTTTCAACGAGGCGCTTTTATCGTCGCGCGCAGAGGAGGAGCGGCTTTTCGTCCTCTTTCACGAGCTGCGGCACGCACAGCAGTATTTGCAGCCGGAGCGCTTTGACGAGGCCATCCGGCACAGCCGGTTTTATGCGATCCAGTTTGACGGGCTCTGTTTTCGTCTGGATGGGAACGAGTGGAAAAGCTGCCGTCTGCCGGAGGCGGGGCGGAATTTTACGGCGCTGTATTTGAGCCAGCCCCTTTAGTCGTATTTCACGTCCCAGAGCGTCAGGCCGCGCGCCGGCGCGGTCGGCCCGGCAAGCACACGATCCCGGGCGGCGAGGATCGCGCGAAGCTCCTCCGGGGCGCGCTTGCCCTCGCCGACTTCAATCAGCGTTCCGGTCAGGATACGCACCATGTTGTATAAAAAGCCGTCGCCGGTAAAGGATAAGCGCAGCTCGTCGCCGTCGCGCGTGATCTCGATGTGGCGCAGCTCGCGCATGGCGCTTTTTTTCATGCGCTTGAGCGAGCAAAAGGCGGAAAAATCGTGCCGCCCGCACAAGAGCGCCGCGCCCCGGCGCATGGCCTCAAGATCCAGCGGCATAGGATGTGGGACGAGAAAGCGCCGCTCAAAGACGTTGGGCGCTTCGCTCAGCCACAGGCGGTAGACATAGGTTTTTTCCGTGCAGCTCAAGCGCGCGTGAAAGCGCGGCGGCGCCTCCTCCAGCGCGAGCGCGCCGATATCCTCGGGCAGCACCGCGCGCAGCTTCGCCAGCAGCGCCTCGCAGTCAAGGGCCGCCGGAGCATCAAAGGAGCAGACCTGCCGGCGCGCGTGGACGCCCGCATCCGTGCGCCCGCAGCCGGCGAGCTCGATCGGGGTTTCCAGCAGCCGGGAGAGCGCGGCCTCAAGCTTGCCCTGAATGGTGTTTTCCGTGTTGCCCTGCTTCTGCCAGCCGCGGTAGCGCGTGCCCTCGTAGCAGAGCGTCAGCTTGTAGCGTGGCATCGCGTTCCCTCATCCCTCGGCGCCCAGCAGGCCGAGCTCCGCGGCGTGGGGACGCATGCCCTCGATGCACAGCGAGACGACCTCGCTGAGCTCCATGCCGAGCATCTCGCAGCCGCGCAGAATGATCTCGCGGTCACATTTTGCGGCAAACTTGCGGTCTTTGAACTTTTTCAGCACGCTCTTGGTCTCCAGATCCCGCAGCCCCTGCGGACGCATCCGGGCGCAGGCCTGGATGATGCCGGTCAGCTCGTCCACGGTGAAGAGGCTCTTTTCGAGATTGCTCTCGGGCTTTACCTCGCTGCACTGACCGTAGCCGTGGCTGAGGATGGCGCGCACGTCTTCCTCGTCGACGCCGGCGGCCAGCAGCGGCTCGCGCGTGTGCTGCAGATGCTCCTCCGGGTATTTTTCATAGTCGTAGTCGTGCAGCAGCCCAATGGCCTGCCAATGCTCCGGCTCCTCGCCGAAGTGGACGGCCATCGCGCCCATGGCGTAGCAGACGTTTTTCTCGTGCAGCAGGAGGTTTTCCTGCGTGACCATCGCGGCGTTTAATTCAGCGGCGCGTTGCAGCGTCAACATATCAAAAAAATCCCCTTTTCGTTTTGATACGATCAGTATAACAAGCCGCGCCCTGCTTGGCAAGCAGGAAAGAAAACCGCCGTGCGCTTTTGTACGCACACGGCGGTTTTCCGGGGTGAAATCACCTGTTTTCCCCGACCTTTTTGTTTATCGCGCGCAGCTTGCGCGCGATGGCAATATAGCTGCCGATCCAGATCGCCACATAGATGAAGGCAAAGAGGGCGAAGTATTTCAGAGCCCCGACGAGGCTATGGTGCATCCAGTGCATACAGTAGGCGACCGGGAGTGTGACGAGCGAGCAGATGGCAAAGTGTGCGAGTGTGATGCCGGTGAAGCTCCAGTCGGTCTCCCACAGCAGGCTGAGCCCGCCGTAGACCGCGCCGCACAGCAGCATTACGCCCGCCTGCAGGGCGACGGCGCGCGCCTCCGTGCCGCAGAGGGCGACGAGGTCCGGGTGGACGGCATGGAAGCGCCCGTCCTCCGCAGAGAGGGAAGCGAAAATGGTGATGAGAAAGCTGATGGTAAAGCCGATGGGCGCGCCGATCAGGCAGCGCGATAAAAGTTTCTTTTTCATGATATTCTCCTTAAATTCCTAACATATTCTTGATTTTGGACACGAAGCGCCGGGAGACGTAGCTCCGGCTGCCGTCGCTGAGCGTGACGCAGATCGTGCCTGCGAGACTCAGGTCGAAATGCCGGACGCGCTTGAGATTGACGATCTCTGAGTTGGAGATGCGCACGAAGGACGCTCCGGCCAGCCGCGCCTCCAGCTCGTACAGACGCGAACGCAGCAGATATTCGCCCTTGTCCGTCACGGCGTAGACCTTTCCGCTCGCCGCGTAGATCCGCAGCAACTCCCGCTCGTCGAGCAGCGTCACCGTGTCCTCGGAAAATCCGGCGATGAGATGCGAGCCGTGTTCCGTGAGGCTGCGCACCAGATTTTGAACGTCCTCCGTCATTTGATCGGTCAGGATGATCACGCGCGGCTCGTGCTGCGCCGCGTCGATGCGTACTTCTACTTGCATTTGGAATTCCTCCCTCCTGTCGACAAGTGCATCATAGAATAAATCGCCCGGCTTGGCAAGCGATTTTCAACAGACGGTCGTTTGGGCGGCACAGGCGGTCGATCTCCCGGCGCGGCTTGACTTTCCGTAAAGCCAAATGGTATCATGATGGCATAAAATCTGTGAATCGGGAGGCTGCCGATGGACGAATATCGTTTTATGACCCTGCGCGAGGCGCCGGAGCTGAAAGCGCGCGCCGCCGCGTGGTTTCACAGCAAGTGGGGCGTGCCGGAGGCGGCCTATCTTGCCTGCATGGACGCCTATCTCTCCGGCGAGACGGACTACGGTTGGTATCTCTGTCTCGACGGGAATTGCATCGTCGGCGGCATGGGCGTCATTGACAACGATTTTCATGACCGCAAGGATCTCTCGCCGAACGTCTGCGCCGTCTACACCGAGGAGGCGTATCGCCGCCGCGCCATTGCGGGGCGGCTGCTGAACATGGTCGTAGAGGATCAGCGCGCCAAAGGGATTTCGCCGCTGTATCTGCTGACCGATCATACGGGCTTTTACGAGCGTTACGGCTGGGACTTTTGCTGCATGGCGCTGGGCGAGGGGGAAGAGACGCCGTCGCGGTTGTACGTGCATTGGTAAACGGGGAGAGAAATATGAGAATCAAAGGCGATAACATTGTTCTGCGAGATTACCGGCTTTCGGATATCGAGGATGATATCCGCTGGATGAATGTAGACACGGCATGGATTTACGCAGATACCCCGTGGATGAAAATGGAGGTTGTTGACCCGGATGAGCTGCGGCGGGATATGACGGAGTTTATATCTTCTCTGTCGGAGGACGCCATTCGCTGGCGCCTTGAAATCGAAGTCGAGGGGCGGCATATCGGCTTTGTTTCCTCCTATTATCTGGACGAGAACTACGAGCAGCCTCCCTGGGAGTCCGTCGACCAAAGCAAAAATGCGGAAGGAAACCATGCCGTTCGGGCGCTTGGTATCGAGATCTGTGAGATGGACGCCTGGGGCAAGGGGATCGGTGGCAAGGCGCTTTCGGCCTTTATGGCGTACTACCGGGGCTTGGGCGAACGCCGTTTTCTGCTGGAAACATGGAGCGGAAACCTCCGTATGCTTGGCTGTGCCAAAAAGCTCGGCTTCACAGAAGTTCAACGGACGCCGGGCGCCCATACCGTAAACGGAAAAGACTATGACGCCCTGGTGCTGGAACGGAAGTTTGAATAACGCGGCAAGGCGCGTTGCAAAAAGCGCTTTTTGGATAAAGGGCAAAAGACACTTCTCCGGGAAAGCTGGTTTGTTATGAAGCACATGCATTTCAGAGCCTCCTGTTCCTATGCCGCGCTCGCTGCGATTATGGAGCTGAACGGGGTGGATACGGAGGATTATAAAATTGCGCTTGAAATCAAGCTGCCGTGGCTGTTTTCCAAAGCGGACGGCGCATATATCTCCGGCCCCATGCTGCAGAGCGCAAAATGGTTCAACCTGTGGCTCCTTCCCCGTGGGTATCGAATGGTCGAGGAGATGGTAGAGCGGGAGCAGCTATGCAGTTATCTTCGTGCACACAAGCCTGTGATGCTCGGTATCCAAACGCCTTACGGAAAGCACGCCGTCGTTTTCACGGAATTTGATGGGAAATACTGTTTTATGAATCCTACACATGAAAACAGCGGCGAACGCATCGAATTGTCATTTTCCGAGGAAGAATTGCTGGGCTTGGTCGATCAGGAAACGATGGTGGGAACGGTGATCCCTGCGAAGCCCGAGCCGCAGTTGTTGACTCCGTATCTGAAGACTTCGTTATTCGTAATCAGGGAAAACTGCGCGGCGATAGAAGCCTTTGCTGCGGAAAAGCATGATCCGAATGCGTATTTTCCCATGATGAACCGCCTGTTCAGGCCTCTGCTCCTTGACGGCATTACCATGCTGGAGCTTGCCGGGGGAACCGATCTAGCACAGGAGTTCACAGCACTGCAGCAGCAGTTTATGACCTTTATGCGCGGGACACGGGAGGAAGCGCTGCGGGAAACGCTTTCCATGAACAGCTTGAATGACCTGACCGAACGATATGCGCACTTGATCGAGCAACAGATCGAACGTCTGGAGGAAGAAACATGACACAGAAAACGGCGTTTTACCACGGCAGTGTGATTGGCGGGCTGGACGTCATTCTTGACAACGCAAAGTCCCATGTCGATGGGAGCCGCGTTGCCTATTTCACGACAGATCGGGTCTACGCCCTGGTCTGCTGCAGGAGCAGGCAGGAGAACTTCGTTACCATGGGCCCTGATCGAAACGGAATACAGCATTATGACGGCAGGGACGAGTACGGTAAGCGGCGCTATAACGATTTGCAGTACAACGATACACAGATTTGGGCTAAGGAGAGCGGCAAATGGGAGAATTTACTATTTCTGAAATGAAGGAGATGCAGCGGCAGCTCCAGGAAAAGTATAAGGACAAATGGGAAGGTGTCGCCCCGGAGAATGGGCAAAACAAGTTGCTTTGGATGATTGGGGAGATCGGTGAGGTCATCGACGTAATCAAGCAGAACGGTTCCGGTCCCATCATGGAGGACCCAGCAATCCGCGCTCACCTTGTGGAGGAAATGGCGGATGTGCTGATGTACTACAACGACATCCTGCTGTGCTTCGACATCTCCCAAGAGGAATTGAAACAGGCTTATACAGAGAAGTATCAGCGAAATATGACCCGTTGGTAAGAGAAAGCGCCATGAACGATCAAAACACACGCATGCGTAAACGATGATCGGGGAAAAGGGTCCTTCTCAGGAATTCAGCGACGCTATTGTGAAAGCGTTCAAGATAAAATCCAAAGAATAGTTCAAACGGAAACTTGGGGCTGTTATGGAAAGCAAGGAAATCTGGGATCTGTATAATGAAAACCGGGAACTGACCGGACGGGATCAGATCCGTGGTGAAGAGATTCCGCAGGGATACTATCATCTGGTTGTTCATGTCTGGATCAGGAACAGTAATGGCAAATTCCTGATCTCGCAACGTAGCGCAGATCGTCCTATGCATCCGCTCAAATGGGAGTGTGTCGGAGGCTCTGTACTCAAAGGAGAGGACAGCTTGACGGGAGCTCTTCGGGAAACAAAAGAAGAAGTGGGTTTGTCCCTGAAACCTAATGACGGGAAGATAGTGCGTTCAACAATTGGCAGAACCGTGAATGGTATCAGGTTTTCAGATGTTGTTGATGTGTGGCTATTCACGTATGACGGTCCAGTATCGTTGGAAGCAGCCACGACAAACGAAGTGGCTCAGAGTTCCTGGCTTGACAAGGAACAGATAAAAGAATTATTCGATAAAGGTGACTTTGTTGATACTCTCGGATATTTCTTCGAGGAAAAACAGCTCGGTGGAGAATGAAATCATACGTTGTATATACTAAGAAAAAAGTGACGAAAAAAGAGCTATCTGACTTTCACAATCAGACAGCTCTTTTTTTCGTTATTCGATGGCGTTATTTCAGATGTTGCCAAAACCTTGCCAAACGCCGTTTTGGGATTTCAAAAACCCAGTATTTGTGTGGGTGTTAGCATCTATGCGACCAATCCCACTCATCTTTGTGAATCATAGCGGATGATTTCTTTTCCCTTTTTCTCGGCATAGCACAGCATTGCCGCGGCGCCGCCCCATCCGTGAAGAACATAGGCCACCAAAACGTCGGAATTGCGAACCATCCATTCATTTCGTTTTGAGATGGAAAATCGGCGCGGCGTGTTTTCCAGCGGGGGATAGATGCTCCCATCATAGCTTTCGGTAAAACCGACACGATCCAGATAGGCAAGCACAAGATAGGACTGTATATGCGGATAGATTTTTTTAGCGTGCCACACAGCGGCTGCAGCTGCGGCGTCAAAGGCTCCGTAACCGCCGAGCAAAAATTGATCGGCGCCTCGATCAATCAGCGTTTCTATTGTGGCTGATAGCCATGCCAGCGCGGCCTGATTTTTGTTGAAATCCGCATGTCCGCAAAAAGTTACTGTCACTTTTATTTCATCCCACATATGTGCAATTTGTTGCACAAGATTTCTTACAACTTATAAATCTAATCTACCAAAGATAGACTATATATGTCAAGAGTTGTGACATACTTTGGGACAAGGTGGGATAGCTTATGGATCGATACGGCAGTATAAAAATCAATTTGGAGAACTTAATCAAAGTGCACGGCATCAGCAAAAACAAATTAAGCCAGAGAGCGGAGATGCAGCGGACACAACTCAACAACTACTGTAACAACAAAATATCGCGGCTGGACATTGATGTTCTGGCGAGGCTTTGTACGGTGTTGGAATGCGAGATTGGAGATTTGCTGGAATTTGTTCCTGCCGAACAAAAATAACAGCCCGGCTTGCAGCCGTCAGCAATGCTTCTTGCAGCAGACGAGCAACGGTTATCATTTATAACGAATCCGGTTTTCGAGGTATGAGAGTTAACAAAAAAGAGCGATCTGACTTGCAAAATCAGATCGCTCTTTTTCGTTATTCGATGGAGTTGTTTCAGATGCTGCCAAAACCTTGCCAAACGCCGTTTTGGGATTTCAAAAACCCAGTATTTATGCGGGTATCCGGCATTTTCGGAATTATTCCCACTCGACAGGACTTAACTGATTCCGTTTAGGAATTATTGCTTGTCCTGTTCAAGGTTCCTTTGATTATTTGATCTATCCATATTATCCAGCCTATTCGCCTGGATGTTATCATTTTGTTATCAGCATTGATAACGCCAAAGGGCTCACTGCTGATAATACCTAAATGATACATGTGCATTATAGCGCACTCCACCCCAAATTGCAATATGGTTTTCAGAATTTACACGCATTATTTCAAAAAAGCATGGAAAATCTCTTGCGTTTTAGGGGACAATTTATTATAATATAGACACGCATAATGCAAATACTGCGTGCAGAAATCAGGTGGCAATTTGAATAAGCACGATATCGTAAATAAAGTTTTTAATACAGTCGGTGAAGTTGCAAAGAAGTCTGATTTCATTTCTGCCGGACTGAAAGATCAGGATGTTTATACGCTTTTTAAGCAGGGATATATTGAACGTGTCAGGCACGGCTATTACAAGCTGTCTGTTGGGGACGAGCCTAAAGAAGAACTTCTCCTTTCCAAACTGATGACACAAGGTATCGTATGCGTTGAATCGGCGCTGTTTTATTACGGTTACAGCGACTTTGCACCTCGTGAATGGACAATCACCGTCCCCCGCTCCTATTCCAGAACGGTCAAAGCCATACAGGAAGAAGTACCCGTGAAGGCGTATTATGTTCAGAACGATATGTACCACCTCGGTGAAACGACGGGGACATTCAACGGCGTAATGCTCCCCGTGTATGACCGAGAGCGCACGATATGCGACTGCTTCAAATATCGTACCAAGCTGGATAATGAGATTTTTAATAAAGCAATCAACGCCTATGTTTCGGACGAAAAGAAAAACCTTGCCAATCTTTCTAAATACGCAAAGGAAATGGGCGTTTACAAGAAGATGATGAATGTAATGGAGGTAATGCTGAATGGCTGATATGGCCGCATCCGTGCTGGCACGGCTCAAAAATAAGGCTGCGGAAAGCGGCAGGAGCTATCAGCTCTGCCTGCAGCTTTTCTGCCAGGAGGAGTTTTTGCGCCGACTGGAAAAGTCCAAATATGCAGAAAACCTTGTCTTAAAAGGTGGCCTGTTCATCTACTCCCTTACGGACTTTGACAGCCGTGTTACCGTTGATGTTGATTTCCTGCTCAGAAAGATACCGAATACGCCGGAACAGCTCAAAGCGATACTGGAAGAAATCATAGCGACTGACACCGGCAACGATTTCATTACCTTTGAGATCAAGGATGTGGCTCCCATTGCGTTAGCAAAGAAATACGCCGGAATCGGCGCTTCCCTCGTGGCAAGGATTAAGAACACAAAAACGCCGTTCGGCATTGACTTCGGCGTCGGCGACATCATCGTTCCGAATCAGAAAAAGCGGAAGATCCCAACGCAGCTTGACGGTTTCGACGCCCCGACGGTCAACACCTATTCGCTGGAAACGACGGTTGCCGAAAAACTTGACGCCATCCTCAGCCTGATGGAGTTTTCCAGCCGCATGAAGGACTATTACGACCTCTATTATCTTGCAAATAAGTTCGATTTTGACGGCGCAACGCTGACGGAGGCGCTGAAAAAGACCTTTGAAAACCGTGGACACCATTTCACGGTAGAACAGTTTGAACAGGTCATGGCCTTCGGCAGCGATGACGCTATGCAAAAGAAATGGAAAGCCTTCTGTCGGAAGATAGATGCAAAGACGGATGATTTCAATACGGTGCTAAGGACGATAAAAGAATTCTTGGCGAAGCCGTTTGCAATGGCGGTACAAGCAGTTGAATACTCAAATCATTGGTCTGCATCGAACGGGAATTGGAGTCAGAACGGAGGACCAAAACTATGATTAGAGCAGATATGATTTCAACGGTTGGCAGAGCACACCTAACAAGCAACATCGAAAACGATGAATAATGATGAACTTGACTTAATAACCGATGATGTTTGCAGGCTATATCTGACCGTTGACTTTATTGCTTACGATGACGTAATGTACACTTTCAACCATACTTTTGAGACTGTTTTCAATCTTGAAAAGACAATGGCAAAAGTAAAACAAGGTGCAATAGATGAAATAGCCGGTACAAACGCTTTTAGTGATGTTGATACTTTCAAGTCTTTGGCCTCACAATACAGATCGTCTCGCACATTTATTACGCTCAAGCCAGAAAGAATTAACCGAATCAAAAACAAACGAAGCAGAAAAATGGTTGCTGATATGTTACATTTATCACTCGATTCCAACGGTGACTTTGCCATAACAACAGCAGAAGAAGCATCTCTTCTGATACGTTATCTATGCTTCAAGATATTCCAAGATAATGAAACAAAAGATGTATTGGAAGCTAATACTGTAACGAAACTTGACATTGCATAATATAAATCGGCGGCGGGGATTACTCCCCGCCGCCGATAACTTATGCGTAGATCAAATCGTTGTTCACGACCTCCATTGCCCTATCCCGGATGTTATTCATGCTCTGCACCCACAGCATTTGATCCTGCGCCTTGAGCTGTTCGGTGACGCCCTCACGAGCGGCAAGTTGTTTCACCAGCTCAAAGAACATAGCCTCTGCTTGCTCGTTCAGATCGGCCAGATAACCGTTCAGCTTGCCGGTGATCTGTAACTCCGTGTACAGCGCTTTTCGGTGCTGCCGGAGATACCGCAGATGCCGCTGGCCCCACACCCCGATGAGACGCTTTTCTTCCGGCGGTACAGTTGTTATTGCCGCCTTTCTTTATCTATTGGTTGTTGCTTACACTAATGATACATCTGCTAATTCAATAAGTCAAGTAATAAAAAAAGGGCGTGTTGCAAAATATAGATTTTAAAAAAGTATTTGCGAGAAAAGTTACTGGGAACCGCCAAAATCGGCGGTTCCCAGTAACTTTATTGAGATATTCTTTTGTGACTTTAGCCCCAAAAGCGCATTTTGCAACACGCCCGACAAATTGGAATTTGAGGCATTATGATTGCGTATTTTGGCCGAAATTGATACGCTGTATCAATCCAATAATTTGCCCCGAAAGGATGACCGTCAGAAGTGAGTAACCAATTCTGCTTATTGGAATATAGCTCAACGATAATGCAAGCACAGTAATATCACTAACAAGATATGCCCATTCAACTCTCATATGAAACACATGGGACACGCACATTGCAAGAGCATCATCTCCAGATACTGCACCACCAACCTTAACACAAAGCCCTGCGCCAATACCGACAAATACCGCACCGATAATCGAAGCCAGTAAAGGTGCGTTGCCGAGTTGCGGCCATAAGGGTTCAAACTGCTCAAAAATCGAATAGGAAACAGAAAAACTTACTGTTGCGACTGCTGAATAAATAATAAATTTTCTTCCCAGAAGTTTCCATCCCAATGCATAGCATATTACATTTGCAATAAAGTTTGTAATTGATGGCGAAATATGAAACCAATGGTCTAACAGAAGGTTTAAGCCAATTACACCGCCCTCGGTTACCCCCGAAAGAGAATGAACATGATACAATCCAAACGCAAGAAAAGCACTGCTCAGTACAGCAACTATACAATATTTTATCCTAATGCCTTTGAACATTTTTTGCAATGATACCCCGCGTTAAATTCAAGTTTGTCTAATTGTTCCTATATTCATTATAAGGGATTTTCTCATAGACTTCAAGTGCTATTATTCGCGGCGGGAGCGGGTGCTTTTATTCTTCCTCTGTGTCCTCTTGTTCTTCTTCACTCTTGAAGTAATCCGTATTATCATTGAATGTGTCTTTCAGCTTAAAATCCCCCTTTGGTTAAAACTGTTCCGCAAATCACACCTCTAAAACACCGCAAATGTTCCGCAAAGTCAAGATTGTTCCGAAAAATCAGAAACCCGAAAACCCTTGATTTGCAAGGGTTTTCAGGTTCTCAAATCTCTCAAAAAGGTGCGGGATTTATTCCCACTCGATGGTGCCGGTCGGCTTCGGGGTGAGGTCGTAGAGGACGCGGTTGACGCCGGGCACTTCGCTCGTGATGCGCGCGGTGATGTGCTGCAGCAGCGCGAAGGGGATGTCCTCGACGGTGGCGGTCATGGCGTCGACGGTGTTGACGGCGCGGATGACGACGGGCCACTCATAGGCGCGCAGATCGTTTTTCACGCCGGTGGACTTGAAATCGGGCACAATGGTGAAGTACTGCCAGACCTTGCCGGCGAGGCCGTTCTTGGCAAATTCCTCGCGCAAAATGGCGTCCGACTCGCGCACGGCCTCCAGCCGGTCGCGGGTGATCGCGCCGACGCAGCGCACGCCGAGGCCGGGGCCGGGGAAGGGCTGGCGGAAGACCATCTCGTCGGGCAGACCGAGCGCCTGGCCGACCACGCGCACCTCGTCCTTGAACAAAAACTTCAGCGGCTCAACCAGCTCGAACTGCAGATCCTCGGGCAGGCCGCCCACGTTGTGGTGCGCCTTGACCGGGCCGCTCTCGAGGATGTCGGGGTAGATGGTGCCCTGGGCGAGGAAGCGGATGCCCTCGAGCTTGCGGGCCTCTTCCTCAAACACGCGGATGAACTCGGCGCCGATGATCTTGCGCTTTTGCTCAGGCTCGGCGACGCCGGCGAGCTTGTCCAGAAAACGATCGGTCGCATCGACGTAGACGAGGTTGGCGTCCATCTGGTTGCGGAAGACCTCGATGACCTGCTCGGGCTCGCCCTTGCGCAGCAGGCCGTGGTTGACATGTACGCAGGTAAGCTGCTTGCCGATCGCCTTGATCAAAAGCGCGGCGACGACAGAAGAGTCCACGCCGCCGGACAGCGCCAGCAAAACCTTGCCGTCGCCGATCTGCGCGCGCAGCGCGGCGAGCTGCTCTTCGATAAAGGCCTGAGCCAGCGCGGCGGTGGTGATGCGCTCCATGCTCTCGGGACGCTTGTTGTCTGCCATAGTCGATACCTCCGATTTGTTTTTTTTACGAATGCTATTATAATCCAACAAAAAGCGCCGCGCAATCGAAAATTGCGCGGCGAGAGTGAAAAAGTTTGGCGCTTGGAGGCGTCATTTTTTGCGGTTTTATACAGAAATGAAGACGCGATGCAGTCATCGGGGCTGCCGCAGCCTTTGCTCCGCCCAGTCAAGAAGCTGGCGGCGGATCGGCGGGGAGAGGGGCTCGGGCAGCGCGTCCGGCGGGAAAAAGCGCAGCTCGTCCACCTCCTCCGGCTGCGGGCGCAGCTCGCCCGTCCAGTCGCGGCAGAGATAGACGATATCCACGTAGGACATCTCGTCGCCGTTGGGGTAGGAAAAATGGCACTCCGGCCCGGAATAAATGCCTAAAAGCTCCAGCGCTCCGGCGACCAGTCCGGTCTCCTCCAAAAGCTCGCGCCGCGCCGCATCCTCCACGCGCTCGTCAAGCTCCACCGAGCCGCCGGCATAGCCCCAGCAGCCGTTGTCGCGGCGCTTTTGCAGCAGCGTCCAGCCGCGCTCGTCCTCGATGATGACGCTCGCGCCGACGCTGAGCAGCGGCCTGTGGCCGACGATTTTCCGCAGATCCATGATATAGTCCGACAAGGCTTGATCATCCTCCCTCTTTTGCCGGCGCTGCCGACCGATTTCTGTGAGACAAGTATAGCGCGCCCGTGGCGTTTTGGCAAGAACGCGGAAGACAGCGAAAAAGAAAAACTTGCGCCGCGGCGGCGAACATGGTATGATAGCCCTCGCGTCCGCCGCTGCGCGGCGGACGGAAAAGAAAGAAAAAACGGGATGGTATGGGACGATGTGGTTTTGGTTTTCGGTGATCGCGCTGCTGTGCTGGAGCGGCTCGGATCTGTTTTCAAAAATCGGCTGCCGCGACGCAGGCGATAAATACAGCCATCTGAAGATGGTGATGGCGGTCGGCCTCGTGATGGGGCTGCACGCGGCCTATTCGGTGTTTGTCGGCGGCGTGGAGATCAACCTGCAGATTATGCTGACCTATCTGCCGGTGTCGATGCTGTATATTCTGTCGATGGCCATTGGTTATTTGGGGCTGCGGTACATCGAGCTGTCCATTTCCTCTCCCATCTGCAATTCCTCCGGCGCGATCGTGGCGGTGCTGGTGCTGATCACCGGCGGCGTCGGCGAAGATCTCCCGCCGCTGGCCTTCGTTGCAATGGCGGCGGTCTGCCTCGGCGTGATCGGCCTCGGCATCGTGGAATCCCGTGAGGACGAGGAGCTGCGCCGCGCGCGTCAGGATGCGTCCAACTACCACTACAGCAAGAGCTTTCTTGCGCTGCTGATTCCCGTGGTCTACTGCCTTCTTGACGCGCTCGGCACCTTTGCCGACAGCATCGTGCTGGAGACGCTGGACGAGGACTCCGCCAACGTCGCCTATCAGCTGACCTTTGCCTTTGTCGGCGCGCTGTGCGCGATTTACGTGCTGCTCATCAAGAAGCAGAAGCTCATCGTGCGTCAGGAGGCGCCGAAGTACACCGGCGCGATCTTCGAGACGGCGGGACAGTTTTTCTACATCTACGCGCTGGCAGACTCCGCACATGTGGCCTTTTCCGCGCCGATCATCTCCTCCTACTGTGTGGCGAGCGTGCTGTGGAGCCGCATCTTCCTCAAGGAGAAGCTGAGCTGGAAGCACTACGGCGCGATTGCGCTGGTCGTTGCCGGCGTGGTGATCCTCGGCATTCTGGATCTGTAACTTGCAATCCATTCCATATTGATAACGACAAGGCGCCCCGTGCTGCGGTACGGGACGCCTTGTTTCAAGCTGTCGACAGCTTGAAACGCAAAAACGAATCAAGCAAACCGGGATGGATATGCGGTTTCTCGTTTTGAGAAAAAGCTTTCGACGTCTTTTCCGAAAAAACAAAGCAGGACGGGAAACCCGCCCTGCTTTGTTTTATGGGATGAGGACAAAATGAAAAAGATGAAAACTGTTCCTTACAGCACCTATCCTACCCATAAATTGTTTCAGAAAAAACAGAGATTATGTTAAAGAAATGTAAAACAGCAAAATGTTTTATGTTAACCGCGAGATTTTTTGGAAAAAAGAGCTTTACGGTCGAAAAATCAGTCAAAGGCGAGGTTCCAGATCGTAGCTGCCGGCAGGGACTGCGAGGCGGCGAGATAGGGGGCGCCTTCGTCCGAGGATCGGTGCAGCAGGACACGCCGGGCGCCCAAAGCTGCGCCGAGCGCGCACGCAGCATCGTCGCTCGCGCCCAAAAGCTCGCGCACTTCGGCGGTGCCGTCGTCAAGATAAACGGCGGCAATGCCCTCGCCCAGCGCATAGAGGGCGCCGCCATAGACGGCGCAGTTGGCGGCCTCCAGCTGCATCGAGGCGGATGACAGGCGTAAATGCGGCATGCCGGACAGCAGCGCCTCGCGCCGCGCCAGATATTCTTCGGCGCTGAGCGCCTCCATCGGCAGAACCCCGGGCCTTGCATCCAGCGTTTTCGTCTCACGGCGCAGCGCGCAGCGAAGCCCCAGCGTGCGTTCGTACCAGGCAAAAAGGCCGGGCGCTGCCGGACGGGTGACGAGGATTTCGCAGCCGTTTTTCTCCGCAAGCCTGGCGGCGGCGCGGCAGAGCGCCGCGCCGAAACCGTTTCCACGTGCCTGGGGCTGCACCGCCACGGCATAGAGGTAGCCGCAGCGGCGTTCGCGTCCGCCTGTGACCAGACTTTGCCCGCAGAGCAAATAGGCTGCGCCAAGGAGCTCGTTTTGCTCAAAGACCGCCACTCCGCTGCCAATTTCCGGGAGCAAACGAAAAAACTCCTCCACATAGGCTCTCGGATCGCCAAAAATGTCAAGCCAAAGCCCCACCAAAGCCGGAACATCCTCCGGGCGGATTTCGCGCAGCTCAGCCATTGATCCACCTCGCGCTGTACTTGGTCAGCAGGTATTCGGGCTTGTAGGAGAGCTTGGAGCGCTGAAGAGATTCCAGCCCCATGTCATCCTCGCGGTTCATGTAACGCAGAGACGGATGCTTTACCGTCAGCATACGCGTCAGCTCGCGGCAGACCATGGGGTAAGCGCCGTTGATGCTGCCCTCGGCCTTTTCAAAATGTACGTCAAAACAATCGTCGGAGCACATCTCACCCAGAGAGAAGCCGACGACCTTGCCATCGGCAAAGAGCACGCCGCCCTCCAGGCTGAGGCGCTCGTAGGCGGCGAGGGCGCGCAAGATCGCGTCGTGCTCAAAGACGACGCTGGGATCGAGCCGCGCGGCATTTTCCTCGTCCCAGACTGCCAGCATGTCAAGGCAGGCGGGAATCAACTCGCGTGTGAGAGGGACGAAAGACCAGTCGTGCTCGGCTTCAAAGCGGTTGCAATGGTTTTTCTTGCCGTGCAGCGCCTTGCCTGCATAGCTCGACAGACGCTCGGCCGAGTATATGTAGTCGGCGTTTTCTATGTCCTCTTCATAGGAGAAAGCGCCGGGGTATTCCCGTTCCAGCAGTGCGCGGTGCTCTTCGGTGACGCCGTAGAGCAGCAGCGGACAGCGGCGCGCAGCGACAAATTCTCTCAGCGCCTCGATGGCCGGACGAAGCGGCCCGCTGCCGATGGGGAAAGCAAAGGCGGGCTTGCCCTCATAGCGAAGCTTCGTCAGCATCCGGTCTCCGTAGCGGCAGATGAGTTGACGATAGTATTTATCCCAGATATAGATATTGCCGAAATTATAGTCCGCGCTGCGGCAGTTTTCTGCACGGACAATCTCGTCTACCCAGGTCTTGTCGCACAGGGTGACGGTTTTAAAATGGAGCATAAAGTGTTCCTCAATTATATTTTTATTCCGTAGACGTCGGGGCAGAGCTCGCGGATCTGCTGACGGAGCTTGACGAGATCCTCAAAGGCCTCGGGGCGTTTGCTCTCGTCGCGCAGCAGCGCCGAGGGGTGGTAGGTTGCCATGTACATCGTTCCGGCATGCTCAAACCACTTGCCGTGCTCGCGTGTGATGCGCAGGTCCGCCTTCATGATCCCCTGCGCTGCGATGCGTCCGAGGCAGACGATAATCATCGGCTGCACCAGAGCGATCTGCCGCGCCAGAAACGAGCTGCAGGCCTCCTGTTCCTCGGGCAGCGGGTCACGGTTGCGCGGCGGGCGGCATTTGACGATGTTGGCGATATAGACCTTTGTGCGATCGAGGTCGATGAGCTCAAGCATCTCATCGAGAAGCTGCCCCGCCGGGCCGACAAATGGCAGACCCTGCAGGTCCTCCTGTTCTCCTGGACCCTCGCCGATCAGCATGATCTTGGCATTTTCGTTGCCGTCGCCGAAAACCAGCTTGCCGCGCGTGCGGCAGAGCGAACAGCGCTCGCAGCCGTCGCAGTCCCGGCGCAGGCGTCTCCAGTTGTCGTCCATCTCAGCTCTCCTCCGTGTCCCGTGCAAGACTGAGCAGCAGCTCCTTGCGGTTGTTTTGCGGGAAAGTCATTACGTAGTTCAGCAAAAACTGCAGCATGTCGCCCAGCGCGCGCCCCTGCAAGCCGAGGGCAAGCAGGTCGTCGCCGGTAACTGCCAGATGCTTCATGCTGAAGCACTCGCCGCTTTTGAGTACGGAGCGCAGTTTGCCGAAGCTGTTGCCGCCCAGCAGCGCATCCCGGCAGCGTGCGGCGCAGGTGACGGTTTCGACCCCGTAGCGGTTGAGCAACTGCTTCCATTCAACGGCTTGGGTCGGCGCAGCCTGGCGCAGGATCGCGGCGCAGTCGCTGCAGCAGCGGATAGTGCGGCTGTCCAGGCGCAGGCGAAGAAGAAAATCTTCCGATGCGCGGATGCAGCCCTGTTCTTCCAGCAGTTCGCCGAGCATTGCCCAGCGAAACAGGCTTTTGCGCGGCACACCGTTGAGCCGGAACAGGGTGGAATAAGGCGGCAGCCGCTGCAGCAGATAGCTGTCGAGCAGCCCGAGCTCGATGAGCTCGTCCATGCGCTCGGGGCGTGTGGTCAGCAGCAGCGCCTCCACCTCGTCGCGTACGCGCTCCGGCGAAAGATCCCCGGCCAGCGGCGCACAGCGGGAGATGGCTGCCATGCTGTGCTCTTCAATGGCAAAGCCCAGCCGCGCAGAAAAGCGCAGCGCGCGGAACATGCGCAGCGCGTCCTCCTCAAAGCGGCGCTCCGGTTCGCCCACGCAGCGGATGATCTTGTTTTGAATATCCTGTACGCCGCCGAAGGGATCGACGATCAAGCCGTCGGGCGGGATGGCGATGGCGTTCATGGTAAAGTCGCGCCGGCTGAGATCGGCGGTCAGGTCTCCGACAAACTGCACGGCGTCGGGATGGCGGTGATCAGAGTATGCGCTCTCGCTGCGAAAAGTTGTGACCTCCACCTTGCGCGACTGGATCATGACCGTTACGGTGCCGTGGCGCAGACCGACCGGCAGCGTGTGAGGAAAAATCTCCATGACCTCCTCGGGGAGGGCGCTGGTGGACACATCCCAGTCGTGCGGGTGTACGCCCATGATCATATCGCGCACGCAGCCGCCGACCAGACAGGCAAGGTGGCCTCTGGCCTGCAGCGTGGTGAGCACCTGACGAACGTATTTTGGCGGTGTGATCGAAGCCATTTCATCACTCCAGAAAATGTTTGTTGCAAATGGCGGAAAAAAAGCATATAATAAACTGAATTTTCTCCTCCGTGCCCGCAGACGCGGGGAACGGAGAAAATCCGTTCGATATATTGTATCATTTTTAGATAGGCACATCAATACTGTTTTTTCGGAGTCCTTTTTATGACAGAGTTCGACAAATTTTTATGGCCCGGCCGCAAGGGGCACATGGTCGGCATCGGCGGGGTATCCATGTCCTCGCTGGCCGAAGTGCTGCACGGCATGGGTATCATCGTGACCGGCTCGGATATGAGCGAGAGCAAAAACGTGCAGTCGCTGCGCGCGCTCGGCATCCGGGTCGATGTCGGCCATGCCGCGGAGAATTTGGACGCGGACGTGGAGTTCGTGATCCGCACGGCGGCCGTTCGCGACAACAACCCCGAGATCGTGGAGGCAAAGCGCCGGGGGCTGCCGATCTTTGAGCGCACCGAGGCCTGGGGCGCCATCTCCAAGGATTATGAGCATGCCCTGTGTATTGCCGGCACCCACGGCAAAACCACGACGACCTCCATGTGTACGCACATTCTGATGGCGGCCGACAAGGATCCCACGGTGATGATCGGCGGTACGCTGCCGCTGCTCAACGCGGGGCATCGCATCGGGCACGGCAACACCATCGTGATGGAGGCCTGCGAGTACTATAATTCCTTCCTCTCGTTTTATCCTACGGTGGCCGTGATCTTGAACATCGAGGCCGACCATCTGGATTTCTTCAAGGATCTGGACGATGTGGAACGCTCGTTTCGTGCCTTTGCGCAGCGTGTGCCGGCGAACGGCGCCGTTGTCGCCAACGCGGACGATCCCAACACCATGGAGACCTTGAGCGGCCTTGACCGCCGGGTCGTTACCTTCGGCTTGGAAAACGACGCGGACGTTATGGCAAAGAACATAGAGTTTATCGGCGCCAATGCGCGCTTTGACGTGATGTATAAGGGGCGGAAGTTTACCGACGTGACGCTGCACGTGCCGGGGCTGCACAACGTCAAAAACGCCCTCGCCGCGACGGCTGCGGCAATCAGCCTTGGCGTCCGGCCGAGCGCGGTGAAGTACGGCCTGGCCGGCTTCAACGGCACCGGCCGCCGCTTCGAGTTCAAGGGCAAGTTTAACGGCGCGGATATCTACGATGACTACGCTCATCATCCGGGCGAGCTGAAGGCGCTTCTCGATGCGGTGGAGAAGCTCGGCTACACCCGGACGATTCTGGTCTTCCAGCCCCACACCTATACCCGCACGGCCGCGCTTTTTGACGATTTTGTCGAGCAGCTGCGCCGCCCGGACGTTCTGGTGCTGGCAGAGATTTACGCTGCGCGTGAAAAAAACACCATCGGCATCTCCTCCCGCGCGCTGTGCGAGCAGATTCCCGGCTCGCTGTTTTATCCGTCCTTTGAACAACTGGAGACGGCGCTGCGCCGCCTCGCCCAGCCGGGCGATCTGGTGCTGACCGTCGGCGCCGGGGACGTATATAAGATCGGCGAACGTCTGGCGAAGGAGTAAGCGCAAGCAGAAAGATATGGCCGGAGGGCGTGACACAGGTCACCCCCTCCGGCCAAGTGCTTTTTTGGCCCGGGAAACAAAGGGTTTTTCTTGCTATTTTTTCTGTTTTGTGATTTTATAAAACGTGGCCACTGCGCCAAAACGAGGAAAAAAGAGAGGAAGCCTATGAGAATCGTGCGTTTGGTGCTGGAGGGCCTGCGCGGCAGGAAACGGGACACCGCTGTTTTAGGCGGTGTGTTGCTCCTGTCTTTTTTGTTTTTGACGCTTTCTTCGATCCTTCTGGCGTCTTTTTCCGAATCGGCACAGCAGCAGCGGCAGGCGCTGCACGGAAACTGGCAGATGATGTATTACGCTGCCGGAGAAAACGCGAGGGAGCAATTCTCTCCGATGGCGGAATGCGGTGAGATCCGGTTGGTCGGCAGCACGAAGGAGCAGAAGTGGGTCGGCTCGATGGACGAGGCGGCGTTCTCTCTCGGCAGCTTTCGGCTGGAAGAGGGGCGACTGCCGCAGACAGAGGATGAGATCGTGCTGGTACGCGGGCGGACAAAGCAGGAGCCGATGCTGGGAGAAACTGTGGAGATGGTCTATCTCTATGATTATATGCGCGGCGGCGGGAACCAATGGAGAACGGATCTTCGCGAGCTGGTGCTGGCGTCTCTGCGCGAAAGCGATGCCGAAGACACGGAGCGGGCGTTTGAGTGGAAGGATGCGTTTTATGCTGATGTCCAAGCTTTTTATGACGAGGAAAACAACGCCTTGTCCTTCAACGACGGAGGGACGATGGTTTTCCCGCCGGAGTACGATCTGGACCGGATGCTTGCCGAGCGCGAGGACGACTTGCTGTATGTCTGGGCGATGAGCTTCATGGGAAGCGACTATTATACAATGCCTCTTGCCATCAGCAGGGTCACTGCATATCCCGGCGGCCTGTATTCTTACGGGGGCTTTCTCATCAATGTCAAAAACATGAGCACCCAGATCACGTTGAACGGCTGGGGCTATTCAGAAAAATACAGGGGCAAATGTATCGAACAGTCCCAGACGGGACAGACAGTCCTCTATAAGACATATACCGTTGTGGGATATATCGCCCCTTATGCCGACCACTGGGATGCCAGGGGCTATTCGATGCCTGACGCCTTTGTCTCGCCGGCGGCGGCAGACGCGCAGTTGGCGGCGCTGCGTCGCGCTGAGCAGGATTATTACGAGGGCGCGCCGCGCTTTGCGCCCACGAGTATTTTGCTGATGCGCGACGAAGCACAGCTTGCGGAAGAATTGGGCGCACGGGTTTTACCGGTGTTCTCACGGCTGCAAGAGCCGTATTTCCGGATGGAAGGCTTTCACGCGGGTTATGAGGAGGTCCAAGAAGGCTTTTTGATCGGGCGGGATCCGGCGAGTGGAAAGGAAAAAACGCTGCAGCTTTTCTGCAGCGGCGCGGACTACTATCTGCAGGATGAGTTAGGAGACTGGCGGAGGCTGAGCGGCGACCCACGCGTACCGTCCCGCTGGGAGGAATTTGACGATATTTTGCAGCCAATGCAGCCGAGCATGCTGACGCTTTCGGACCTGGAGGGCGGCGGCTATGCGCTGCGGATCAATCAGTATTCTTATCCGCCCGCCAACGGGGCGGAGAGCTCCGTGCAGCTTTTATGCAGCGGTATCCTCATCGGCGTTGCAGCGGTATCCTCGTTCCAGGTGTTCTGGGTACAGCTTCGCCGCCGCAGAATGCGGTTGACGACGCTGATGTCCATTGGCGCGTCGGACGGGCAGGTTTTGCGGATGCTCTGCCTGGAGGTCTTTTTGCTGCTGACGGCATCCTGCGTACTGGGCTTTGGGCTGGGCTATGCCCTTGCGTGGTGGATCACAGACCGTGTGATCAGCGTCTTTACAGTCCGCTGGTACTATCTCATCCGGGGCGTAGCTTGCTGCTTTGCCGCTGTGATGATCAGCGCCTTTATCCCGATGCTTCTGGTGCTTCGCGCGCCGCTGACGGGCCGCGAGCAGATCGGCAGGAGCATTCTTCGCCTGCGTCCGCCGAAAAAGCTTCGCAGACAAAGCTATATGCGCCTGTTGCTGCGCCAGATGCGCGCAAACCGCGGCAGGACCGCTTTGCAGTTTTTGCTTGCCTGCCTTTTGGCATTGAGCGGCCTGCTGACGGTTTTCCTCTGCCATAACGCCTTCAAAACCTATCGTCGTACGGTGACGGACGCCGGAATGCCGGACTACGAGCTGGTTGCACCCTATGGGATGAGCAAACGGTACCACAACACGCTTTTGGAAACGGCGGCTCCCCTGCGGGAGGGCGCCTCGCTGGTCTCTGTATGGGAGGCGCCGAATGTCTGGCTCAACGTCGACGCTTACCTGGAAACCAGCCCGATTCTTCGCGCCCTGCAGCAGACACCGCAGGCGGCGGGAATGTTCCGGGCGCTTGGAGAAGAAGAGACGGGATTCTCGGTGCGCGTGATCGGCTTGGAGGAGGACAGCCCCCTGTGGGAACGGCTCTTTGCCGCGGTTCCGGAGGGCGCGGCGGATCGCGCTTCACTGCTTTCCGGCGAGAGCTGTATCCTGCTGGTGCCGCACTATGTACCGGAGGGTAGCGGCGTGCGTGCACGGCAGGCGGATGAGGAGTCTCTGCGCCTTTTGCGGGAAGATGAAAAAGCCGGCTATCTTCTGGATTTGAGCTATGAACGCATTTTTGCGGCCGCCGGACAGGAGGATCGGGCAATCAGAGCTGGAGACAGCGTAAAGCTGACGGCGTTCAGTCAGAACATATCTGGCGAGATGCTGTGGGAAAAGTGCGTGGAACGGAAACTCGCCGTTGAGGCGGTGATCAGCGTGCTGGACGAGCCGCTGTGGCCGCTCTTTCGTGACCGGGCCAGCCATGTGGTCATCTCAGGAGATGCGCTGGTGCAGACGCTCTATCCCTCCGCAAACACCCGCATGACGGGCGATCAGGCGCGCGGTCATCGGCTGATGGCAAAGATCTTCTACCCGGATTGCTACGGCCTGACACGCTTTGTTGTGATGAACGATCAGCAAGCCGATCCGATTGCGCAGGACACCGCGGCTTCGGATCTGGCAGAGGAATATGGACTCGATTTTCTCAACTATCGGATGCAGAAGGAGCGGGAGAAGACCACCGCCCAGCGCAGAGGTATGCTGTTTTTGCTGCTGGGGATTGAGATGTCGCTGGTGATTTCGACGCTTTTATTCTCTGCGGCAGGTATGGCGATAGAGCAGGACCGCTATCGATACGGAACGCTGCAGGCGCTTGGCGTTTCGGCGGGGCAGTTCTTTGGCGGCGAGCTGTGGCGGTCGCTGGGAATCTCGGCGGCAGCTTGTCTGGCGGCAAATCTCATCTTCGCGTTTCTGCAGCTGCTGGTCGCCGCATGGGGCGGCGGCTTTTGGCAGACGCTGATGGAAAACCTGCATCAGTATCCCTGGCTTGTCCACGCGAGCATTTGCGCGGCGTTTATTGTGATCTTTTCGCTGATCCAGACCCTGCCGGTGCTTCAGATCAACCGGCAGCAGCCCATCCAGAACATCAGGAGTTGACGACTATGGAAAATATTCTTCAGACCATCGATCTATGGAAAACCTATAATCCCGGGACGCCGCAGGCGATGGACGCACTGCGCGGCGTCAATCTGTGTTTTGTCAAAGGCAGATACTACGCGATTATCGGCAAAAGCGGCTGCGGAAAATCCACGCTGCTGCATCTGCTGGGCGCGCTGGACACACCTACGGGAGGCAAGATCCTCTGCGCGGGAGAGGATGTGTTCGCACGCTCCCGCAGGGAGCTTGCCCGTTTTCGGAGAAGACAGATCGGCTTTGTGTTCCAGGCTTACAATCTTCTGCAGGAGCACACGGCGTGGGAGAATATCCTGATGCCGCTGCATCTGGATGGCAGGGATGCGGACGAAGGCTATCTGCAGCGCGTGGTGCAGCTGTTGGAGATCGACGGACTGAAAAACAAGTATCCGTCCCAGATGTCCGGCGGCGAGCAGCAGCGCGTTGCCATCGCCAGAGCGCTGGCGGCAAAGCCGGCGATCGTCCTTGCGGACGAGCCCACCGGAAATCTGGATCCAAACACCAGCCGGCAGACACTGCGGCTGCTGAAGGAGACGGTGGCGGATTTGGGACAGACCCTGATCCTGGTGACGCACGATATGGACGTTGCTGAGCAGGCACAGGAGCAGATCCGGATCCACCAGGGAGAAATCACGGAAATCATCCATCGCGAAGGATAACAGAGCGCACGCAGATAAAAAGGGCGTGTTGCAAAATATAAATTTTAAAAAAGTATTTGCGAGAAAAGTTACTGGGAACCGCCAAAATCGGCGGTTCCCAGTAACTTTATTGAGATATTCTTTTGTGACTTTAGCCCCAAAAGCGCATTTTGCAACACGCCCTTTGTTTCAATGAACGGAAACGACCGTCAGCGGATATCCTCGACCACCTTGGTGGGCGGGGTTTCGACGACCTCCGGGTGCTCGAAGAGATAGCGGAAGGCCCGCAAAAGCTGGGCGTAGTAGTGCCCGTCCACAATGCCCTCATCCAGCACAAACTTGGCGTCAACGTATTTGTTGTCGACAACCTTGCCGTGCCGGTCGATCTCATAGGCGTGGCGTTTGGCGCCAAAGGCGATAAATACCGGAAGCGTACCGAAATTGTAGATGTGGTGGTACACCGGGCCGATGCGCAGCGAGCCGAGATCGGTGATGATCATAGAGCCGTGGAAGGGGCTTGCATCGGTCAGGCTCTCGGGTAGCCAGCCAAAATAATCAGCGATACGAATCAGCCCGATGGCTATGCGCAAAAGGAAGCGGGGCAGCCCGGCCAAAAGCTCGGCGACGGCTTCGGTGTTGTTGTTTTCGTCGCTCGTTTTGATCTCATCGATCTTCTCGTTCATCTTGCGATAGACGTCGAAGATGGTATCGGTCGGCAGAAAACGCACCTTGATGGTCGTTTCGGTGGCGTCCACGCTCAGCTCGCGCTTGACGGTCATGACGACCTCGATGCTGTTGTGCGCGTAGATCTTGCGTCCGGCTACGAAGCGGTTGATGCCCGGCAGCATGGCGACGGCGCGGATATAACAGGCGATCATAAAGTGCAAAATGCCGATGCCCTTGTAGCCCTCGGTGCGCAGCGCACGCAGGCGGCGATCCACGCGGCTGACCTCAAAGGGCTCCTCGTAGTGGACGAAGCGGTCGTTGCGCTGGGGCATGATATAGGGGACAAATTTGTTGAAGGCGGGCAGCGTACGAAGCAGACGCCCGTCTTTTCTGTCGCCGGGGCGGCGTCGATTTTCGCTCATAGAAAAACCTCCCGGAAATATAAAGTGATTACTGAAATCATGTCATTATATCGTGTTTTTTGCCCGGTGACAAGAGCTTTTTTGCACAGACAAGGGCAGAGAAGGGACGCAACGCCGCATGAACGCCGGATCCTTTCTTGCCTGCGCCATGAATATGTGATATACTATCATACCATTCACAAGCATATACTGACAGGAAGCTGTATTCTGGGGGCATGGTAATGAAACAATGCAAAATGATCCTCGCGCTGCTGCTGGGGCGGCTGGTACGCGCCGTCTCGCGCCTGCTGCACCGCGGCGGCACCGATATGCCGGGGCGCCTGGCGCTGAAGCTGTGTCCGGAGCTGTTAAGTCTTTTGGCGGCGCCGGTCAAGAGTCTGGCAATCACAGGCACCAATGGAAAAACCAGCAGCGCGCGCATGGTGGAGGAGGCTTTTCGTGAGGCGGGGCTTACGCTTTTTGCCAATCGCTCCGGGGCCAATCTGATCTCCGGTATCACGACGGAGTTTATCATGAATGCCGACTGGCGCGGTCGGCCGAAGGCCAAATACGCGGTGATTGAGTGTGACGAGGCGGCAGCGAAGGCTGTGTTTCCGCAGCTGGGGCCGCAGGTGGTGCTGGTGACAAACCTGTTTCGTGACCAGCTCGACCGCTACGGCGAAGTGACGCACACGCTGGAGAATATCCGTATCGCGCTCTCCGGCGCGCCGGAGGCGCGCGTCTGCCTCAACGCCGACTGCTCGTTGACCGCCTCGCTGGCAGACGTGCTGCCGAACGACATCGTCTGGTATGGGGTGGAGCCCGGCGCGACGCCGAGCCGAAGCGCCCCGGCGATTTCCGACGCCACCCACTGCATCCGCTGCAAGAGCGAATACGAATACGACTACATCACCTACGGGCATCTCGGAGGCTTCCACTGCCCGCGCTGCGGCTACCGGCGGCAGAGCCCCTCGATCGCCGTGACGGACGTCGTGGAACAGCGCGCCGACGGCAGCACGGTGCTGATGGAGATCGACGGCAGGCGCGAGCTCGTGCAGGTCAACCTGCCCGCGCTCTACAACGTCTACAACGCCGCCGGGGCGCTGGCCGCCGTGACGGCGATGGGGCTTCCGGCCAAAACCGCCATCGAGGCGCTGGGGCGCTTTCAGTGCGGTTTTGGGCGTATGGAGCGCTTCGCGCTCGGACATGCCGGCAGCCGCATGACTCTGGTGAAAAATCCCGCCGGCTGCACGCAGGTGCTGGAGTTTCTGGCGGGTCTAAAGGAGCCCTTTACGCTGGCGGTCTGTCTGAACGACCGCGCGGCGGACGGCACGGACGTATCCTGGATCTGGGACGCGGATTTTGAAATCCTCGGGCGGCTGGGCAGCCGGCTGCGCCGGGTGATCGTCTCTGGCGACCGTGCGGCGGATATGCGCGTGCGCATGAAATACGCCGGGGTGCCCGGTGAGCGCGTCAGCGAACAGCGCGACTATGAAGCGCTGGTGCGCGAGCTGGAAAACGAGGACGTTCCGGTGTTCTTGATGCCGACCTACACGGCGCTGCTGGAGCTGCGGCAGGTGGTCATCCGCCATGTCGGCGGCGCGGATTTTTGGGAATAGAACCGAGGAGGAACCGCGTATGGAACTGAACATTTTTCATCTGTATCCCGACGTGCTGAACCTCTACGGCGACGGCGGCAACATCATCACCTGGACGCGGCGGCTGCGCTGGCGCGGGATCGAGGCGAAGGTCCATCGCGCGCCGATCGGCGCAAGCGCCTCGCTCGCCGGAGCGGATCTGGTCTTTATCGGCGGCGGACAGGACTTTGAGCAGCAGGTGCTGCTGGAGGATCTGCACCGTGGACGCGACCGGGAGATCCGCGCCGCGATCGAGGACGGCGTACCCTTTTTGACGATCTGCGGCGGCTATCAGATGCTCGGCGCCTACTACGAGACCTTTGACGGACAGCGCTGCGACTTCATCGGCGCGCTGGACTTTTATACCGTCGGCAGCCAGACGCGCATGATCGGAAACTACAAGTTCCGCTGCACGGAGGCCGCCGGGGGCAGCGAGATCGTCGGCTTTGAAAACCACAGCGGCAAAACCCGGCTGGGCAGCGGCGTACAGCCGCTGGGCAGGGTGCTGGCCGGCTTCGGCAACAACGGCGAGGACGGCAGCGAGGGCGTGCACTATAAAAACGTCTTCGGCAGCTACAGCCACGGGCCGCTGCTGCCGAAAAATCCGGCCTTTGCCGATCACCTCTTATCGCTCGCGCTCGCCAGAAAATACGGCGACGGTACGCTTGCGCCGCTTGACGACAGGGAAGAGCTGGCCGCGCACGACGAAATGTTCCGAAAAATCTGATTCGAAATTCGGAGTTCGGGATGGAGGGATACGGAATGAGAATACGCTTTTACAACGGAAAGACGCTGCGCTTTGCGCCGCAAATGCGCGTGACGGAGGACGAGATCTGGGTCGAAGACGCGCGTATCAGCTACTGCGGCCCGGCGCGCGCGGACGCCCCGGCCTTTGACCGGCAGATCGACCTGCGGGGCGATCTGCTGATGCCGGGCTTCAAAAACGCGCACACGCACACGGCAATGACATTTCTGCGCTCGATGGCGGACGATATGCCGCTCGACCGCTGGCTCTCCGAGCAGGTCTGGCCGAACGAGGCCAGGCTTACGGACGAGGCGGTCTATACCTTTACGAAGCTCGGCGTGATGGAATATCTCAGCAGCGGGATCACGGCCTGCTTTGATATGTATGTGCGCAACGACGCCTTTAGCGCCGCCTGCATCGACGCGGGATTTCGTGCGGTGCTTTGCTCCGGGTTTAACGACTTTGACCGCGACGTGGAGCAGCTTGAGCGGGATTTTCTGAAATACAACCGCCGGCATGAGCTGGTGTCCTTTATGCTCGGCATCCATGGCGAGTACACGACGAGCCGCGCGCGCCTCGAGCACGTGGCGGCGCTGGCGGAGAAGCATCAGGCGCCCTGCTTTACGCACCTGTCGGAGACGCGCGCGGAGGTGGACGGCTGCCTTGCGCGCTACGGGCTGACGCCGCCGCGTCTGCTGGACGAGCTGGGGCTGTTTCGCTATGGCGGCGGCGGCTTCCATTGCGTGCACATGAGCGAGGAGGATATCCGGCTCTTTGCCGAGCGCCGGCTCTGGGCGGTCACCTGCCCGGCCTCGAATCTGAAGCTCTCGAGCGGCGTTGCGCCGATTGAAAAGCTGCAAAAGGCGGGCGTGTCGCTCGCCATTGGCACGGACGGCGCGGCGAGCAACAACGCGCTGGACATGTTCCGCGAGATGTATCTGATGAGCGTGCTGCAAAAGCTCGTCTGCGGCGACGCCGCCGCCGGATCGGCGGAGGTGGTGCTGCGCGCGGCTTGTGTTGGCGGCGCACGGGCAATGGGGCTTGACGACTGCGACGACCTTGCGCCGGGCAAAAAGGCAGACCTCATTGTCATTGATCTGCAGCGGCCGAATATGCAGCCGATCCACAACGTGTCCGGCAACCTCGTCTACGCCGGTTCCAAGGAGAACGTGCGGCTGACGATGGTCAACGGAAAAATTCTCTATGAAAACGGGGAGTTTTTCGTGGGCGAGGCGCCGGAGACGATCTACGAGCAGGCGAACGCTTTCGTGCGGGGGCTGCGCGCATGAGAGAGATCGATCTGCACGTCCATACCACAGCCTCCGACGGCACGACGCCGCCGGAGAAGCTGGTGCGCCTGGCGGAGGCGCAGGGTCTTCGCGCGGTGGCGATCACCGATCACGACACCGTCCACGGCTATGTCGCGGCGGCACGGGCCGGAAAGGCCTGCGGCGTGGAGCTTGTACCCGGTATCGAGATCAGCACCAAGTTCCGGCGCGCCGTACACATCCTCGGCTATTACGTCGATCCCGAGTCGCCGGAGCTGAAGCCGGTGCTCGACTGGGTGGTGCAGGACCGCGACGCGCGCAACGAGAAGATGGTGGCGCTGATGGCCGCCGACGGCCTGCCGGTGAGCTATGCGCAGATGCACGAGCGCTTCGGCGAGGTGATCGGCCGGCCGCACTTTGCGCGTGTGCTGGTGGAGCTGGGGCTGGCGGAGACCGTCAAGGACGCCTTCGACCGTTTTGTCGAGAAAGGGCAGAAATACTATGTCGGGCGCAACTTCCTCTCGATCGAGCGCTCGATCGAGATCATCCGCGCCGCCGGGGGCGTGCCCGTGCTGGCACACCCCTTCCAGTACCGTCTGGATGACGCGGGCCTCCGGGAACTGATCGAGCACTGCCTTGACCACGGCCTGAAAGGGCTGGAATGCCGCTATTCGGGCTATGACGAGGATATGTGCGCGTATCTGCTGGCGCTGGCGGAGGAATACCGGTTGCTGCCCACCGGCGGCAGCGACTACCACGGCGCCAACAAGCCGCAGATCGCGCTGGGCAGCGGGCGCAACGGGGAACTGGAAGTGCCGTATGAATGGCTGGCGCGGCTGAAGGAAGCCGCAAGCGTATAAAGCGAACGCACCGGAAGATATTATCTTCATATCTTCCGGTGCGTGAGACTGTAGATAAAGCTATGCGGAAAGGGAAAGACAAGCAGGGGGAGAGCGCCGAGAGGGGGCGGGAGTCTTCCGGCGTACAATCCATGCAAAAACGGAAACTTTTTCGAAAGTTTCCGTTTTTGCTTTTCAAGCTGTCGACACTTTGTCGACAGCTTGAACACATCGCCCATCCGTATAGATGGGCGATGTGTGCCGGCGTTTGGCTGTGTGCGGGGGAAAACTTATTTTTTCATCAGGCGGATATCCCGGCCGATGAAGTGCAGACGCAAAAACTCGCCCCGGATGCGCGAACAGATTTGCGCGCTGTAGCGGCGCTGCAGCTCCTCGTCGGAGAGATTGGTGCTGATGATCGTTTTCTTCCCGGCAATCAGACGCTTGTTGATGAGCGTATAGAGCGCGCTCATGCTGACGGAGGTGGTAAGCTCCGTGCCCAGATCGTCGAGGATCATCAGGTCGCAATCTTCCATCCCGCGCACCCGCTGCGCGGCGGCTGCGGCGGCCTCCTCGTCGCGGGTGAATTTCTGTGTTTCATAGGCCTCCAGCGCGGCGGAGGCGGACTCATAACAGACGGAATAACCCTTTTCGGCGACCACACGGGCAATGCAGGCGGACAGATAGGTTTTGCCGAGGCCGTTTCCGCCCTGGAACAGCAGGTTGGAGCTGACGGCAGGGAAGTTGTCGGCAAACTTGCGGCATTGGCGCAAAATCTGCTCCATGGCAAAGCGCGGGGAGACGCTGTCGCCCGGCAGGGGCGTTTCGTCGTAGAGCGTGAGGTCAAAGCGCTCAAAGCTCTCGTCGCCATGGCGCAGCAGGGTGCCAAGCTCGGCGGTCAAGGCCTGGTTGTAATACTTTCTCAAACAGCGACAGGGTTGGTTGCCGTCCATGCCGCTGTCGCGGCAGATGGAACAGGAGATGATCTCGTCCAGATAGTTTTCCGGCAGGCCGAGCGAGCGCAAAAGCTCCAGCCGCTGCGCTTGCAGCTCCAAATTTTCGCGCTGCAGCGCGGCCAGACGCTCTGACAGATCGGCGCTGTGAGACAGGGACAGACGGGCGAGCTCCGCCATCTGGCGGCGCAGACCAAAGGAGATCGTATCCAGCTGCGGCGCACGGGCGGATACCTCTTTCAGCCGTCTCTGCTGCTCGTTTTGATTCGCTTGTTTCTGCTGCTCCAGCGCCTCGCGGGCGCGGGCGAGCAGCTTTCCGTCATAGGGCATGGATGGCTCCCTCCTTAAATGTCTTCGGGGAAGATGTAGTCGGCGGCGGTTGCGCGCGAGGCTTTGCCGGAATTCCGGCCCGGCTTGCGCGATCCGTCCTGCGCCTCGATCTCCTCGACGCTGTGCAGCTTCTTTTCGTGCCAGATGAGCAGGATCTTGTTCAAATACGGCCAGCGCAGCGAGCCGGTGTTGGTGATCGTGCGGTCATAGGCGATGGCAATGGCGTCGGGAGCAAAACCCAGATCCAGCCAGCTTTCTGCATAGCCGCGCTCGGTTTTGGTAAAATCGCGGTCGCGGATGTTCAAAATTTCCCGGAGCTGCCCCAGCTGCGAGCGGCGCTCGTGCCGGAAGCGGATATACGCCTCCGCCTGCTCCAGCGTCAGGATCTCCCGGTTGGCCCACGCATAGGCCTCTTTTTCGACGCTGCGCGGGGAGGGAACGCTGCCGGGCTTTTGGGCGGCGGCGCGCTCGGCGCAGTAGTGCAGCAGCTCAAAGACCACCTCGGCGGGCAAACCGAGATGCTTATATACGCCCGCGAGCATTTTCATGTCCGCGGAGGAGAGCTTGTGGCCGAAAACCTGCGCGGCCTCGCGGTAGATGGCCTCGAGCTGCGGGGTCTCTTCGGCAAAGCGTACGAGGTCGCCGGCGGTGTATTCCGGCAGATGATCCTCGGGCGGCAGCAGCCGCTCCGGATCGCCCGACGGTGCGGTGGGGAGCAGCCCCATGCGCGCAAGCTTTTCCCCGGCGGCCTCAATTTCGCGCGCGGTGCGGCAGAGCGCCCCGGCGGCCTGCTCGACCTCTGCGCTGCCGCCGCACAGCAGGTATAGATATAGGAGGGCGAGATCTCCGTCGTGGGCGGAGAGCAGGCGCTCGAGCGCTGCGCGAGGCAGAGTTAATTGTTCTTTGTGTTCTGTCATGAGCGTCACCGATCGGCCCGCGACGGCAGGGCGCGCAAAAAAGCGCGGCATTTTTCGCCCGGGACTCTAAATTTTTGGATTGATGGTATTATATCATCAATTTTATCTTGTCGCAATAGGGCAAAGCGTGTTATAATACCATGAATAAGAATCGGCCGCCGTTTTTTGCCGATTGAAGGAGATCCAAACTATGATCGAGCTGCTCTCACCCGCAGGCTCGCCCGAGTCGGTCATTGCTGCCGTACAAAACGGGGCGGACGCGGTCTATCTCGGGCTGGGCGATTTCAACGCCCGGCGCGGAGCCAAAAACTTTACAGAGGAAGAATTTCGCAAGGCGCTGCGCTATTGCCGCGTACGCGGCTGCAAGGTCTACGTCACGCTCAACACCCTGGTGGACGACCGGGAGATGGCACAGGCGGTCGATTGTGCGCGCATGGCTTCGGATCTCGGCGCGGACGGCCTGATTGTTCAGGATCTCGGGCTCGTTTCCGCGATCCGCCGGGCGCTGCCGGATATTCCGCTGCACGCGAGCACCCAGATGAGCATCCACAATCTTGCCGGTGTCGAGGCGGCGGCTGAGATGGGGCTGACGCGCGCGGTGCTGGCGCGTGAGCTGAGCCTGGAGCAGATCCGTTTTATCACGCAGCACGCCTCCATTGAGACAGAGGTTTTCGTTCACGGCGCGCTCTGCTTCTGCCACTCCGGGCAGTGCTACATGTCCGCGCTGATTGGCCGCCGCAGCGGCAATCGCGGCGCCTGTGCCCAGCCCTGCCGGATGCAGTATTCGCTTGGCGGACGCATGGACGACTATCCGCTCTCGCTCAAGGACAATTGTCTGGCGGATCGCCTGCAGGAGCTGGAGGATGCCGGCGTGGCCTGTCTGAAGATCGAGGGGCGCATGAAACGCCCGGAATACACCGCGATCGTGACGGAGGTCTATGCCAAGGCGCTCAAGGAGCGCCGCAAGCCCACCGCCGCAGAGATGGAGACGCTGGAAAAGGCCTTCTCCCGAGAGGGTTTCACACAGGGCTATCTGAACGGCGACAAGGCCGATATGTTCGGCGTGCGCGGCGAGCCGGAGCGCGACACCGCCCGCCTGTTTGCCGTTGCCCGCCGCGGCTATGCCGAGGGCGAGGCACAGCGTGTGCCCATCCATTTCTATACCAAATGCCAAAAAGACGAGCCTATCCGCGCCGTCGCCTTTGACGACGAGGGACATCGCGCCGCCGCCGAGGGGCCGGTGCCGGAGCAGGCCAAGCGCCAGGGCTTGACCGAGAGCTATCTCACCGACCAGATGAACAAGACCGGCGGTACGCCCTATCAGGTTGTGGAAAACCGCGCGCGTGTGGACAAGGGGCTGTTTTTGCCCGCGGCCGCGATCAACGAGCTGCGCCGCAAGCTGGTTTCCGAACTGAGCGCGCAGCGCGCCGAACCGCCCCGTCGGCGCAGCCTGGCGCTGCCGGAGCCGCCGAAGGGCGAACAGGCGCTGGGTGAGCCGAAGCGGATCTACCAGCTGCGCACAACCGACCAGCTCAGCGAGGAGCTGGCTGAGCTCAAGCCGGATTATCTCTATTTGCCGGCGCTGACGATGGCGGAGGATCCTGCGATGCTCCGGCCGTTTATCGAGCGCGGTGCGCGCCCTGTCGCGGTGTTGCCGCGAATCATCACGGACGACCAGCTTCCCGTCGTGTACCGCGCGCTGGAAAAGCTGTTCAGCGAGGGCGTAAGGGAGGCGCTGATCGGCAATCTCGGGCAGATCATGCTGGTGCGCCGCGTCGGCATGAAGCTGCGCGGAGACTTTGGGCTCAACGCTTTCAACTCATACAGTCTGGAGCTGCTGCGGGCGGCAGGCCTTTTGTCCGCAACAGCCTCGTTTGAGCTGCGGCTGTCGCAGATCCGGGATATGAAAAAACCCCTGCCGATGGAGGCGATTGTCTACGGACGCCTGCCGCTGATGATCTCTGACCAGTGCATCATCAAAAACAGCGCCGGGCGCTGCAGTTGCCATAACCCCGCTCAAATGTCTGACCGGATGGGCTCGGTGTTCCCTGTGGTGCAGGACTTCGGCTGCCGGAACGTCATCTACAACGCGCACAAGCTGTATCTGGCGGACAAAATGGAGGATCTGTACGCGGCCGGTCTCTGGGGACTGCGGCTGATGTTCACAACGGAGAGCCCGCGCGAATGCGTGGCGGTGGCCAAGAGTTATCTCGGCCAGTCCGAGTATCAGCCGAACGTTCTCACCCGGGGCCTGTATTACCGGGGCGTCGATTGACAGTGAGAAATTCGGAGCTTGGAATGCGGAATTAAGGAAAGAAGATATGGCAATTGTTTTGGCTTCCGCGTCGCCGCGGCGGCGGGATTTGATGAACATGCTGGAAGTGCCGGGACTGAAAATCATCCCCGCACAGGGTGAAGAAATCGTACCGGAGCACCCGGAGCCGGAGGCGCTGGTCAAGGCGCTGTCCGCCGCCAAGGCGCGGCAGGTCGCCGCGCGATGCGCGCCGGAGGACATCGTCATCGGCGCGGACACCATCGTCTGGGTCGGGGATCAGGTCTATGGCAAGCCGCGCAGCCGCGCACAAGCGGTGGAAATGCTGCGGCGTCTCTCCGGAACGAGCCATGAGGTTTATACCGGGCTTACGCTGATCCGAAACGGCGAGGAGACGAGCGAGGCGGAACGAAGCGTTGTGCACTTTCGAACGCTGACAGCGCGAGAGATCGAGGCCTATGTGGACAGCGGCGAGCCGATGGACAAGGCCGGCGCCTATGGAGCGCAGGGCAAGGCGGCGCTGTTCGTGCGAGCGATCGAGGGGGATTTCTTCAACGTGATGGGCCTGCCCTTGTGCCGCCTTGGACAAATGCTGAAAAAGCAGGGAGTGGAACTTCTTTGAAAGAGTATTTGAAAACAAACGGGATTCGCATCGCCGTGCTGGTGCTGGCGGTCGTGATGCTGATCGGTATGGGCGCTGCCGCCCGGGGCGGGAACGTCGGGTTTTTGCACAATGCTACGGGCGTGCTGCTTGCGCCGGTGCAAAAGGTCGTGAGCTCTGCGGTCAACCTCTTTAACAGCATCTACGGGCATCTCTACGAGTATGACTCGCTGGTGGCGGAGAACGAATCGCTGCGTGCGCAGCTGGCTGACGCCCAGCAGTCTGCCCGCGAGGGCATTGAGGCTTCGGAGGAAAACGAGCGCCTGCGCGAGCTGCTGGAGCTGCGCGCCAAGCACACCGATTACGTGTTTGAGTCGGCCAAGATCGTGCTCTGGTCTTCGTCCAACTGGTCGCATTCCTTTACCATCAGCAAGGGGCGCAGCTCCGGCATCGAAATTGGCGATCCGGTGGTTACGGAATATAATGTCGTCGTCGGACAGATCACCGAGCTCGGCGAGACCTGGGCGACGGTGAGCACGGTCATCGACGTCGATATGAGCATGGGCGCCTTTGTGGGCGAGACCGGAACCTCCGGCATCGTGCTGGGCGAGTATGCGCTGATGCGAGAGCGTCAGGCCAAGCTGACCTATATGGTCGACGGCGCGCAGATCTACGTGGGCGACGAGGTTTTGACCTCGGGCGCCGGCGGCGCGTTTCCCGCGGGGCTCGTCATCGGACGCATCAGCGCTGTGCAGACGGAGGCCGGCGGACAGATTCTCTTCGGCCTGGTGGAGCCGGCCTGTGCCTTTGACAGTCTGGTGCAGGTGTTTATCATTAAGGATTTCAGTGTGGTAGAATGATGCAGAGACGAGGAGACAGAAAAAAGAATAAGCGGCTGAGCTGGAGCGATCTGGCGCAGGGTCTCCGGCTGAAGGAGATCCGGCTGCGCCGTATGCTGCTGTATGCGCTTTACCTGTTTTTGACGCTGGTGCTGCAGAACATGGTGCTGAGCTATGTGCGCCCGCTGGGCGTCTGCCCCTTTGTGCTGCCGGCCGCTGTGGTGGCGGTAGGCATGTTCGAGGGCGCAAGCTGGGGCGCGATCTTTGCGCTGATCATGGGCGTGTACGCGGACATGTTCTTCATCGAGAGCACCGTCGGCTTTACGCTGCTGTTTCCGGCGCTGGCCTTTGCGGCGGGCTTTGTATCCCGCTTTTTCATCAATCGCCGCTTCTTCGGCTTTCTGATGATCGCAGCCGTGGCGCTGCTGATCACGGCTGTGGTGCAGATGCTGCACGTGCTGGTGGCGGACGCCTGGGCGTCGGTCATGCTGCGCACGGTGCTTCTGCAGACGCTCTGGTCGCTGCCCTTTGCCGCGCTGCTCTATTTCCCGCCTGCGCGCTGGATTGAATAAGGCGCATAAGGCGCACAGCAAGTTCCTCTGGAGGAGACAGTCTATGAACAAAAGCTTTACCAAGGGCCGCGTGTGGACGCTGGTTCTGTTGCTTGCGCTGATACTGATCATCTATGTGGTTTTCCTGTATCAGCTGCAGATCGTGCAGGGCGAGGAGTACTACAATCGCGCCAGCGAGATCAGCGAAAAAGAGGTTTCGGTGACGGCGGCTCGCGGTGCGATTCTCGACCGCTTTGGCCGTGTGCTGGTGAGCAACAAGGAGTGCTACAACCTCTCCATCGACACCGACAAGCTGTTTGCCAGCGAGGATCCCAACGGTACGCTGCTGCAGCTGGTTGCGCTGGTGCAGGAGTACGGCGACAGCTATACGGACGATCTGCCGATCACGAAGCAGCCGCCCTTTGAGTATGTTGAAAACATGACAGCCATCCAGCGCACGATGCTGGAGGCCTACTTCGAGCGTCACCGCGACGGGCTGCCCTCGGACTATCCCACGGCGGTAGAGCTGCTGAGCTACATGCGTACGCGCTACGACATCGACAACAGTTATTCGGCCGAGGATATGCGCACCATCGCGGGTCTTCGCTATTCCATCAACGTCCGCTACGCAATCAACACCGCCGACTACGTCTTTGTCCAGGACGCCAGCATGAAGCTGACGACCTCCATCATGGAGCAGAAGCTGGCCGGCATCCAGGTCTCCCGCGCCTATGTGAGAAATTACGGTACGGAATATGCCGCGCATCTGCTGGGCTATGTTGGCCTGATGACACAGGAGGAATACGAAAAGTATTCGCTGTATAACTACTCGGTTGACGCGATGGTCGGCAAGGACGGCGTGGAATACGCCTTTGAAAACTATCTGCACGGTAAGGACGGGCTCGTGCGCGAATACCGCAACAGCGCCGGTACCATCCTCGGTACCGAATATCTCGAGGAGCCGGAGCCTGGCAACAACGTCTATCTGACGCTGGATATCGCCCTGCAGGAGCAGGTGGAGCGTATTCTGGCCAACGGCATCGAGGTCCTGATGCGCGAGCGCCGCAACGAGAAGATAACCGAAGAGGAGAAGGGCGACTGGAAGTTCAAGGAGGGCTACTGGGAGATCAGCGGCGCGGGCGTGGCGGTGGTAAAGGTCGACACCGGCGAGCCCCTGGCGCTGGCCAGCTGGCCGACCTACGACGTGGCCAACGTCATTGAAAAATACGCGGAGCTGCTGGAGGCGCCGAACGCCCCGCTCTTTAACCGCACGCTGATGGGCGCCTACGCCCCCGGCTCCGCCTTTAAGCCCTGCACGGCGATGGCGGCGCTGACCCACGGTATTATCAACTCGGAAGATCGCATCAAGTGCGACGGCATCTTCGCCAAGTACGCGGCCGACGGCTACGCGCCGGAGTGCTGGATCTGGCGCGCCGGTAAAACTCCGAAGGAGCATCTCACCCATGGCGAGCTGAACGTGACGGAGGCGCTGCTGCACTCTTGCAATTATTTCTTTTATACTGTGGGCGATAAGCTGAACATTGACCCGCTGGAGGCCTTTGCCCGGCAGTTTGGTCTGGGCGAGCATACCGGCATCGAGCTGACCGAGACGGTCGGCAATATGTCCAACCGCCGCAACCACTCGGACTACACCGGCACCGAGTGGCGACAGGGCGACACGCTGCAGGCGGCCATCGGCCAGTCTGACAGCATCTTTTCTCCGCTGCAGCTGGCAGAGTACTGCGCGACCATTGCCAACGGCGGCGAGCGCCATTCGGCCTCCGTGCTCAACGAGGTGCGCAGCTTCGACTATTCCGACAGCGTTTTCACCAGAAAAACAGAGGTGCTGGGTGTAGTGGACTCGCCGTCATTCAACTGGGAAGTGGTGCAGGCCGGTATGAAAGAGGTGGCCAATTCGCCGCAGAACGAAAGCGTATCCAAATATTTCGTGGATCTCCCGAACTCTCGACGTACCGCCGCCAAGACCGGAACTGCGCAGAAGGGCGAAAACATCGTCAACGACGCTATTTTTATCGCTTATGCGCCCTTTGACAAGCCGGAGATCGCCATTGCCATGGTCATTGAGCGCGGCAAGGCGGGCGCCAACTGCGCCTTTATGGTGCGGCAGATCATCGACGCTTATTTCAACATCAAGAGCTATACCGACACCTCCGAGCCGGAGATGGCGCTGCTGAAATAAAATTTTTCCCGCAACGCGGATTTTTCATTGCATATTGTTTTCAGCCTGTTTATACTTAACCATATAAGAAAAAGATTGTTGCAGCAAGCGGGCCGGATACAGCGGCCGGCGGAAAGGAAGGCGCGCATGAATATCGCCTTGATGGCACACGACGGAAAAAAAGAACTGATGGTGCAGTTTTGCATCGCCTACTGCGGCATTTTAGCGGAGCATTCCCTCTGTGCGACCCACGTGACCGGCAAGCTGGTGACCGAGGCGACGGGTCTGTCCGTGACCTTGTATATGCATGCCGACCAGGGCGGCGCGCAGCAGATTGCCTCCCGGATCTCCTTTAATGAGATCGATCTGGTGCTGTTTTTCTGCGACCCGAACAACCCCCGCGGCTTTGACGACATCGCCAAGGTTGAGCGCCTGTGCGACCACTATCAGATTCCCTTTGCCACCAACGCCGCGACGGCGGAGGTGCTGGTACAGGGGCTGCGCCGCGGCGATCTGGACTGGAGAAACATCGTCAACCCCAAAAATAAACGCTGAATGATTGTGCGAAGCCAGACACGGCCGGCTCCGCTGCGCCGTGTTTTGCTTTGAAAGGATGGAAAAACCATGGCAAAAATTACACCCCGGACGCTCTCGGGCTTTATGGAGCTGCTGCCGGCGGATCAGATGAAATTCGAGCGGATGCTGCAGGTGCTGCGCGAGAGCTACGCCGCCTATGGCTTTACCCCGCTGGACACGCCCGTCATCGAGTCGGCGGAGGTGCTGCTGGCCAAGGGCGGCGGCGAGACCGAGAAGCAGATATACCGTTTTCAGAAGGGCGACAGCGATCTTGCGCTGCGCTTTGATCTGACCGTGCCGCTGGCCAAGTACGTGGCCGCCAATTACGCGAATTTGAGCTTCCCCTTCCGCCGTTACCAGATCGGTAAGGTCTACCGCGGCGAACGGGCGCAGCGCGGGCGCTTTCGCGAGTTTTATCAGGCGGACATCGACGTGATCGGCGATGGAAAGCTGGATATCATGAACGAGGCGGAGATTCCCGCCATCATTTATCACAGCTTTACGAAGCTGGGGCTGAAAAATTTCAAGATCCGCGTCAATAACCGCAAGCTCCTCAACGGCTTTTACGCGATGAACGGCATGAGCGAGAAGGCCGGCGAGATCATGCGCACGGTCGACAAGCTCGACAAGATCGGCACGCAGAAGGTCAAGCAGCTTCTGATCGACGAAGTGAAGATGCTGCCGGACAAGAGCGAAAACGTGCTGGACTTCATGGCGATTCAGGGCAGCAACGACTACGTGCTCTCGCGCCTGGAGGCCTACCGCGCGATGGGCGAGGAGCTGTTCAACCGGGGACTGGACGAGCTGCGCGAGGTGACGCGCTATCTGGCGGCCTTCGGTGTGCCGGAGGAGAATTTTGCCATCGACCTTACCATTGCCCGCGGGCTGGACTACTACACGGGCACCGTGTATGAGACGACGATGACCGAACACCCCGAGATCGGCTCGATCTGCTCCGGCGGGCGCTATGACAATCTGGCGGAGTACTATATCGACCGGCAGCTGCCCGGCGTGGGCATCTCCATCGGCGTGACAAGGCTCTTTTACGTGCTCAACGAGCAGGGGCTTTTATCCGACGAGCCGATCAGCGCGCCCTGCGACGCGCTCGTCATTCCGATGACGGAGGACATGGGCGCGGCAGTCGCCGCGGCGACGGCGCTGCGCCGGCAGGGCGTTCGCGCGATGATCTACAGCGAGCAGAAAAAGTTCAAGGCGAAAATGAGCTATGCCGACAAGCTGCAGATCCCCTTCGTGCTGCTGATCGGCGAGGATGAGCTTGCGCAGGGCAAGGTGTCGCTCAAGGACATGACGAGCGGCGGGCAGCTTGTCCTGTCGCCCGAAGAGGCGGCCGCGCATGTACGCGCAGCGGTGGCGGAGAAAAACGCCGCGCCGGTCATCGGAGAATAATTCGGAGTTCGGAATTAGGAATTAGGTAAACAACGATGGAGTCAGCGTTTACTTGAAAATGAAGAGAGGAAAAATCATGCAGAACCGTACCCACAACTGCGGCGAGCTGCGGCTCGAAAACGCGGGAGAAAAGGTCAAAATCGTCGGCTGGATGGAAAACGTCCGAGAGGTCGGCAGCAATTTCGCCTTTGTCGTCCTGCGCGACTTTTACGGCACAACCCAGGTTGTGATCGAAAATGAAGAGATGATGAAGCGCATCAAGGGCATCAACAAGGAGTCCACAATCTCCGTGGAAGGCCTGGTGCGCGAGCGTGACAGCAAAAACCCCAAGCTCCCGACCGGCGAGATCGAGATCGTGCCGGAGAAGATCGAGCTGCTGGGTCGCTGCCGCTACAACGAGCTGCCCTTTGAGATCAACCGCAGCCGCGAGGCCGACGAGGCCACGCGCCTGAAGTACCGTTACCTCGATTTGAGAAACCCGGCCGTCAAGCAAAACATCATTCTGCGCTGCGCCGTGGTTGCGGATATCCGCCGCCGCATGACCGAGCGGGGCTTTTTGGAGATGACGACGCCGATTCTTACCGCATCTTCGCCCGAGGGTGCGCGCGACTATCTGGTGCCGGCGCGCAAGCACCCCGGCAAGTTCTATGCGCTGCCGCAGGCGCCGCAGCAATTCAAGCAGCTGCTGATGGCCTCCGGCTTTGACCGCTACTTCCAGATCGCGCCGTGTTTTCGCGACGAGGACGCCCGCGGCGACCGTACGCCCGGCGAATTCTATCAGCTCGACATGGAGATGGCCTTTGCCGGGCAGGACGACGTGCTGCAGGTGTTGGAGACGGTGCTGGTGCCGGTCTTTGAAAACTTCGGCCTTTACGGCAAGCGCGTCACGCCGGCGCCCTTCCGCCGCATTCCCTATCGCGAGGCAATGGAGCGCTACGGCAGCGACAAGCCCGATCTGCGCATTGACCTTGAGATTCAGGACGCAAGCGCGCTGCTGCAGGAGATCGGCTTTGAGCCCTTTGCGGGGCAGACCGTCAAGGCTGTCGTTGTCAGCAATTTCAACGCCACGCGCAAGCAGATCGACAAGCTCTGCGCCGACGTCGAGGTGCAGACCGCACAGAAGAGCTACTGGTTCCGTCTGGACGAAAACGGCGAGATCGTCGGCGGCATCGCCAAGTTCATCCAGCCCGTCAAGGAGCAGGTGATCGAGGCGCTGGGCCTGCAGCCCGGCTGCTTTGTGGGGCTGGCCGCGGGCAAGCTCGCCGTGGCGCAGAAGACCGCTGGTGTGCTGCGCACAAAGCTGGGGCAGCTGTGCCCCGAGCACATGGACAAGGAACAGTATCAGTTCTGCTGGATCGTGGATTTCCCGCTCTATGAGATCGGCGAGGAGAGCGGCGAGCTGGAGTTCTGTCACAACCCCTTCTCCATGCCCTCCGGCGGGCTGGAGACCATGGAAAAGGCCGAGCGCGGCGAGATCGATCCGCTGAGCATCATGGCCAACCAGTACGACCTTGTCTGCAACGGCTACGAGACCGCCTCCGGTGCGGTGCGAAACCACGATCCGGAGATCATGATCAAGGCCTTTGAGATGGTGCGTCTGGGCGAGGAGGACGTGAAGAAAAAGTTCCCCGCCATGTATAACGCCTTCTGCTACGGCGCGCCCCCGCATGCGGGCGCCGCGCCCGGCATCGACCGCATGATCATGCTTTTGACCGGAGAGGAGTCGATCCGCGAGGTCATCACCTTCCCGATGAACCAGCGGGCGCAGGATCTGATGATGGACGCGCCCTCGGCGGTCACGCGCAAGCAGCTCGACGAGCTGCACATCGCCATTACGGCGCAGGAAGAAGAATAATCGAACGCACTTCGCAGGGGCGGCCATCCGCCGCCCCTGCGCTTTTGCATAGGATGATATCACTCGCCCTAAGGAGGAAGAGCCATGCTTTCCCGAGTCAAAAGCTTTGGCATCAGCGGCGTCGGCGGCTACGGCGTGGAGCTGGAGGTGTATATCACCAACGGCTTGCCCGCCTTTGACGTGGTCGGTCTGCCGGACGCGGCTGTAAAAGAATCCCGCGAGCGTGTACGCGCCGCGATCAAAAACAATGGCTTTCGCTTCCCGGTCAGCCGCATCACGGTCAATCTTGCGCCGGCGGACAAGAAAAAGATCGGTACGCTCTACGACCTGCCGATGCTCGTCGGCATCCTCGCCGCTTCCGGCGATCTGGACGAGCCCGGGCGCGATTGCGCCTTTTTGGGCGAGCTGTCGCTCAAGGGTGAGCTGCGGCCGATCAGCGGCGCGCTGCCCATGGCAATCGCCGCGGAGAGGGACGGCGTCAAGCGCCTGTTCGTTCCGGCGGAAAACGCCGCCGAGGCCGCCTTTGCCGAGGGGCTGAGCGTCTATCCGGTAGAGAACGTGGCACAGCTGATTGCGCATCTGCGCGGACAAAAATCCATCGCGCCTGCAGAGCCTCCGGTGCTCACGCCGGAGCAGCTCGCCCTGCCGGATTTTGCCGACGTCAAGGGGCAGGAGAATGTCAAGCGCGCGCTGGAGATCGCCGCCGCCGGCGGACATAATATTCTGATCATCGGCCCGCCGGGCGCGGGCAAAAGTATGATGGCCAAGCGTCTGCCCGGCATCCTGCCGGACATGAGCCGCGAGGAGATCATCGCCTGCACGGAGATTTTCTCCGTCGCGGGACTTACCGGAAAGAAAATGCCCGTCGTCGCGACGCGGCCCTTCCGTGCGCCGCACCACACCGTGTCGGCGACCGCGCTGGCGGGCGGCGGCTCGGTGCCGAAGCCCGGCGAGATCAGCCTCGCGCACAACGGCGTGCTCTTTCTCGACGAGCTGCCGGAGTATAACAGCGCGGCGCTGGAGGTGCTGCGCCAGCCGCTGGAGGACGGCGAGGTGACCGTGTCGCGTGTCGCCGGAACGGAGACCTTCCCGGCGCGATTTATGCTGGTGTGCGCGATGAATCCCTGCAAGTGCGGCTGGTACGGACACCCCTCCGGGCGCTGCAAGTGCGGAGAAAACGAGGTGCGCCGCTATCACAGCCGCATCTCCGGGCCGCTGCTTGACCGGATCGACCTGATCGTGGAGGTACCGGCGCTCGACTACGAGGAGCTGCGCCGCCGAACGCCGGCCGAATCCTCGGCGGCGATCAAGGCGCGAGTGGATAAAGCGCGGGAGCTTCAGCGCCGCCGCTTTGGCGAGAACGCGGGGATGTGCAACGCCCATCTCGGCGTGAAGGAGATGCGCCGCTTCTGCGCCCTCGGCGCGGAGAGCGAGGAGCTGATGCGTCAGGCCTTTGATGCGATGGGGCTGTCCGCACGCAGCTATGACCGCATTTTGCGCGTCGCGCGAACGATTGCGGATCTTGCCGACAGCGAGAGCATCGAACCGGAGCATATCGCCGAGGCGATCCAGTACCGCAGCTACGAGTTTACGAAAGAATGATCCGAAACCCGAGGGAGAGGACGAAAACCATGAAAAAAACGCTTGTGATTACGCTGCTCTGTCTGCTTGTCGCGGGAGGACTCGGCGCCTGCGCCGCGTTTTCACCGCCGACGCAGACGCCTGCGCCGACGGAGACGCCTACGCCGACAGAGACGCCCGCACCGACGGAGACGCCCGTGGCGGATGGGCTTGTGCCTGCCGAAGAGCCTGCTGCCGGATCGCTGCGGCTGGAGCTGCAAAAGAGCTTGACGGAGACGGCGGAAAACGGCGCCTTTGCCATTTTCGGCGAGAGCTTTGACGGCGTCCTTGTCTGCCCGGAGGGCTGCCGCTTCTGGGAGCAGGACGGCAAGCTGCATTTTGAGCCGGAGGATTACTTTGCCCGCATCATGATCTCCGGTCTCAGAAAGGACGCGCCGGACGCCCCGCGGCGGCTGGAGGACATGCTGGATACTGAGAAATGGCGCGCGACGGCGGACAGCACCGTCGTCGGCGATGGACGCCGCGCCTTCTGCATGCGGCATCTGAAATACGACACCTATCGCTATTGGCTCGTCTGGGAGACCGAGACGCACTATGTTATGCTCTACGGCGCCTGCTTTGACTACCATATCGACGATCTGTGCGCGCTTATGGACACGGTTGCGGCGTCCTTCCGCTCGACGGAGGAATTTGTTCGCGCCGACTGCGCCCCGGACGACCTGCTGCTGACGCTGGACGGCGCGACGCTGCGCTATGACGGCGTGAGTCTTGAGGGCAGCGGCGAGATGCTGATGCTGACGCTGTGTTTTTGTATGGAAAATCCGGGTGACCGGGAGAAAAAGCTTATCGCGGAAGGCGACTGCGCGCCCGGCTCGGAGAAATTCGTGCTGCCAACCGACGCCAGCGGCCTCTGGAGCGTCCGGGTGCCTCTGATCGTGGAGGGCAAGCGTCAGCAGACGCTATCGCTTGCGCTTCGGTCGGCGGACGGCGAGGGCGAAAGTCTGCCCGTCGCGATCGAGTGGAAATAAAGAAAAAGGAAAAAGAATATGAACGACATCATTCTCTGCAAGCTCGGCGAGATCGTGCTCAAGGGGCTTAATCGCAAAATATTTGAAAACAAGCTGATGGGCAACATGCGCCGCCGCCTCGCGCCGATCGGACAATTCAAGGTCTACTGCCTGCAATCGACGATCTACGTCGAGGCCGAGGAGGAAAACGCCGATATGGACGCAGCCTTTGAGGCGCTGCGGCAGGTCTTCGGCATCATCAAGCTTTCGCGCGCGGCGGGCTGCGACAAGGACAAGGACGCGATCGCGGCGCTGGCGGTAGACTATCTGCGGGACGAGATGCTGCAGGCCAAGAGCTTCAAGGTGGAGTCCAAGCGCAGCGACAAGAGCTTTCCGATGACGAGCATCGAGCTCAGCCAGTATATCGGCGGCGCGCTGCAGGAGGCCTATCCCGCCACGCGCGTGGACGTGCATGATCCGGAGCTGACCGTCCACGTCGAGATCCGCGATCTGGCGGCCTACGTGCACGCTTCTCCCGTGGACGGCGCGGGCGGCATGCCCGTCGGCTCCAACGGTACGGCGGTGACGCTGCTGTCGGGCGGTATCGACAGCCCGGTGTCTACCTACATGATTGCCCGCCGCGGCGTGCGGCTGATTCCGATTCACTTTTTCTCCTTCCCCTACACCTCACAGGCGGCGAAGGAAAAGGTCGTGGAATTGGGGCGGCTGCTGACGGCCTACTGCGGGCGTATGACGCTGGAGGTCGTGCCCTTTACACATATTCAGGAGGAGATCCGGGATAAGTGCCCGGAGGAGTATTTTACGCTGATTATGCGCCGCTTCATGATGCGCATTGCCACGCGCATCGCAAAGGATAACGGCGCCAAGGCCATCGTCACCGGCGAAAACCTCGGCCAGGTGGCCAGCCAGACCATGGAAGCCATGGCCTCTACGCAGGCGGTGACGCCACTTCCGACGCTGCAGCCGCTGGTGGGCATGGACAAGGAGGAGATCGTCCAGTGGGCGCGCCGCATCGGCACCTTCGACACCTCCATTTTGCCCTATGAGGACTGCTGCACGGTCTTTACGCCGCGCCATCCGCGCACACGCCCGAAGCTCAGCGAGGTTGAGGCGGTCGAGGCGGCGCTGGATGTGACGGCTTTGGTTGACGAGGCGCTGGCAGGGATCGAAAGGATTCGACTGGATGAACAGGAAGACGCTTGACGCGGAGATCCTCTCCGTCGGCACCGAGCTGCTGCGCGGCCACGTGACCAATACCGATGCGCGCGATCTGTCGCGGCTTTTGGCGCAGACCGGGATCAAGGTTCGCTGGCACACGGTGGTGGGCGATGAGCCCTGCCGCCTGCGCGAGAGTGTGGAGATTGCCAAGGGACGCGCGGATATCATCATCACCACGGGCGGCCTCGGGCCGACCTGCGACGATCTGACCAAAGAAGTGCTGGCGGAGGCTTTTTCCCTGCCCCTCGTGCGCAATGAAGCGGAGGCGGCGGGGCTCTACGAGTACATCCGCTACGGCAGCGCCTATACGCCGAATAACCAGTCGCAGGCGCTGCTGCCGGCAGGCTGCACGGTTTTTCACAACGACTGGGGCACTGCGCCCGGCTGTGCTTTTGAGGCGCAGGGAAAGCTCGTGCTGATGCTGCCGGGACCGCCCAAGGAATGTCTGCCGATGTTCGAGCGCTATGGCCTGCCGCTGCTGAAAAAGCTGGCGCCGGCGTGCATCGTCAGCCACTCGCTGAACATCTTCGGCCTCGGCGAGAGCGCTGTGGACGAGATGTTTCGCGAGGAAATGAACGCCATGCAAAATCCCGGCATGGCGCCCTATGCCAAGGAGTGCGACTGTCTGCTGCAGCTGACGGCTGAGGCCGAGAGCGAAGAGGCGGCGGAGGCGCTGCTTCGCCCCGTGCTGGCGCGTGTGCGCGAAAGGCTGGGGGACTACGTTTACGGCGAGGACGTGGAGAGCCTCGAGGAGGCGCTGCTGGCGCTTTTAAAGGAAAGCCCGGCGACCTTTGCCACGGCGGAGAGCTGCACCGGCGGGGACATCGCCCGCCGCTTTACGGAGCTGCCCGGCGCGAGCGCCTTTTTCCTCGGCGGCGTCGTGAGCTATACCAATGAGGTAAAAGCCGGGGTTCTGGGCGTGGACAGGGCGCTGATCGAAAAATACGGCGCGGTGAGCGAGCCGGTCGCCCGCGCAATGGCAGAGCGCGCCCGCGCGCTCACCGGCGCGGACTACGCGATCAGCGTGACGGGACTGGCCGGGCCCGACGGCGACGGCGTGAACGAAGTGGGTACGGTGTTTGTCGGCCTTGCGGCGGCGGAAAAAAGCTGGGTGCGTGAGCTGCATCTGGGCGCTTTTCGCACGCGCAGCTTCATCCGGCGCATGGCGGGCAACGTCGCTTTCGACATGCTGCGCCGCCGCATCAGCGGCCTGCCGGTGATGGAATGAATCAAAGAAAATAATGGGATAGGAGAAAGAACATGGCAGAGAACAAAATGATCGTGGTTTTTAGAGCCTGCGGCTTTAAGCAGTTTGGTATGCAAAGCTGCGGCACCTGGAAGGGCTATGCCGCCAGTATGCGGCCGCTGACCAATCGTTCGTGCAATCTGGACGTGGCGGTGCGGCCGCAGACGCCCGCCGGGCAGCTGCGCCGCATGCTGATTGCCGCATGTAAGGCGCGCGGAGAGAAGATCGGCGTGCAGATCGGAAAGCTGTTTGTTACCTTCACGCTGAAACTCAAGGGCAAGGAACCCGCCGACGAGCAGCTGCGCCGTCAGTTGGACGTGATCACCGACGCGCTGCGCGAAAACGGTCTTGCGCCGGCGGATACCTGCGCGATCAGTGGCGCAGAGCAGCCGGACAGCCTCTGTATGGTGCAGACGGGGGCGATCTGCAGCTATCAGCCCGTCATGGGCTCGCAGATCCACGACCGCAAGCAGCAGGCGGTCGAGCGCGCCGAGCAGAACGAGCAAAACGGCAGCTATGCGCTGGGCATTCTCGGCGCGCTGCTGGGCATGCTGCTGGGGCTGATCCCAAACCTGCTGACCGTCGTATGGATGGAGCGTATTTTTGCGCTGCTCTTTGCGTTGGTGCCGATCGCGGCGATTTTTGGCTATAAGCTCCTGGGCGGGCGCATGGATCGCACCTCGATCGTCATTGTGATCCTCGTCAGCCTTTTGGGCGTGCCTGTGATGATCTATTTTGAATTGGTGATTTATATCGTTCAGGAATATGGTGCAAGCCTCAAAGAGGCGTTGAGCGCAGCACTTGAGGTCGTGAAAGAAGTAGATTTCTGGCGTGAGGTGAGCGGCGAATTACTGCAGCTGCTGCTGTTTATGGGCCTTGGCATCCTCTTTGCGTGGAAAACCGTCACCGGGCAGACCAATCAGGGGCGCGTCCAGCTGGCCGATGCGCAGCTTGCCTCTTTGTGCCCCAACCCTGCTAGACAGAACGTGGCTTTGGAAGGCGACGAGTGAGCGGCGCGAGACCCTTTTCTCGGCGCGCGTGGCGCGGATTCTGGCGCTTCTGGATCTGCTGAGACGGCGCGCTGACAAAAATCGCGTCAGACGGGGAGAAGGTCGAAAGCGCTGTCCCGGCACTGTTTTGCATAGTGAAGGGACAGGAAAATCATGGTCGTGGGACTTGCAATCGGCGGAAAATTCATGTATAATTAAAAAAACGGATATAAGGGGGAAAATATGGCAAATCGCACGGTAAGCTGCGGCGTATGCGGCAAGGCCTTTGATTTTGAACATGGCGGACATTATGACGAAAAAAAACGCCGATTTATCTGTCCTGCCTGCGGCAAGGACGGCGGCGCGCGCCGGATAAAGCGGCCCACGGTAGGCGGCACCGTTGCCAAGGTTGCCTTTGGCGCCTTGTTTCTCGCTATCAGCATCGATAAGCCGGATGACGGCGATTGGCTGTCATATTTTCTGGTGTCGATGGTTGTCGGTCTTTCGCTGATTGCCTGGGGACTGCTCCCGTGGTTAAGGCTCCGAAAGGAAGAAAAGAAGCAGCGTGCCATGATGGATCAGCTGCAGCAGGATCAAATCCGCCAGCGGCAGGAAAAGCTGGCCCAGCCGAAGCTTTGTCCCGCTTGCGGCGCGACCAGCAGCGGGCTTGTCTGTGAATACTGCGGTACCAAGCTGGCTCCATAACACCGCGCTCCGATAAAACGCTTGATGCTCAAGCGGTTTATACGCTGCCTCCCTGCGGTATTGCAGCGCCGCGCGTCCTTCCGGCGCTGTTGAGCGAGAAAAGTGAATATCATGCCCCCGGTGCGCGTTTGAATGGCGCCCCGGGGGCAGATTTGTTTTTCGTTTTTCAAATAACGGTTGGATGTGCCGCGCACTTGCCGTAAGGGCCGGCGCTCGGCGGCCCGTATCGTAGTTTTTAGAGCTTAGGTAAACGCCGGAGTCTCCGCGTCAATCCGCTCGAGCGCGGAGGCGGAAACCTCGTAGGCGATTTTCTCCACCGGGCCGTCCTCGGTCATCTTGATATAGGGGCGGCTCTGGACGCGCCCGGACAGAGACAGCTTCGCGCCCACCGGCAGCGCCGCTGCCTCGCGCGCGAGAGAACCCCAGCAGATGCAAGGCAGATAGTCCGAGCGCGCATAGCGCCGCCGTACGGCCAGCATCAGATCGCAGACCTCCCGTCCCATCGGCGTACAGCGCAGATTGGGGTTTTTGCAGAGCGAGCCGCGCAGCGTCAGCCGGTTGTTGTCCGGCTCATTGCAAAAGCCGATGCTGCGCGCATAGGCGGTGATGACGAGCTTTGCTCCCTCGCCACGGCGGTTGTTGAAGCTGCGCAGCTCCCCCTGCACGCGCAGCTTGTCCGCCTCCTGCGTTTCCAGCGCGCGCAACTGCCCCTCGCGCAGCAGCACCGGGATTTCGTCCACGGCGCCGGACAGGCGCTGGATTGCCAGCGGCATGAGATAAAAGCGCGTGCCGCGGCTCTCGTGGCTGAGACGCGGCGCCGCCGCCATCGTCCCGATCAAAAGCAGTTCATTGTTCGTGAGAAATTCCTCCATATTGTTCTCCCCCTGTCGTCGGTGTCTGCTTTATCCTATTCGCGCTTGCCCCTTGCATATACCCGCAAAAACGGCTATAATGATCATCATGAGAGTATCCGCAAAAAACTCAAAAAGGAGAGTATGATATGGAGATCAAAGATATTCTGAAAAAATGCGACCACACCCTGCTGCGTGTCGACTGCACGAGCGAGGAAATCCGCAGGCTCTGCGACCAGGGCATGCGCTATGACTGCGCGAGCGTCTGCATCCCGCCCTGCCACGTGGCCGGGGCGAAGCGATATGTCGGCGACAAGCTGAAGATCTGCACGGTCATCGGCTTTCCCAACGGCTATATGACCTCTGCCGCCAAGGCTTTCGAGGCTGCCGACGCCGTTGCCAACGGCGCGGACGAGGTGGACATGGTCATCAACCTCTCCATGGTCAAGGACGCTTGCTGGGCGGATGTGGAAAGGGACATCCGCGCCGTGCGCGAGGCCACGCGCGGAACGCTCCTGAAGGTCATCATTGAGTGCTGCCTGCTGACGGAGGAGGAGAAAATCCGCCTCTGCCGGATCGTGTCCGACTGCGGCTGCGAGTACATCAAAACCTCGACGGGCTTTTCCAAGGGCGGCGCGACGCGCGAGGATGTGGCGCTGCTGCGCGCACATGTCGCGCCCGAGGTCAAGGTCAAGGCCGCCGGCGGCATCGCCTCGCTGCAGGACGCGGAGGACTTCATCGCCCTCGGCGCCGATCGGCTCGGCACCAGCCGCATCGTCAAGCTCGCCATGGAGCAGGAGCAGGCCGCCGACGCCCCGCAGGAAAACTATTGAGCTTTTAGTTTTCAGCGTTTAGCTAAGAACTAAAAACTTGACGCCCGGCATATTCTTGAAAAAGAGGCTTGACAAGCGGGAGAGGGTCTGTTATATTAACAGGGCTTACAACAAAGCAGGCACGGCATCCCCGTCCTCACCCGGCGGTCACAGACCAGCCGCGGTCAATAAAAGCAAGGCGCCCCTGCGGGGGAGAGGCTGTGTTTTTATGCGCGGATGCTGTGCGTCCGCGCTTTTTCGTTTGTACCGTATTTTTCGGAGGTGTTTGACAATCGCAAACTTGGCTCATCAAATCAACGAAGAGATCACCGATAAGGAAGTGCGCCTGATCGGCTTTGACGGCGAGCAGCTGGGGATCATGTCCTCGGAGGCCGCCATGCAGATCGCCATTGAGCACGACCTGGATCTGGTCAAGATCGCTCCGGGCTCCAACCCGCCGGTCTGCCGCGTGATGGACTACGGCAAGTATCGCTTCGAGCAGGCCAAAAAGGAAAAGGAAGCCAAGAAAAACCAGCGCATCATCGAGGTCAAGGAGCTGCGCATGTCTCCCGGCATCGACACGAACGACTTCAACACGAAGCTGAAGAACGCCCAGAAGTTTCTGGCCGACGGCGACCGTGTGAAGGTGTCCGTGCGTTTCCGCGGCAGAGAGATGGCGCACACCGAGATCGGCGAAGTGCTGCTGCGCGACTTTGCGGATAAGTGTGCGGAGATCGCGAATCTGGACAAAGCCCCCAAGCTGGAGGGCCGCAACATGTCCATTTTCCTCTCTCCCAAGCCCACAACCCCGCCGAAAAAGCCGGCCAAGCCCAAGACGCCGAAGCCCGCGCCGGAGAGCGTGGCTCCCGTCGAGGCGCAGAGCGAGGAAAGCAAGGAATAAGTAGAGAACAGGGGATCAAAGCCCCCTGCGACAGTACGGAAGGAGAAAACGTCATGCCCAAACTGAAAACCCACAGCGGTGCAAAGAAAAGATTCAATCTCACCAAGACCGGCAAGGTCAAGCGCGCGCACGCGTACAAGAGCCACATCCTCACCAAGAAGGACAGCAAGCGCTGCCGTCGTCTGCGCTCCGAGACCTACGCAGACAAGACCAACGTGGCCGCGATCAAGAAAATGATCCCTTACAAATAAGGGCTGAGCTGAGTATAGGAGGATAAAATAAATGGCAAGAGTTAAAGGCGCAATGATGACCCGCAAGCACAGAAACAAGGTGCTTGGTCTGGCGAAGGGCTACTGGGGCAACAAGTCCCGTCACTATAAGATGGCCAACGAGCAGCTGATGAAGTCCGGCCGCTATGCTTACGTCGGCCGCAAGCAGAAGAAGAGAGATTTCCGTCAGCTCTGGATCACCCGCATCAGCGCGGGCTGCAAGATGAACGGGCTGAACTATTCCCGCTTCATGCACGGCCTCAAGCTCGCCGGCGTCGACATGAACCGCAAGATGCTGTCCGAGACCGCGATCCACGATCCCGCCGCCTTCACCGCTCTGTGCGAGCTGGCGAAGAACGCGCAGTAATAAAAAAAATCGGAAAAGCCACTGGGAGGCTGCAGCCTCCCAGTGGCTTTATTTTGCGAAAAGCAGCCGCAGAGGCTTGCGTACAGCATGGCTGAGGATCACCCGTTTTTGCTGTGTTTTGGATGATTTCAAAGTCAGAAAAATAAGGTAAAATAAACCGCTACTGTCATGTAATAGTAGACATAATCCAAAAAGAAAGGGAAAAAATGACATGAAAAAATGGAAACAGGCTGTCTGCCTGTAAAAGGGAGAAGTACAGAGATGAAGATTGCAATGGTGACGGACTATGCACTGCGCGCTATGGTTGAACTTGTGGATAGTGAGGAGCTGCTTTCGGCGGCAGAGTTGTCGAAACGAGTCGGAATCTCAGACAAAATGATGCGCGGCGTTTTGAATAAGCTGCGCAATGGGGGCTTTCTGGAGAGCGTACAGGGAATGAATGGCGGCTATCGGATCGCCGGCTCGCCGCGCGAGATTACGGTCTACGACGTCATGAAGGCGACGGAGAGGACGATGCTGGTCTATCCGTCGATTGAGAAAGCGCCGGAGCGCGACATCAATCGGTATTACATCAGCATACAGAACAAAATTGACCGGATGCACAAGGACGTGACGCTTCACAAGCTCAGTAGTATCGCAAAGAAAAAAGGATGATCCCGTCGGGAGCGTACTTGAGCTTGTCGACGTCTTGAAAACAAAACGGAAACGATCACGGCATTCCCGTTTCCGCAAGGCGTGAACGTGAAGAGGGGGCTTCTATCTCTTCTTCACAATGTTTGACAAGTTTTTTCGTTAAGAAACGATAAGGGCGCGAAGCGCAAGGGAGAAAAGGGTAGTAGCTGCATGCTAACCTTTTTTTCTGCATTTTTGGGTGATTTCAAAACAAGCGATTTCAAATAAAATAGTATAGCAAAAATGATCTTGAAAGGGCAACATCGAGCAGACATTGAGGAGGTAAAAAATGAAAAGCACAAAAAAACTGCTTGCCGTATTGCTTGCATTGGTGATGGCGTTTGGCATTCTGCTGCCGGTCAGCGCCTCTGCGGCGAAGAGCTACAAATTGACCATCAGCGCCGATCCCGCCAAAGAGGGAGACGTATCCTTTGACGGGAGGTACTGGGACAGCAGCGACTGGAAAAACGTGAAACCCGGGACGAAAGTTACCGTCTATGCAAGGATTCCCTATGGATGGGGAGAGGGAACCGGCTATGAGTTTGAGGGCTGGTATGCGGGCAAGGAGTTGAAATCGTCCGATATGACCTATTCCTTCACGATGCCGGAGGAAAACTATAAGCTGGTAGCAAGATTTAAGGATCGTCAAGGGAACTACGTGCTTTCCGTTTCGTCCGCGAATCCCGCGTACGGCACGGTAAGCGGCACGGTGACCAAGCAGGGTGAGAGTACAACATTTACCGGCGATCATTTCCAGAACAATCTGTTCTGGGATTCGAAATTCAGCGTATCGGTTACAATGCTGGATGAAAACCGTACGTTTTTGGGCTGGGCCGACGAAAATGGCGACATCGTTTTGACGTCGATGAACTATTCCGGGGCGATCAGAAAGGACACCTACCTGACAGCGACCTTCGATCAGCCCGCCGTTCCGGTTACTTACGAGGTCAGCACTTCGGCTGATCCTGAAGCCGGCGGCACGGTTACGCCCGGCGGCACGGTTGAAGCGGGAAAGAGCTTCACGGTGAAGGCGACGGCGAACCCGGGCTACAGCTTTAACGGCTGGTACGAGAGCGGCACGAACGTCAGCATGAATGAGGAATATGCGATTCCTTCTGTAACCGGCGATATGACCCTGACCGCGAGATTCACAAAGCTGTGGAAAGTGACGCTTGACATGAACGGCGGAACATTCTTCGGGAAAGAAACGGTTTCCATGGACTTTGAAGACGGTCACGCAGAAGAGATCCCGTCTGTCGATGCGATGAATGGGTGGATCGAGGCCGGAACCTGGCTGACAGCGCCCGCCAACAGCAATTATATCGGTGCGGAGATCGACGGCGTTTTCTATCAGCCTGGCAAAGAGTACAAGATCAAAAAAGACGTTACGATCAAGGTGCTGTGGAAATCCACCGAGCCGACGGAGATCACCTACAGCGCGAACGATATTACCTACACCAAAGAAAGCAAGCTGGATCAGGTGATTACAGCCCATGGCAGCGAAAACGACGATGAAACCTATGTCAAGTTTGAAAAGCTGTATATCGGCGGAGTGGAGGTAAATCCGACAAACTACGAGGCATCCGCGGGCAGCTTGATCCTGACGCTCAAGGGCGAATATCTGGAGACGCTTGCTTTGGACGAATATGATGTGCTTTTGAGCTTTACGGACGGTGTGGCAAAGGCAAAGCTGAGCGTCGTGGCCGCTTCGGTGCAGCCGACGGAGACACCGACTGAGCCGACGGAGACACCGACCGAGCCGACGGAGACGCCGACCGAGCCGACGGAGACACCGACCGAGCCGACAGAGACGCCGACTGAGCCGACAGAGACGCCGACTGAGCCGACGGAGACGCCGACCGAGCCGACAGAGACGCCGACCAAGCCGACGGAGACGCCGACCGAGCCGACAGAGACGCCGACCGAGCCGACAGAGACGCCGACCAAGCCGACAGAGACGCCGACCAAGCCGACGGACACGCCGACCGAGCCGACGGAGACGCCGACC
>JAFWVV010000066.1 GCA_017518225.1 Oscillospiraceae bacterium | reverse complement strand
TTTTGCGGCACTCTCTGGATGGTTTTCCACATTTTTGGTCTCTCAGGGCTTGAACAGGCCGCCTTTTTCCACAATCTTGGCCAAATGAAAGAGGCGTTGCCTCTCAATAGTCTCTTTAACTATTTTGAGACAACGCCTTTTGCATATGATTAGTGGTGATCGCCGTGCAGCGGATAGTGGATGTGCAGCAGATCGTGCGCACGTCCCTGCAGGAGCTCGTCATAGATGTATGCGAGATCCGGGTTCTGCTGCGGGAGCTTGAACTCGCAGGCGTCATCTTCCTTGAAGATCGCCTTGAAGCGTTCCGCCTTGCGGGCGTTGGTAGCAGGGGGCTGACCGCCGCCGCCGATGCAGCCGTTCGGGCAAGCCATGACCTCGATGAAGTCAAACTGCTCTTCGCCCTTCTCAACCTTCTCGATCAGACGGTCGGCATTGGCGAGGCCGTTGGCAACCGCAATGCGGATCTTCAGATCGCCGGAGCTGACTTCAAAGGCCTTGATGCCCTCGAGACCGCGGACGCCGCACTCAGAGATCGTCTTCAAAGCGGCAGGGGAGGCATCGTCGACCACGCGGCGGATGACCGCCTCGGTCACGCCGCCAGTCACGCCGAAGATGGCGCCGCCGCCGGTGTAGTGGCCGAGAGGCATGTCAAGCTCGGAGTCCGGCAGGTTTTTGAAGTCGATGCCGGCTTCCTTGACCATACGAATCAGCTCGTCCGTGGTGAGAACGAGATCGATCAGACGCTGACCGTCCTTCTCGAGTTCGGGACGCGCAGCCTCGAACTTCTTGGCCGTGCAGGGCATGATCGCGACAGAGTAGACGTCCTCATCCTTGAACTGCTTGCGGATCAGAGCGCCAAGCATCTCCATCGGGCTGCCGCAGGTGGAAACCTGAGGCATCAGGTGAGGATGGGCGTGCTCCACATGCTGGATCCAGCCGGGGCAGCAGGAGGTGAACATCGGCAGCTTCGCGCCGGACTTCACCTTCTCGATAAACTCCGCGCTCTCTTCCATAATGGTCAGGTCGGCGCTGAGGTTGGTGTCGTACACGACGTCAAAGCCGAGGCGGCGCAGGGCAGTAACAAGCTTGCCGGTCACGGGCACATCAGCGGGCATACCGAATTCCTCAGCCATACCGACACGAACGCTGGGGGCAAACTGGACAACCACACGCTTGTTGGGGTCGTGCAGCATCGCCCACATCTTCGGGATCTGGCGATTGATCGTGATGGCGCCGGTGGGGCAGACCGCAGCGCACTGGCCACAGCCGACACAAGCGGTCTCACTCAGGCTGCGACCGAAGCCGGGCGCAACGTAAGCGTTCTTGCCGCGATTGACAAAATCGATTGCACCGACGTTCTGCACCTCGGCGCACATGCGGACACAAAGACCGCAGAGGATGCACTTGGAGGGATCGCGAACGATGCAGGGGGAGGTGGCGTCCGCCGGCTCACGGCAGTAGGTGTTGCCGACAAACGGCGTGTCCTCTACGTTGTAACGGTGCGCATAGTCCTGCAGCTTGCACTTGCCGCTCTGCTCACAGGTGAGGCAGTCCGCGCGGTGGCTGCTCATCAGCAGCTGCAGCGTGGTGCGGCGGCTCTCCATGACCTTCTTGGTATGGGTGTAGACCACAAGACCGTCTTTCGGCTTCATGGAGCAGGCAGCATCCATCGCGCCCTTGTCGTTTTCAACAAGGCACAGGCGGCAGCCGCCATAAATCGAAAGATTCTCGCAGTAGCAGAGGGAGGGAATGTCGATCCCGTTCTTGCGGGCAACTTCGAGCACGTTGCGCTCGTTGGTAAACGGACATTCGATGCCGTCAATGAGCATTTTCTTTTCAGCCATGGCTTAACCCTCCTTGATGGCGTCGACCGGGCAGCCGGTCATGCAGGCGCCGCACTTGATGCAGCGCGTGGTGTCGATTTCGTGCTTCTGCTTGACGGTGCCGGTGATGGCGCCGACCGGGCAGTTACGGGCACACTTGGTGCAGCCGATGCACTTATCCGTGATATAGAGCTTTGCGAGATCCTTGCAGGTGCCGCAGCGGCAGCGCTTGTCACGGATGTGCTCCACATATTCGTCCTCAAAGTTCTGCAGCGTAGAAAGGACGGGGTTGGGAGCCGTCTTGCCGAGACCGCAGAGAGAAGACTTCTGGATCATAGTGGCCAGGCTCTTGAGCTCGGCGATATCCTCCATCTTGCCTTCGCCCTTGGTGATGCGGGTCAGGATCTCGTTCATGCGCGTCGTGCCTTCACGGCAGGGGGTGCACTTGCCGCAGGATTCTTCACAGATAAAGTTCATGAAGAACTGGGCCATGTTAACCATGCAGCTGTCTTCATCCATAACGACGAGACCGCCGGAGCCGATGATCGCGCCGACTTTCTTCAAAGAATCGAAATCCATCGGGAGATCAAGATGCTCGTCGGTGAGGCAGCCGCCGGAGGGGCCGCCGATCTGAACGGCCTTGAACTTCTTGCCGCCCTTGATGCCGCCGCCGATCTGATAGACGACCTCACGCATCGTGGTGCCCATCGGAACCTCGATCAGACCGGTGTTCATGACGTTGCCGGTCAGCGCAAAGGCCTTGGTTCCGGAGCTGCCTTCGGTGCCGAGAGAACGGAACCATGCGGCGCCCTTCTTAATAATATCGGGGACATTGACAAAGGTTTCGACGTTATTGAGGCAGGTGGGGCGCTCAAACAGGCCCTTATCCACGCTGCGCGGGGGCTTGGTGCGCGGCATGCCGCGGTTGCCCTCGATCGAGGCGGTCATCGCGGAGCCTTCGCCGCATACGAAAGCGCCGGCGCCCTTGTTGATGTGCAGGTGGAAGCTCTTGCCGCTGCCGAGAATATCGTCGCCCAGGAAGCCGTAAGCCTCGGCCTGCTCGATGGCGATCATCAGACGGGAGACAGCCAGAGGATACTCGGCACGCACGTAGATGTAGCCCTCGGTGGATCCGGTGGCAATACCGGCGATGATCATGCCTTCCAGCATCTTGTGCGGGTCGCCTTCCATGCAGGAACGATCCATGAATGCGCCGGGGTCGCCCTCGTCGCCGTTGCAGACGATGTACTTAATGGGCTCTTCGGTGTGAGCGGCAACCTGCGCCCACTTCTTGCCGGTCGGGAAGCCTGCGCCGCCGCGGCCGCGCAGACCGGAATCGGAGACCTCCTGGATGATCTGTTCACCGGTCATCTCAAACAGAGCCTTCGTCAGCGCGGTGTATCCGCCCAGAGCGATGTACTCTTCAATGCTCTCCGCGTCGACATGACCGCAGTGCTCGAGCACGCGACGGGTCTGGGTCTTGTAGAAGGGGATATCATCCTGCTTCTTGTAGAGCTCGTTGTTGAAGTGGTAGCCCAGGCGCTCGATGAACTCGCCGCCGATGACTGTTTTTTCCACGATCTCTCTGGCGTCGGACGCCTTGCACTTGGTGTACAGCCATCCTTCGGGCTCAATACGAACCAGCGGTCCCATCTCACAGAAGCCATGGCAACCGGATTTCTTCAAACCGACCAGGTTGTTGCCTTCCTTTTCGCCGAGAGCCAGCTCATAGTTGACGCCGAGCTCCTGCATCTGCTTTTTCAGCTCTTCGTACAGTTCCATGTTGCCGCCGGCGACGCAACCGGTGCCGCAGCAGATCAGAACCTTGCGGGTTTCAGCCTTCAGCGCATTCGCGCATTTCGTCTGCAGGGTCTGAAACTCGTTCAGATTTTTCAGCTTTTCGCGCATCATCATGCCTCCTCTCGCAGCTGGGCAACCAGCTCTTTGGCCTTGTCCGGCGTCATCGCGGCGTGGACGGTATCATTGACCATAACAACGGGGCTCAGGCCGCAGGCGCCAAGGCAGGAGACGATTTCGATAGAAAACAGTCCGTCCTCGGAGGTGGGCTTGCGCTCGCTGGTATCCGTGGCCTCGTACAGTGCCGCAAGAACGTTGGCGCTCTTGCGCACGTGGCAGGCCGTGCCGCGGCAAACCTTCATAACGTACTTGCCTTTTGCGTTGAGAGAGAAGTTGCCATAGAAAGTGGCAACGCCGTAGAGCTTGGACTCGCTCATCCCGACCTTCTCGGCAATGTAGGTCAGCGCCTTCACGGGAAGATAGCGGTATTGCTCCTGCACGTCCTGCATGATCGCAATGATCTTCGCCTTGTCGCAGCCATACTTGTCCAGAACAGAGTCTAGGAATTTGTAATCCAGGTGTTCGATGGTGATCGCTCCCTTTCTTTTTTGTAAAGTTAAATATAGGTCTTATGACATAGATTTAACATTCCGTCATATTGTACTATAAAATATCATTTTTAACAAGAGAGATTTCGCGATTTGTAAAAAATATCATTTTTGTTAGTTTCAGGGTAAAAAATGAATACGAACTTGTTAAAAATGAATAAAAAGGCTGAATGCGCTTGACATAGCAGGCGATTTGACTTAAGATACAGGTGTTTTCAAAAGAGATTTGAGGGCATAAAACAATGAACCATGACTCTGACGCCGAAATTGCGATTGAGGCGAAAGGCTGGGCAATACCGTCTGATCCGGGATTATCGCCATGCCTTTCGGCATGGCTTTTTTGTATGCAAAAAAACAGAAAGGGGAACACTGATGAACACTCGGATTGCCGCGCTGTCTCTGATCGTTGAGGATCCTCGGTCAGTTGAGCCGCTCAACGCGCTGCTGCACGAATATGCGCCGCATATTTTGGGGCGCATGGGTATCCCATACCGGGAAAGAAATCTCAGTATCATCTGCCTGATTATTGATGCGCCTCAGGATGTGATCAATGCGCTCACAGGCAAGCTGGGACGTCTGTCCGGCGTCACCGCCAAGGCTGTTTACGCACCCGGCGAAATCACAGAAAAGTAACATCAAAAGGAGAAAAACCATGAAAAACATCAAAAAAATCTTTGCAGCACTTTTATCGCTTGCGCTGATCCTGTCTTTGGCAGCCTGCGGCGCGACTCCGGAGACTCCGGCGCAAACGCAGAACGCCGAGCCGTCTGAAACCGAGGCGCCAGCGCCTGTCGAAACACAGACGCCGGAGGAAAGCGCGCAGCCGAAAGTTCTTGATACGGAGCTTCCCGTACGCGTTATGACACTCAACGGCACTACCGGCTTTGGCATGGCGTCGCTGATGACGGACGCAGAAGAAGGAAAGGCTTCGTTGAACTATGTGTTTTCTGTAGAGACAGACGCATCCAACGTGACGGCTGCGCTTGCCAGCGGCGAGTGTGATATTGCCGCGCTGCCGACCAATGCCGCTTCTGCGCTCTACAATAAGACCGAGGGGAAGGTGCAGGTGCTGGCCCTCAATACGCTGGGTGTGCTCTATCTGGTCAGCGATGGTAAGGATACGATCGAAAGCTTCACCGACCTGGACGGCAAAACCGTGTACGTTCCGGCACAGAATCCGAGCTTTATTTTCTCTTATCTTTGCCAGAAAAACGGCGTTTCTGTTGAAATTGACAACAGTTTTGCCCAGCCTGCGGAGCTCAATGCCGCCGTCACGAGCGGACAGGTGAGCCTTGCGGTTCTGCCCGAGCCTCTGTTGACCGTAGCGCGCAGCCAGAACAGCGAGCTTGTCGTTGCGCTGGATCTGACCGAGGAGTGGGACAAGGTTTCCACGCCCAGCAGCCTGGTGCAGGGCTGTGTCGTCGTGCGCAGCGCCTTTGCTGCAGAGCATCCGGCGGAGCTGGCGCGTTTTCTCGAGGAGTACGAGGCCTCTGTGGCGCTTTTGAGCGATGACGTCGCCGCCGCCGCACAAAAGATCGAAGCGACGGGGCTCTTCGCCAAGGCCGCAGTTGCGGAGAAGGCGATCCCGCGCTGCAATCTCTGCTTTATCTCCGGCGAGGATATGAAAGCGCAGCTGTCTGCATTTTTAGAGATCATGTTTGAGACGGCGCCACAGTCGATCGGCGGCAAGCTGCCCGGGGATGATTTCTACTGCATTTTGAAATGAACGAGGGCGCAGTCAAAAAACTGAAACGCTTTCTATTGGCGCTTGTTTTCTGGCTTGGGCTTTGGTTTGCACTCTCAGTTCTGATCCGGCAGGAACTGTTGCTGCCATCTCCCTGGCAGGTGCTGCGGCGTTTGCTTGCGCTTGCAGGAACGAGATCCTTTTGGCGTATGACAGGCAGCAGCATCCTGCGCGTGTTGATCGGAATTGTCTCTGCAGCCCTTCTGGGCGTTTTGCTGGCCTTTTTGACGCATTGCAGCCGGCTGGCGCATACGCTGCTTGCTCCGCTGATGACTCTGGTAAAAAGCACGCCGGTTGCGTCGTTTATTGTGCTGGCGCTCGTATGGATCGGCAGGGATCTTGTTCCTGTCTTTATCACGGGATTGATCGTGCTTCCCGTCGTTTGGGGAAACATGTCTGAGGCGCTTGTCTCGATGGATCCCAAGTTTTTGGAGCTTGCGAAAGTCTATCGTATGCCGCGTCTTCGCATCCTGCGGCGCATCACGCTCCCTTCGGTTTTACCGTCGTTTCGCGCAGCACTGAGCACTTCGCTCGGTTTAGGCTGGAAGGCCGGGATTGCCGCTGAGGTTTTAACTGTACCAAAACAGTCGGTCGGTCGAATGATCTATGAGAGCAAGCTGTATCTCGAAACCACGGATCTCTTTGCCTGGACGGTAACGGTGGTTGTTTTGAGCCTGATCATCGAGCGTACGCTGTTTATGCTGATCGGCCGGAGCGAGAGGGGGAGGCAGCATGCTTGATATTTGCGACGTCAGCGTCTTTTATGATCAGCGCAGCGTACTGAAAAACTGCCGTCTTCATCTTGCAGCGGGGGAGCGCCTTGCTCTGATGGGGCCGTCCGGCTGTGGGAAGACGACGCTTCTTCGCCTGGCGCTTGGACTTCAAATGCCGGATTCCGGCACGGTACGATCCCGTTTCCAGCGTCCGGCTGCCGTTTTTCAGGAAGCGCGGCTGCTTCCGTGGCGTACGGCGGCGGAAAATGTGAATGCCGTGCTAAACGATACCAGAGAGACACTCGATGAAGCCGAGCGTTGGCTGTCGCGTCTGTCTCTGGCGGACGCCTGCCGCTTGTACCCTTCGGAGTTGTCCGGCGGGATGCAGCAGCGGGTTTCTCTGGCGCGTGCGCTTGCTTTCCAACCGGACTTTTTAGTGCTGGACGAGCCCTTTCATGGCTTAGACGAGGCGCTGCAGGCCCATACTGTGGAATTACTGCTTCACGCCTTGCCGCATGACCTTTCTATTCTGATGGTAACGCACAATGAACAGGAGGCCGTGGCTTTGGGCTGCCGAATCCTCCGTTATCACGAGGGTAGCTTTTGCTAAAAAATCCCTGTCCGTAGTATGAAGCGGACAGGGATTTTTGTGGCTGTCAGTCAATGAAAACGCTTCTCCAACCAGTGCAGAACATCGTTGAATACTTCCTCGTGATTGATCTCCAGCAGGATTTCATGCCTGGCGCCGGGATAGAGCTTCATCGTCACGTCCTGCAGACCCGCTTTCAGGAAGGCGCGATAGGCGCGTTCCACGCCCTTCCCGTTTTCACCGACAGGATCGGCGCCGCCTGAAATAAACAGAACAGGCGTTTTTTTGTTCATTTGCGCAATGTTTTTCTGATCGGTGATGAACTTGATCCCACCCATCATATCCCGGAACAGACCGGCGCAGGGCACAAAGCCACACAGGGGATCGTTTATGTATTTGTCGACCTCTTCACTGATGCGGTTGAGCCAATCATAGGGGGTGCGGACGTTCTCAATGCCCTTGGTATAGCTGCCAAACGCAATCTTGTTGAGCTGTTCGCCGCTGCCGCGCACGCCATTTTTTCGCACGGCAAGCCGTGCCATCGCATTCCCGCCGGCAACCATAAGCGCCGGTTGATGGCCGGTGCCGCAGAGAATGACCAGATCCGGCTGCTCGGGATGCAAAATGACATAATGGCGGGTTAAAAAGCTGCCCATGCTGTGACCGAAGAAAATATAGGGGACGCCGGGATATTTCGCCTTTGTTATTTCGTGCAGCTTGGCCATGTCGTCCAGCACACGCAGCCAGCCGTCGTTTTCAGCGAAGATGCCCTGTTCCTCCGGCGCGGTGATGGATTTGCCGTGGCCGAGGTGATCATTACCGACAGCGACAAAGCCGTGCTCTGCCAAAAAGCTCATAAAGGGATCGTAGCGATCAATGTACTCGGCGATACCGTGCGCAATCTGAACGACGCCGCGAATCTCGCCATCCGGCAGACAGCAGCGGGCATGGATCGTATTTTTTCCGGTACTGGACGGAAAGCTGAAGTCTTCAAATCTTGGCATAAGAAAGCCTCCTTATTTGACATCGTGAAAAAACGCACTGCCGCTTTTGGCCGGCAGTGCGTGCTTTCGTCAGCAGACGATATCGCGGGTATCACGTGCGATGACAAGTTCCTCATTCGTGGGGATAACAAAGACCTTAACAGGGGAGTCTTCGGTGGAGATCATGATATCCTGACCGCGCTTGGCGTTGGCCTCAGCGTTGAGCTTAACGCCGAGATAGCCAAAGTATTCGCAGATCGCCGCGCGGGTGTCCGCACCGTTTTCGCCGACGCCGGCGGTAAAGATGATCGCGTCCACGCCGTTCATGGCAGCGGCATAGGAGCCGGCAACCTTGGCAACCCAGTAGTTGAACATGTCAAGCGCCAGCTGTGCGCGCTCATTGCCCTCGGCGGCAGCAGCGTCGAGATCGCGGAAGTCAGAGGATACGCCGGACACGCCGAGCACGCCGGATTTCTTGTTGAGAATATTCAGCATCTCGTCGATGGAGTATCCGTATTTGCTCATGAGGAACTGAATAATACCGGCGTCAAGATCACCGCAGCGGGTGCCCATCGGCAGACCGACCAGCGGCGTAAAGCCCATGGAGGTATCGAGCACCTTGCCCTTGCAGACAGCAGCGAGGGAGGAGCCGTTGCCCATGTGGCAGGAGATGATCTTCAGCTCTTCGATGGGCTTGCCCATCAGTTCCGCACAGCGGGCGGAGACGTAGCGGTGAGAGGTGCCGTGGAAGCCGTAGCGGCGGATGCCGTCGTTCTTGTAGTAATCGAAGGGGATCGCGTACATATAGGCTTTGCTGGGCATGGTCTGGTGGAAAGCGGTGTCGAACACGGCGACCATCGGTACGTCGCCCATGACGGCCCGGCAGGCGTTGATGCCGGTAATATTGGCGGGGTTGTGCAGCGGCGCAAAGGGGATGCACTCCTCAATCGCGGCGAGCACCTCGTCGTTGATCAGCACGGAGCTGGCAAACTTCTCACCGCCATGAACCACACGGTGACCGACAGCGTCGATCTCCTTCATGGAGGAAACTACACCGTATTCTGCGCTGGTCAGCTTGTCGATGACAGCGGCGATCGCCTCGGAATGGGTGGGCATCGGAACGTCCTCGTTGAAAACGGGCTTGCCATCCACCAGCGGGGTGTGCTTGAGGTGTCCGTCGATGCCGATGCGCTCGCACAGACCCTTGGCCATCAATTGCTCGTTTTCCATGTCGATCAGCTGATACTTGAGAGAGGAGCTTCCTGCGTTGATCACGAGAATTTTCATTGATTTTTTTCCTTTCTATTGTAAATAGCTGTTTTTTTCGGTACAATAGCTGCATCTCTTTCATTCTAATACAAACAGGAAAAATTGCAAGTGTTTTTTGGAGTAAATATGAACATTGCCGGAATTGTTGCTGAATACAATCCCTTTCACTGGGGGCATGCGCGTCATTTGCAGTTGACAAAAGAATCGCTTGGCGAAGACAGCTTGCTGGTGTGTGTGCTTTCCGGTGATTTTGTGCAGCGCGGCGAGGCGGCGATCCTGTCAAAATTCGCCCGCGCGGAGGCGGCCTGTCGCTGCGGCGTCGATTTGGTGCTGGAGCTGCCGCTGCCATGGTGCTTATCCTCGGCCGAAGGTTTCGCTCGCGGTGCGGTGTCGCTGCTGGATCGCATCGGCTGCACACATCTCAGTTTTGGCAGCGAGCTCGGCGAACTTGCGCCTTTACGGCAGTTATCCACGCAGATGCTTGCGCCGGATTTTCAGGCGCTCGTGTCAAATCGAATGAAGGCGCAGGCGAATTTGAGCTACGCAACAGCCAGAGAGCAGGTGCTGACGGAGATTGTCGGGGAAAGCGCCGCACTTCTGCATACGCCAAATAATATCCTTGCATTGGAATACCTCAAGGCGCTACAAACGCTCCATTCCTCGATGCAGCCGCTGACCATCCGGCGTGAGGGAAGCTCACATGACGGCGAAGGCGACGAGCACTGCTCGGCCTCGGAGCTTCGCCGCATGCTGTATGAGGGAGCGGATTTTCATGGCCTTCTGCCGCCGGACTCCGAGGCGGTGCTGCGTCGCGAAATGGCAGAAGGCAGGGGGCTTCCGGACAAAAATGCGCTGGAAATCTCTTTTTTTTCACGGCTGCTGGCAATGGGGAAGGAATGCTTTGACGATCTTCCCGACGGAGCCGACGGCTTAGGCCGCAGGTTATACGAGGCTGTACGCACGCAGACGAGCTGCACTGCGATTGCCGAGTACACGAAGACAAAACGATATGCGCTCTCGCGGGTGCGTCGCCTGATGTGCAGCGCGGTTCTTGGCGTAAAAGCTGGTATGGCGGCGACGGAGCCTCCATATGCTCGCGTTCTGGCTTTCGGCGAGAACGGACGCAGGCTGCTGCGCGCGCAGGCAGAGAGCGTGTTGCTGCCGATTGTGACCAAGCCCGCTTCTGTTTTGAAAATCGGCAGCGAAGCAGCGCAGCACTTCACGCTGGGCGCTGATGCGCACGATCTGTTCGTTCTCTCATACCCGGATCACAAACAGCGTGTAATGGGAGAGGACTGGAAGCGCGGCCCGTTCATCCTCTGATTTACATTTCTGTCCTTTCGTGTTATAATAACCAAAAAAGGCGAAAAGCGCCTAAATGCTTTTCCGGATTTTTATTACAATGAGTACCGGGCGCATGATTCAAAGGATCATTTGCTGTCCGATCGTTATTATAATCCGTCTGAGGTTCAACAAGATGTTCGATAAACTGCAAGCCTTAAAAAATCAATACGAACAGCTTTTGCGCCGGCTGGAGGAGCCGGAGACCTACGCCGACGCGGCAGTTTATGCGAAAACGGATAAGGCGGCGCGTGAGCTGGCGCCCATTGTGGATGCTTATTGCGCCTACGAGCGCGCAACGCAGGATATGCAGACCGCGCAGGAGCTGATGAACGATCCGGAGCTGCGCGTCTTTGCGCAGGAGGAGTTTGCTGCTGCCAGGGCTGCACGTGAGAGTTTGGAGCAAAAGCTGAAGATTTTGCTGTTGCCCAAGGATCCTAACGATGAAAAGAACGTGATCCTTGAAATTCGCGGCGGCGTCGGCGGGGAAGAGGGGATGCTCTTTGCTGCGGATCTTTTTCGCATGTACAGTCTCTATGCCGATCGCAAGGGCTGGAAGCTGGACGTCGCCAACGTCAGCGAGACCGAGCTGGGCGGCTTTAAGGAAATCAGCGCCGTTATCGAGGGAGCCGGCGTCTGGTCAAAACTGAAATTTGAAGCGGGCGCGCACCGTGTGCAGCGTGTTCCCGTGACGGAGGCGGGCGGACGGATTCATACCTCGGCGGCCACGGTGGCTGTGCTGCCGGAGGCGGGAGAGCTTGACTTTAAGCTGGACATGAACGACCTGAAGATCGACACCTTTCGATCCTCCGGCGCGGGTGGACAGCACGTCAACAAAACGGAGAGCGCGATACGCATCACGCATTTGCCGACCGGAACGGTGGTGGAATGTCAGGACGAGCGCAGCCAGCACAAAAACAAAGATCGCGCTCTGCAAATCCTGCGTTCGAAGCTCTATGAGGCCGAGCAGGAAAAACAGCGCGCCGCGCTGGCTTCTGAACGAAAAAGCCAGGTCGGCTCCGGAGACCGAAGCGAACGGATCCGCACCTATAATTTCCCTCAAAACCGGGTGACAGATCACCGGCTGGTTGGAGATAACAAGAATTTCAATTTATCCGCCGTTATTTCCGGTGATTTGGATCCTTTGATCGACGCGCTGATCGTGGCCGATCAGACGGACAAGCTGAAGGCGCAGAATGAAGAATGAAAACCAAAGTATTGAACCATGAGCTACAGACGGCAGCGGATATTTTACGACAGGGGGGGCACGTCGCCGTACCGACCGAAACGGTCTATGGACTGGCGGCCAACGCGATGAATGCGCAGGCGGTAGAACTTCTGTACGAGAGAAAGGGACGACCGTCTGTCAAACCTATTTCATTAATGGTGTCAGGCCCGGAGGCCATCGACTGCTACTGCCTTGGCGCGCCGGAACAGGCCAAGGCGCTGGCGCGGCGGTTTTGGCCGGGACCTTTGACCATCGTGTTGAAGTCAAAGGCGGAGATTCCGGCAATCGTACGCGCAGGCGGCGATACGATCGGGCTGCGCTGCCCGGATCATCCCCTGACTTTAGCCCTGCTGAAAGAAACCGGCTTTCCTTTGGCTGTGCCGTCAGCCAACCTGTCCGGAGGGCCCAGTCCGAAAAGCGCGCGGGAAGTCCTGCGTGATTTTGACGGAAAGATTGAAGCTGTCATTGACGGCGGCATTTGCAGCATTGGAACGGAATCCACCTTGCTTTCTCTTGCAGAGACACCCTATCGTGTGCTGCGCGCCGGTGCGCTTTCAGAGGATACCATTGCGGACGCGCTGATTGACGAGATGCGTATTATCGGCATCACAGGCGGCAGCGGCAGCGGAAAAACGACAGCGCTGCGTTTGCTGGAAGAGATGGGCGCACTGATCATCGACGCTGACGCGGTCTATGCGGACATGACGCGCAGCTGCCAGGCAATGCGAGAGGAAATTGAAGCGCAATTTCCGGGAACTGTCTGTGAGCCCGGTCTGAATCGGGAAAAGCTTGCGGCGGCTGTTTTTTCTGATCCGGATGCGCTGGAAACCCTGAGTGCCATCACGCATCCTTACGTGATTACGGAGATACAAAAGCGTCTTCGCGCGCATGCGATGAACGGCGGATCGATTGCCGCGATCGACGCAATCGGGCTGATCGGCAGTCCGCTGATGGCGCTTTGTGATCACAGCTTTGCCGTTCTGGCTGATCGCGAGGCGCGCATCGCGCGCATCATGCGCCGTGACGGTCTGACACGTGAGCGCGCTGTACAGCGCGTTAACGCACAGCCGCCGGACGAATATTATATTATGAATTGCGGTGATACGCTGGTAAACAAGGCCGACGAGGCTGCGTTTGCCGCGCTTTGCCGACAGAAATTTATGGGGGTACTACAGCATGGATGAACTCAAAAGCAAGCTTTTCTACGAGCAAAAAAACGGCTATGACCTGATCGACGCCAAGGAACGCCTTGCCCTGGAAGACTACTGCCGCGGCTACATGGACTATCTGAACAAGTCCCGCACGGAGCGCGAGGCGGTCAACAACGCAATTGCGCTGGCCGAGGCGGAGGGCTTTGTCGAGTACAAGGTCGGCATGAAGCTTAAGCCCGGCATGAAAATTTACCGCAACAACCGCGGAAAGGCGCTGATTCTGGCTGTGATCGGCAAAAAGAGCATGGCCGATGGCGCCGTAATTGCCGGCGCGCACGTCGATTCCCCGCGTATTGATCTTAAGCAGATCACCATGTACGAGCAGGATGAGATGTGCTACTTCAAGACCCACTACTATGGCGGCATCAAAAAGTATCAGTGGATTACCCTTCCGCTCGAGCTGCACGGTGCGGTTGCGCTGAAGGACGGCAGCGTTGTCGATATTGTGATCGGCCGCGAGCCGGACGAGCCCAAGTTCGTCATTACCGATCTTCTGCCGCATCTGGCGAAGGATCAGATGGCTAAGACCCTTGCGGAAGGTTTCAGCGGCGAGGGATTGAACATACTGATCGGCACAGCCCCTTACGCAGAAGAGGGCAAGGATCGTGTGAAGCTCGCGATTATGAGCATGCTCTATGACCGCTATGGCATCACGGAGGAAGACTTCCTTTCTGCGGAGATCGCCGCTGTTCCTGCGCAGGACGTGTGTGAAGTCGGGCTTGACCGCTCTCTGATCGGCGGCTACGGTCAGGACGACCGTGTCTGCGCCTACGCTGAACTGAAGGCGCTGTTTGAGACCAAAAAGCCTGAGCGCACCTGCGTCTGCATCCTCGCGGACAAGGAAGAGACCGGCTCTGACGGCGTCAGCGGCATGCAGAGCGCTGCCTTTGACTGCTTCATGAAAGACCTTTGCGAATCTCAGGACGTGGCGCTGCGCCGCTGCTATGAGAAGAGCTTCTGCCTGTCTGCGGACGTCAGCAACGCCTTCGATCCGCTCTATCCCGAGGTTTCTGAAAAGCGCAGCGGCTCCAAGGTCAACTACGGTGTTGCGATTTGCAAGTTTACCGGCTCGCGCGGCAAGGGCGGCACAAGCGACGCCTCAGCGGAGATCGTGGCCTATCTGCGCCGCCTGTTTGCCGACAAGGGCGTTGTATGGCAGATGGCCGAGCTCGGCAAGGTCGATCAGGGCGGCGGCGGCACCATCGCCAAATATATGGCCAACCGCAACATCGACACCATCGACGCCGGGACGCCTGTGCTCAGCATGCATGCGCCCTTTGAGGTCACCAGCAAGTTCGACTGCTATATGACCTATAAAGCTGTATTGGCTGCTTACCAGGACAAATAATCGCGTCTAAACTCAACACCTCCCGGGTAAACTAAGCGGGAGGTGTTTTTTTATGGATGAAAGGAATGAAATAAAAGATTTTGGCAGCGTCAAGCAGGGGAACATCCATTGTTTAACGATCGTCGGACAGATCGAGGGCCATCAGACGACGCCGGAGGACACAAAAACCACAAAATACGAGCACGTACTTCCCTTGATTGCGGCAGTGGAAGAGTCTGAAGAAATCCACGGCCTGCTGATTTTGCTCAACACCATGGGCGGCGACGTCGAGGCGGGTCTTGCCATTGCCGAGCTGATTGCCGGCATGCGAAAACCAAACGTATCTCTGGTGCTTGGCGGCGGGCACTCCATCGGCGTGCCTCTGGCTGTAGCGGCACAGCGCAGTATGATTGCACCCTCCGCCGCAATGACCATTCACCCGGTGCGCCTCAACGGCATTGTAATCGCTTCCCCTCAGACCTATCACTATTTTAGCCGCATTCAAGAGCGTATTGTGCGTTTTGTGACAGACCATTCCCGCATGGATCGTGATGAATATCTGCGTCTGATGCACAACACAGGTGAGCTGTCCAACGATGTCGGCAGTATCATTTACGGGGATGAAGCGGTGGACATGGGGCTGATCGACCAGATCGGTACGCTCTCCGATGCGCTGGATTATCTGCATAGTGAGATCAAAAACCGTGGCAACGCTTGATTTATGTCGTTTTTCGGAGTATACTGTGCGAGCATTATACTGCCGGAAGGATTTTTCATGAAAGACACGCATTACGAAATTGAGCGCCGTTTTTTGATTCGATACCCGGATCTTTGCTGGCTGGATACGGCAGCGGAGAAAAGTGCAATCGTTCAAACCTATTTGCTTTCTGCGGAAAAGGGAATAACGGAGCGCGTCAGAAAACGCGGCGGGAAAGAAGCGTTCGTCTACACGCATACAACGAAAAAGCGGATCAGCGCTGCACGGCGTATAGAGATTGAGGAAGAAATCGACGAGGCGCAATATCGGCGCCTGCTGCAACGCGCGGATCCGGCGCGGCGGACGATCGAGAAAACGCGCTACTGTCTGCGGGAAAACGATCTGCTCTTTGAGATCGACGTTTTCCCGTTTTGGAACGACCGTGCGATTCTCGAAATTGAGCTGGACGATGAGAATCAGCCGTTTCATATTCCCGCGATGATTCAATGCCTGCGAGAGATTACCCGGGACAAGCGTTATACCAACGCTTCACTTGCTCGGGCGATCCCGCAGGATAAGATAGAGGAGGCATGAAACCCTTGAAGAAAACAATTGCTCTTATTCTGACGCTTACTCTGGTATTCAGCCTTTGCGCTTGCGGTGCGATAGAAGCAGCACCCACCGAAACGCCGGCTGGCACTCAACAGCCGGACGCCGGGACGCCCGTGCCGGAGACGACCGCAGCGCCTGACGCGCCCCTTGTATTGAATGTAGCCATACGCGCGCAGGACTATCTCGCGCCGGACGAGTCCGGACAGACGATTTTAAGCTTTGGCTATGACAGCGTGCAAGTGTATATGAAAACAAACCCCGAAGCCGCCGAAAAGATCAACAACTTTCTGGCGGTCGAGGACGAGCTTTTTTACAGCGGCCGCGGGGAGGGCGACGGTCTGAACGCTCTGCTGGAGCAGGCGACTGACCAATTCACCTATGCGCATCACGAGGGCGCAAGCTTTTCCTCCTTTTCCTGCATGCGCAACGTCAACGTGGAGCGCGGTGACAGCCGGATTCTTGCGCTGCGCTATCGTGTCAACAGCTTTACCGGCGGTGCTCACAGTCTTTATTCTGACCGTGCGTACGTCTTTGACGCCGCAAGCGGCCAACTGCTTACGCTGGCCGATCTGTGCGAGGACAAGGAAGCGCTGGAAGAAAAAATCTATTCGTACATGTGCGATCAACTCGCCGCGGATCTGCGATATCAGTCCATCCCGGAATACATTGAGAAGTTTCTGGACACCCCGCAGGAGGATGCGCTGCGCGCGCTGATCCGCGAGGGGGCCTGGCTGTTGGATGAGACCGGACTGGCGGTATTTTCTGATATTTACGAAATCGGCAGCTTTGCCGACGGGATTGTTCGTTTTCATCTAAGCTATGAAGAACTGGACGGACTGATCCGCGAGCAGTGGCTCCCTGTAGATCATACGGAAAGCGGAAGCGTCAGCATAGAGCCGCTGAGACAGGGTGAGAATGCCAGAAAAGATCTTCTGGATAAGGTCACGATAGATCCGGCAGGCAGCAATTACTGCCTGTATGCAGACGGAAGCGTTTATGATCTGACGGTTCTTACCGTACGGTATTTCAGCGACGGCGTCGGCTTTTACCCGACAGAAACTCACTGGTATGCCAGCGAGCTGACAAACGGCGCTCTGCAAATTCAGACGGTGATCCCGGAGGGGATGCCGAGCCTGATGATTCGCTATTTGGATGCTGAAGGTCAGGCACATAGTTTTCTCATGACGGAAAGCGGTAAGGACGGAACGGTTTTGCTGGTGGAAGAAGCAAGCGCAACTGCGATCGGATAAAAGAAAAGGGCGTGTTGCAAAATATAAATTTCAAAAAAGTATTTGCGAGAAAAGTTACTGGGAACTGCCAAAATCGGCGGTTCCCAGTAACTATATAGAGAGGTTCTTTTGTGATTTTAGCCCCAAAAGCGCATTTTGCAACACGCCCTTTTGCTTAGCCGTATAGAGACCACGTTTTTCCGGATTGCTGGAGCGTATCGTAGCCGAATTGCTCACACAGCAGGGCATAGCGTTCGTTTCTGTTTGAGGGATCCGTATTGTTTGCATCGCCGTCGATAAAGCGCCAATAGCCCTTGGTAGGATCCACCTGCCCAAACTCAAACTCACAGTCCGGATGCCGCTCAATCATTTCTTTCTGCTGGCTCTCCGGCACTTTGCTCATCGCGCAATAAAAGCGCTTGAGCTCCGGCAAGTCGTAGAGGGAGCTGATGTCGGTCGGGCCGACAGCGACGTTGTCAGTGTTGCGCTGGCTGCCGAGATTGACATGCTGGAGATGCGTACATGCGGCCAAGGGACTCAAATCCGTGATGCGTGAGGAGAAGATCTCCAAGTACTCCAAATTCTTGCAATTGGAAATTGCGCTGATATCCGAAACCCAGGTGATGGCGAAAATAGCGACCTCCACCTTCGGCATTCCCTCAAGAAAATCCACGTTGGTAATCAGCGAATGGCCAAGGTCAATATATTTCACGTCGCTGCAGTATTTCAATACGCCGGCCGTGCTGTCGTTGACCGAGCCGCCCGTCGCCCAGATCATCTCCGTGTCGGTCAGGCAGTGATAGTTTCCGAAATGCACACGCCAGACAACCTTGATGTTCGGAAAATCGTCGCGCAGAGAGACCATTTCGTCGTTGGAAAATCCGCAGTCGTCGAGCTTGAGGTAATTGAGCTTGTGCATGGCCGGCAAAAGCGCGCGCAGCTGCGTCATATCCTCCTCGCCGAGCTTCAGGTTTTCAAATTCCAGGCGCTCGGCGTCCATGCCGACCTGTTGTCCGAAAAGTTCAATTTGATAGTTCAGGTTCAGCAGGGGATAGGCGGCGGACAGGCGCGTGGCGTCCTCCAGCGAAATTTCGTTGTCGTCTTGCGGAAGATTGACCGCCTGCACGTGCTTGAAACGCTCCAGCTCCGGCAGCAGCGCCTCCAGCGTCTGCGCGTTGAGACCTGACAGGGTCAGTTCTTCCGTGTCATAGGGATAGGTTTGGCCTTGCAGCGAGAGGGAATACGAGACCTCCGCCTCGGGAAATGCCTCCCGCAGCGCGTCCACCGCTTCGCTTTCCGCAATATCATCATCCACATGGATGCTGTGAAGCTTCGGCAGATGCCTGGCGTTTTCTGCGATCGAGGGAAGCTGCCCCGCCTCGTGGAGCTCCAGCGTCTCGACGTCCGGCGCGAGCGCGAGCGGGGAAGCGCCGCCTTCGATCAAAACCTGATAGACGACCTCGACCGTCGGATGCTTCTCGATAAACTCCTCGATCTCGTCATAGCAGGTGCTGCCCGTCAGATCCAGCGTCTGCAGCGCAGAGCTGTCCAGCGCGCGAAGCTGCTCGGCGCTCAAAACCGCCGTCAGCGATACAGGCGGTGTAGCAAAGACGATGGGCGTCGGCTCCGGGCTTGCCAAGGCATCAGGCGCCGTTGTCGATTTGCCGGACACACGGAATGCGATCAACACGCAAAGCGCGCCCAGCAACAAAACAAAAATCAGTCGTTTTCCCCAGTTCATGGGTATCCTCCTTGAACATGGCTGCTTTGTATTTCGCTGTATTCTATCACAATGTGACGGATAGGTCAATTCTTGGCAAGACGGATCCTTGCAACAATGCAGGGGGAAGACCGAAAAAATCGGCAAAACGCAGAAAAAAAGCCGAAAAAATTGTTGACATTGCCGGGAGAACATGATATTCTCTTTAGGCCGCATTAAAGGGGTACTCAAGTGGGTTTTCAGCTCCACCCCCAGAGCGAGACCTGAAAAGAGGGAGGATATCGCAGTGAAGCATGCAATCATCATGACCGGCGGCAAGCAGTATCGTGTTGCCGAGGGCGACGAGATCTTCATCGAGAAGCTCGACGCTGAGGTCAGTGAAGACGTTGTCTTCGACCAGGTTCTGGCCGTGATCGACGGGGAAGCCGTCAAGTTCGGCAAGCCTGTGATCGAGGGCGCTACCGTGACGGCTCACGTTGAGAAGAACGGCAAGAGCGCCAAGATCCGCGTCTATAAGATGAAGCCCAAAAAGGGCTATCGCCGCACGCAGGGCCACAGACAGCCCTACACGAAGGTTCAGATCAAGACCATCAATGCCTGATTTCCGCAACTGATTTTGACACATGGAGGTGTAAACTACATGGCACATAAAAAAGGTATGGGTTCCACCAAGAACGGCCGCGACAGCGAGTCGAAGCGTCTTGGCGCCAAGAGAGCCGATGGACAGTTTGTCCTCGCCGGCAACATCCTTGTCAGACAGCGCGGAACGAAGATCCACCCGGGTACCAATGTTGGTAAGGGTAAGGACGACACCCTGTTCTCCCTCGTGGACGGCACGGTGAAGTTCGAGCGCATGGGCAAGGACCGCAAGAAGGTCTCTGTTTACGAAGAGATCGCCCAGTAATTTTTGCGATAAAGCCGGACATTCGTCCGGCTTTTTTTCTTGGTAAACGACAAATCTGTCTCGCCGTTTACCTGATCAACTGCAAAGAGAGGAGGGGCTGGTATGGCAGCTTCTTTCGTTGATAAAGTTCGCATCAGCATCAAGGCCGGCAGCGGCGGCGACGGCGCTGTGGCCTTCCACCGCGAGAAATACGTTGCGGCTGGCGGCCCGGACGGCGGCGACGGCGGGCGCGGCGGAAACATCGTCTTTCGTGTGGACGACAACATGTCTACGCTGATGGATTTTCGCTATAAGCGCAAATATGTGGCCGGAAACGGCATGCCCGGTCAGGGCAAGCGCTGCTACGGCAAGGACGGCGAGACCCTTTATATCAAAGTCCCGCGCGGCACGGTGATCCGCGATACGGAAAGCGGCGCGATCATGCACGACATGTCCACCGGAGAGGATTGGGTTGCGGCGCGCGGCGGACGCGGCGGCTGGGGCAACATGCATTTTGCCACGCCGACGCGGCAGGTTCCGCGCTTTGCCAAGCCCGGCCTGCCCGGCGAGAGCCACGATATCACGCTGGAGCTGAAGCTTCTGGCGGACGTGGGACTGGTCGGCTTTCCCAATGTCGGAAAATCAACGCTGCTGTCCGTGGTCAGCAAGGCGCATCCGAAGATCGCCAACTACCACTTTACCACGCTCTTTCCCAACCTCGGCGTCGTGTATGTCGACGAGGGACGCTCGTTTGTGATGGCGGATATCCCAGGCATCATCGAGGGGGCGTCCGAGGGCGCGGGGCTTGGTCATGATTTTCTGCGCCATATCGACCGCTGCCGTCTGCTGGTGCATCTGGTGGACGTCTCCGGCAGCGAGGGGAGAGACCCTGTCGAGGACTTTGACGCCATCTGCACGGAGCTCAAGGAGTACAGCGAGGCGCTCTCCGAGCGTCCGCAGCTCGTCGTCGCCAACAAGTGCGATCTGCTGTACGGCGAGCGCGAGAATATCGAGCGGCTGAAAGAACATGTAGAAGCGCTGGGCTACGCGTTTTTTGAGATCAGCGCGGTCACGCACGAGGGCACGCGCGCTCTTGTCAACGAATGTGCGCGGCGTCTTGCCGAGCTGCCGCCGATCGCCGCCTTTGAGGCGGACTACGTGCCGCCGGAGCCGGTGATCGACACTTCGGAGGATCTGGAGATCCGCCAGTTTGACGACATGTGGCTCGTAGAGGGCCCATGGCTCCAGCGCCTCGTCGCTACGGTCAACTTCTCCGACTATGAGAGCCGGATGTACTTTGACCGCATTCTGCGTGAAGCCGGCGTTTTTGAGCGCATGGAAAAAATGGGCGTCAAGGACGGCGACACCGTCAGTATGTATGATCTGATGTTTGAATACAAGGATTAAGAATAAAAAAGGTTGTTTTACCAGCAAATTCTCATAGAAGCGCAGATTAACATGGACATTTTACTCCATCAACAAGGAATATATGAAATATATACTCACAAAAAAATATATTGTCCTGTTTATGGCCATCATGACCATGGTTGGTCTCTTTAACGGCCATTATCAGGCGACGACGATCGAGATAAAGGGAATCAGCGGAAGCTGCTATGGAACGCTCTTATCCAGAGAACCGGGCAGTGGCCCTTGGAACACCAGGGAAGATAAAACGCCCAGCTATGCACCCGATCATGTAAAAAAAGCTTTTAAGGAATACAAGGATCCGGACGGATACTATTACTTCAACTATTTCGAGGACGTGGAGCGCGGACTTCTCCGATGGGATTCGTTTCCTCCGGAGGATTTTAAGCTGCTGCTATATTTTGAAGAAACAGACACATTTATGTCCACCGAAGTCGCACACCGCTATTCCCTCACCAGTCCCTTTGAGGTTCGGATAACAGAGGAAGGCTTGATCCTCAACAAGAACTACGATTACCCGGCATTCCTTCTCAGATTCTTTCTCCGGGTTCTAATCAGTGCTGGAATTGCTATTTTGATTTCCCTGTTTTATTGTAAACGGTATTTCCTCAGAACAAAATGCTTTATTATCAGCAATGTGGCGTTCCATGTCATGCTCAACTTATTCATTTCATTTTTCAGCTACTATCGCGGATTTACGGTCGTTGAATATGTCGGCATACTTTGGGCGCCATATATGATATTTTTATTTGTACAGTTTTTCCTTTATAGACGGATCAGCGATGACATACAGAATGCCTTTATGATTGCAATCACGACTGATCTTGTAGTCTATGGCACAGGTATTATATTGATTGATGTTTTCCCAAAACTTTTCATGTAACGAAGCTATAAAAGCCGCTGATTTTTGATCAGATAGAGAGCAGCATCTTTGGGCGCTGCTCTTTTCTTGTTTTCTGAAAGCCGTATGCATCTGATCAAAAGCGCGACTGTGAGGTACAATGCAGCTTCCTGCTTTTCTTTTCGGTAATAGCTATCCAAACGATGAAAAACTTGCAGAAAAACATGTTGTTTGTTATACTTCAAACAACTCATTAAAAGAGCTTGTATGCAATGAAAAAGAAACTTATCATCTTCTTTTCTATGTGGAAGACAGTGCATTTAGAAACGCAAAGTACTATCCCTATGATCTTGTCCACTTTTAGTGCGGAGGCTATGTGACATGAAAGAGAAGATTAAAATAATTCTGATCGTCGTTTCCGTTTTGCTGGCGTATGTGGGATTAATTGTTTTGAATTACTATATCCTGCCCAACCGCCCGTCGCAATTTGAGTATACGATTACGCCCAAGCGGATTACGCCCAAGCGGCTTCAATCTCTTTGGCTGATCTGCGTACTGGCCTGTGGCTGCATCTGCGCGATCGTGCATCTGATAACGGAGAAAAAGGTCTTTCGGACTTGGATGTTTTTCAGCGCGATCTCACTCGCGGTTTTGAGCTTCTATTGATTTCTCTATCAGATAACGGAAAAAAATACCTGAACATGTTTTGCATATCCTTTTCATCTCGGCAAAAGCTATGTGTGGGCAAAACCCGAAATGAAAAAAGGAGATGTGAACGATGTCTAACAAGAACAGCAATCATCTTGTCAATCCTTCCGCGCGTCAGGCGATGGATCGCTTCAAGATGGAAGCCGCTTCCGAGGTCGGTGTGAACCTGAAGGACGGTTACAATGGCGAACTGACCAGCCGTCAGGCTGGTTCCGTCGGCGGCCAGATGGTCAAGAAGATGATCGAGGCCTACGAGAACGGCATGAAGTAAGCTCTTTGGAGCAAAAAAGTTGCAGGAAAGCTTTTGCTTCCCTGCAATTTTTTATTCGCGCTCTATCGCTCCAAATACTGCAAGATCTGCAGCGCGTTGGCCGCGGCGCCTTTTCGGATCTGATCGCCGCAGCACCAGAGGGCGAGCCCGTTTTCCTGCGTCAGATCCTCGCGCAGACGCCCGACGAGGATCGTGTCCTGCCCGGCGGCGTCCAGCGGCGTGGGATAATCCCGCACGGAGTCCGTAATCAATCGGCAGCCGGGGAATTTTGAGATCGCGTCCGCCGCCTCGGCAACGCTGATTTTTTCCTGTGTCCAGAGGTTAAGAGAAATCGAATGCGAGCGCAGCACCGGCACGCGCACACAGGTGCAGCTGACGCGCAGCTCCGGCAAATGCAGGATGCGCCGGCCCTCGTTTTGCATTTTCATTTCCTCGTCGGTGTAGTCGTTGGCAGTGCGCGCGCCGATGTTCGGGATCACGTTCATCGCAATCGGAACGGGAAAAACGACGGGGTCCCGGCGTGTCTCCAGCGCGTAGGCGATCAGCTCCTCGTGCAGCTCGCGCTGACCCTCCGCGCCGGCGCCGGAGACCGCCTGATAGGTGCTGGCGACCATCGAGCGGATGGGGCTGAGCGCGTGGAGGGGAGCTGCCGCCATCAGCGCGATCACGGTGGAGCAGTTGGGATTGGCGATGATCCCTTGATGGCGTTTGGCGTCTTCTCCGTTGATTTCCGGAATCACGAGCGGCACAACGGGATCGGCGCGAAACGCGGAGCTGTTGTCGATGTAGACGGCGCCGCTGCGCTGGATCGCCGGGGCAAAATGCAGCGAAATCGCGTTTTCCGCAGCGCCGAGCACGTAGTCCAGGCCTTTGAAGCTATCCTCCGTCGCTTCTTCTACGACGATGTTTTTGCCGCAAAAGGGGAGCGTTGTTCCGGCGCTTTTCTTGCCGGACAGCAGGCGCAGCTCCTTAACGGGGATTTGATATTCCTCCAACAACAGCAGCATTTCGCGGCCGACGGCGCCCGTTGCGCCGAGAATGGCGAGTTTCAGTTCCTTCATGCCTGCTCCTTTCTCACGCGGGACATTGTTTTCCGGTATGGTCGATCACGGTGTCGCCCTCGAGCAGCAGCTCGGAGACCGGGACGACGGTATAGCCGTCCTTGATCAGCGCCTCCAAAATGCCGGGCAGCGCCTCCGGCGTGTGCTTGGCGGCGTTGTGGAACAGCACGATGCTGCCCGGCTTGACATTCTTCAGCACCCGCGACTGGATTTCCTTGGCGGAAATCTCTTTCCAGTCCAAGCTGTCCACGTCCCATTGTACAGCGGTCATGCCCGCCTCCTTTACCGCCTGAATGACGTGATCGTCATACTCCCCGTATGGGCAGCGGAAGAGAACAGGGGAGACCCCGGTGATCGCCGAAAGCTTGTCGTTACAAGCCTGCAGGTTCTTCTTGATCTCCTCCGAGGAGAGCTGGGAAAAATGCTCGTGGTGGTTGGAGTGGTTCATGACCTCGTGCCCGGCGTCGGACAGGGCTTTGACGGACTCGGGATAACGCTCCACCCAGTCGCCGACGACGAAAAAGGTCGTATGCACCTGATACTGCTCCAGAATATCGATCAGCGTCTGCGTGTCCTCGTTGCCCCAGGCGGCGTCAAAGGAGATGGCGACGCGCTTGTCGTCGCGCTGGACGCTGTAGATCGGCAGCTGCCTCTGCGCGGCCGACACGCCGACGATCGCCGGACTGCTGACCGCCCAAAAGATCAGCACGACGACCAGCACCAAGCCCAGCGCCGACAAGATCGCCTTGTTTTTTTCAACGATCCGTTTTAGATTGATCAACTCGATCCCTCCCTTTCCCTAAATAAGCTATGAAGGGGAGGGGCGTATCCATGACGAAAACTTGTTCAGTTTTCCGTGAAGTCGTAGGTATAAAAGTCGCTGATATATTCGTAACCGTCCCAGGCGCGCGTCTCCGGACGGCTGTAAGCGTACTGAAAGCCGAGCGCCTTGCACACGGCGGCCGAACGCTCGTTTTCACGAAAACAGCCGTAGATGAAACGCCTGCCGCCGCGCTTTTCAAAGACAAGCTCCATCAGCGCAGCGAGGATTTCCTTGCCATATCCTTGATTTTGCAGCGCTGTCGCTACGCAGATCCCTGCGTCCTCGAATACGCCGGGCTCCAGCTCCTTGACGCCGGCAAAGCCGATCGGCTCGTCCGTATCCTTGAGGCAGACGAAATATGCGTCGTACATGCCTTGAAAGCGTTTCGTTCGCTCCAGGCGATCCTTGGCGTCCTCGAGATTCTCCGTTGGCTGCCAGAGCATGGTTTTGGCAATGCGCGCGTCTTGCCATACATTCTGCCAAATCGGCATTAAATCGCTGTCTTTGGCTTTTCTCAGGCGCAGGCGCGGCGTTTCCAACACTGCGCAATCGGCGCGAAGCTCCATGAAATCACAACTCCTTTTTCAGCATGATGATCTGATCGGTACGATACTCTTCCGTAAAATCCTGTTTCAAAAACAGAGGCAGCGCCGGGTTGTCGATGGCAAGATCGTCATATAAAAGCTCGACGCCGTTTTCTTTGGCGCTTTGGCACAAGAGCGCCAAGCCCTGTCTGCCATAGCCTTTTCCTCGCTGCGGCGCGTGGATGATAATATCGGCAAAATACATGCATCGTTCTTTATCCCAATGATAGGCAATCTCGCCGACAAACCGCCCGTGCTCGTCCATCAAATATCGGTAAAAGCGTTTGTTTTCATGGCGGACAAGCCAATGCTCATACCACGAGCGCCAGGCGTCTTCGGGAAAGGGGATCGTGCCGCCCCAGGCATGGTTATACGACATGGTTTCCGGATCTGCCAGCATAGTCTGCCGGAACCATAAATCCTCCAGCTTTGGCAAATAGCGTTTCAACATGGAAAACACCACCTCACATTTTGATAAAGGCGCGGCAGTCGATCTCCTCCGCCGCCGTAAAGCCCGCCGAGCGGTAAAAAGCTCTGGTCTTTTCGGTGTTGTCGGTCAGCAGCTCCATCTGGTAGACCGTCTTGTATTTTTCCATCACTGTTTTGATCAGCGCAGTTCCAAGGCCTCGTCTCTGATGATCCGGCAAGACGAGGATATCCTGGATGAAAACGATGGTCAGCCCGTCGCCGACCGCGCGGAGGATCCCAACCAGCGTCTCTCCGTCGTAGGCGGCAAGCACGCAGAGCGAGTTTTCATAGGCTTCTTTTAACAGCTCCGTGCGCGCCAGATAATTCGTCCAGCCGACGCTTTGATACAGACGAACGATCTCGTCAAGGCGAAAGTCTTTGTATTCTACAATTTTGATCATAGGGCGTCCTCCGACCGTGATACAAGGCAAATCAGATGATTTCAAGCCACGATTTCTTCAAGGCTTCCGCAGCCTCCACATCAACGGCATATATCATGTTTACTTCTTTATAATCGTCCTCTTCCACCACGTTAACCTCATAAAACCCGAGCTTTTCATAAAGCCTCTTCGCAGCAGCTGTATGTAGTGGTAAAAGCCTTTACAGGATAATGGGAAAGCATGTACGCCATGACCTCCTGCAAGGCTTCGGCGCCGATTCCCTTGTGTTGATGCTTGGCGTCGATGGCATAATTCCAAAGGAAAAAGATCCCCTCCATCTGCTCGCAAAACATCGCGAAGCCAACAAGCTGCTTCTCCATATAGATGTCAAAAGCAAGGCATTCGTGTTTGTCGTCTTTGGCAAAGATCGCCTTGATCGTTTCTTTGCTGCAAAGCTGTTTTTCCTGCTCCGGGAGCAGATCGATTTTCATTTCTTTGCTTGGAACGAGTTTCATTTTGCTGTATCCTCTTTCACTTGTGTCTCACATTTTTCTATTATGATCAGCGGGATCGTCAATTCTTCCTTTGTATATCCGGCGTGGACGCCCTGAAAGCGCTCCGCCTTTTCTTTTGTGTTAAAAATCGTCAAATCCGATATGGCAACGGCCAGATAGTCTCCAAGCATGGCGTCTACGTTTTTATGAGGCGTTCCCGATCCAAACAGCCTTGATTCATAGATTTCCTGCTTGCTCAAAAGAATATAATCCTTTCCGAATTCCTTGTTGAATTCGCTTTCAAACGCCCTTTTCCTTTCTTCTTTCACAAAAAGGTTCAGCGCACGAGGCTCGATAGAGGGAAGCCTTACCAGGCAATCCAGTATGGCAGGGTAATCAGAAATAGATACGTTTCTTCCGTCAATCTGACCGTGATCCGCCGTTATGATAAGCAAAGTGTCTTCCAGCTCGGCGCACATTTTGACAAGGGAAGTTTCAAGTTCGGCAAGAACCATTTTGGTCTTGTTACTATAGCATCCATATTTGTGCATCGTAGAATCCGGGTCATCCCAATATGCGTAGATATATTTTTCGCCATCGGATCGGCATAACTCGCTGATCCTGCTGCAGATTTCGGGAAAGCTTTTGGGAAAGGGCGGCGCAAAGGGCGTTACGTTATACGCATTTTTTCCTTCGCGCAGCAACCGGTCCACGATGGGCTCATAAGCGCAATACTTCCAGGGGATGTTCTCCGTTGAAACCTGCAGATCGGTATCCTGCTCCGTGTTGAGGAATACCGTTACGTTCTTGTCCACCTGCGGATAATAGCAATCCCAGCCAAGCCACGCGCTCTCCACCGGCTGTAAGCCGCTTATCAAGGACGTGGTTGCCGCAACCGTGGTAGGCGGAAAAACAGAACGGAAGGATTCCTTATAATGGGCTCTCAAGAATCCATCCTCTTTCAGATTTTCTTCCATGATGGAGGTTCCCAGCCCATCTAACAGAAGAATGACGACGTTCTTATGATTCTTATTCAGATATTTGTCGGCGCAGGGCAAGGACTTGCCAAGCGGATCCGATTTGAATCTTTTTAAAACCGAATTCGCAAGATTGACCAGGCAATTATCATAATCGTGTAATTCAAAAGAATGCTTCATTATATACCTCTTCAATTCTTGTTTCCTCTATACTGCTCCTAACATGCGGTTTTTGGCCCATCTTTATCTGCGGGATAAAAGCGCCACGCGCTCCACATGCTTTATGGAAATTACGCTATATAACGCTTTGGTTTGCGTTGTTAGAAATTTTTGAATACCTGTCCCGGATTATTGGCGTAACGCGTCAAAACAGCCATTTCATCGTTATTGCTGCGATGGATCAGCTCAATAATCTTTGTAAACGCTCGCCAATAGTCATAATAAATGGTGGCAGAATCATTTGAATCACCAAATAAAGTCATTGGACGGTATGAATGTGTTTGCTCATACAGATGCATAAGCGTTCTGCTGATTTTCACTTGTTCTTCAAATTCATTATCCGATAAAAAAAATTTGCTGCTAATATATTCCACCATGCCCTCTTCAAACCAGGCACCGCCGTTTTCGTAGGCGTCATCTGAAAAGAAATTGCTGTGATGGGCAAGCTCATGTCCAATGATTTGCAGTAAATGACGCTCATTCAATCTTTCTTCATAAAACGCCCGGATTTCATCTTTCTGGATACTGTCCGCGTAAGCATCCAATTGATGAAGATACTGCCTTCGCCAAACATTTAGCTCCGGAACAAAAACAATGCGATAATCATTGGTATAAGCTGGAACGGGAATCTCGCTAATCAACTCGGTTGCAATTTTTTCGCTCGTCAAAACAATGCAGCGGGGGACTTCTTTTACTTCATACTTTATTTCAAGCAAATCAAGATAGGCGGAGAGTACGTTCTTATATTGATTGGCAAATTGCATATAACGATTAAGCTCCGTTTCATTTTGGACGGCAAAAACAAATTCCATATATACGCTCCTTATCAAGACAATATAAATCTGTTCATTCCACGGATCATGGCCTCGGAACTCTTGTATCCGTGTCCGAATTATTACGAATCAAAGGCCATCAAATTCCCAAGCGGAATGGAAAACCCTAATGCCTGATACATCGGCACATCACAATCTGCACAGCCAACAATCAATGAGCTGACGCCACTCTCTTGATAAGCATAATGTACAAATTGCCGTGCGATTCCTCTATGCCTATACTCCGGGCAAATATAGAAATCCTCAAACACTCCGCTCTGCGCATAATCAAAGGTTGAGAAGCCAGTTGTAATGGAGCAGCATCCAATCAGCGTGTCATCATTCCATGCTCCGTAGAAAATGATCTGTCCATCTTGAATGGCGGAAGCCAACCTTGCGCGCTCCCGCTCACCCGGCTCGCATTCTCCAATTTCGACCTTGTAAGCCTTTTGCAGTTTCCATAGTTCATCAATTTGAGAAGCATCAATTTTTCTATAGTCCATAGTTCCTCCAACTACATTCTTATAAATGCCACA
>JAFWVV010000065.1 GCA_017518225.1 Oscillospiraceae bacterium | reverse complement strand
CGAAATGCAGACCCGCGCCGTCATCAAGGCCGCGCTGGCTGTGAACGCGCGTCATCCCGAGTGGAACATTGTTCCCGAGATCATGATCCCGCTGGTTGGCGAGGTCAAGGAGCTCAAGTACGTCAAGGATGTGGTCGTCAAGGCCGCCGACGAGCAGATCGCCGCCTCCGGCAGCGAGCTCAAGTACATGGTCGGCACCATGATCGAGATCCCGCGCGCCGCTCTGACCGCGGACGAGATCGCCAAGGAGGCCGAGTTCTTCTCCTTCGGCACCAACGACCTGACCCAGATGACCTTCGGCTTCAGCCGTGACGACGCCGGCAAGTTCCTCAGCGCCTACTACGACAGAAAGATCTACGAAAACGATCCCTTTGCCCGCGTCGATCAGATCGGCGTCGGCAAGCTGGTGAAGATGGCTGCGCAGCTCGGTCGTATGCAGCGCCCCGAATTGCATCTGGGCGTTTGCGGCGAGCACGGCGGCGACCCCAGCTCCGTCGAGTTCTTCCACAAGGTCGGTCTGGACTACGTCTCCTGCAGCCCCTTCCGCGTGCCTATCGCCCGCCTCGCCGCTGCGCAGGCCGCCATCAAGGAAACGGCTGAGAAGGAAACGGAGCCCAAGAAGGGCATCAAGGTCGATCTTGATATCGACATCGACAAGGAAGAGATCCAGAAGAAGGTCGACGCCGCCAAGCTTGCGATGAAGGAAGCCACCGACAAGATTGCCACTGCCGCCGAGAGCGCGAGCGCGCAGCTCAAGGATCTGGCGCAGGCAGGTTTCAAGAGCCTGCTGGCCGGCTGGGAAGAGGCTAAGAAAACCTTCGGCCAGGAGCGCAAGTAAGCCTTGACCCGAAAGGGCAAAGCGAACAAGCAACAATCGCATAAACACCAAGGAGCCGCTGCAGCCGCAGCGGCTCCTCAAGCTGTCGACAAAGTGTCGACAGCTTGAAAAGCAAAAACGGAAACTTTCAAAAAAGTTCCCATTTTTGCATGGATTGTACGCCGAAAGGGGACTCCCGCCCCCTCTCGGCGCTCTCCCCCTGCTTGTTTTTCCCTTTCCGCATAGCTTTGTCTACAGTCTGAGGAGCCGCTGCAGCCGCAGCGGCTCCTTTTTTGCCTCGCGGCTATGGAAAGGACGCTTGACATTTTGCTGTTGACGTGTTATTCTATGGAAAGTAAGCTTTCCGTTAATGGAGAATGCCTATGAAAAACAGACTGGAAGAGCTGCGCAAGGCGCGCGGCGTGAAGCAGGAGGCGCTGGCCGAGGCGCTGGAGGTCTCGCGTCAGACCATCGGCTCGCTGGAAAACGGGCGCTATAACCCGTCGATTCTGCTGGCCTTCAAAATTTCGCGCTATTTTAACCTGCCGATCGAGGACATTTTCATCTATGAGGGGGAAGAGGAATGAAGAAATACAAATACAGGGGGCTGTATATCTTGCCTTCGATGGCGATCATGCTCGTCATGCTGGCGGTAAACGTTTTTGCCGCGAAAAGCATGCTGAGCGTGTCAGGCTCTGCCATTGCGTTTTTCTTTGCAATGGCAGAGTTTATTCGACAGCGGAAAATGTCTTTGCGGGACTGGAAAAAGAGGATGGCGAAAAACGATGAGCGCAGTCAGATGATTCAACGGAAGGCGGCGTCGGCGGCCTTTCACGCCGTGGGCATATGCCTGCTCTTACTGTCCGTTTTTTTCATAAGCCGCAATCCGACAAGTGAAGCCTTTTTCGCGATGCAATTTGTCCTGCTGGTGCAGTTTTTTACCTATGCGGTTGCCCAAGAGATATACAACAAGAAGTTGTAAAACGTCGGCAGGAGTCTGATATGAGAAAATACGAAAACAGAGGCCTGCTGCCGGCGGCGATGCTGATTCTTATGATTGTCGTTCTGGCAATCTGCGCGATTGTTTTCCACAGCAGAGGAGAGCGCGTGACCGGCATGATCGGCTGTGCGCCCACGCTTGCCATTTTGCTGTATAATATAATCCGGGTGAGACGCATAACCCCGGAGGAATGGAAAAAGGCTTTGTCCGAAAACGACGAGCGAAACAAGCTCGTTCAGGGTAAGGCGGCGCTGGTATCCGGTGTGATGACGCTGGCAGTGGCCATCGGCTCGCTGCTGTATCTTGCAATTCGCGGGCAGGAAAACGATACGGCGCTCATTATACTGGCGCTTTTAATTTGTGTACAGGTGTTTTCCTTTTTGATAGCGTTTTTTCTGTTCAATAAAAAGCTGTGAGGAGGATTGTCCGACATGGGTATGAAAGAAATACTGATTTTGTTTATTCCTTTGATTTTGCTTATGGTTTTTCTGGCTGTAGTAATTGCGAAGGATTGCAGGGAGCACCCGGAGAACTATCGACGGAAGCAACCGAAGTTTGACGAGCGGCAGTTGTCCGAGCAAGCAAGAACCTACACCTGGGCTTTTTGGACGTTGGCCGGTTATCTGTTTTTGTGGTTTTTTGTGGAGAACGTAATGGGCCGTCGGCTATGGGAGGGCGGCTTTGGCGCTATGCTGGGTCTTTTGCTTGGCTGTGGCGTGTTCTTGATCGCCTGCGCCTTTCGCGACGCGTTTGTGCGCGTGGGATATAAAAGCTTTTGGATGGTGGTGCTGATCAACAATCTGAATCTGTTCAATGTAATAAATCTCGCGCGAAAAGAGCCGACAGAAGCGCTGATTTCCGGCGGTGTTTTGATGACGGAGGCCGCGGTTTGGCTGCTCCCGCTGTTCTTTTTGGAATTCGACGTAGCGGCGCTGGTCTACTGGCTGCGAAATCGACGGAAAAAAGAAGAGTAAGCCCAGAGGACGGTTGTGCGTGTTCATGACACGCACAACCGTCCTCTGCTACTGCCCTCGAATAAATCCCTGCTAACTGTCATCCTGAGCAAGGCCGGAGGCCGCGCCGAAGGATCTTGACGGGAGCACAGGCGGAGAAACAGATCCTTTGACTGCGCTTCGCTCCGCTCAGGATGACAGGGGGTGGGGCATGGTGGCTTCCCCTTGAGGGGAAGCTGTCGAGCGAAGCGAGACGGATGAGGGGGAAATCGTTCTTCAAAAACTCAAAACGAATAACCGCGCTCCCGTTCCCGGCGGCGCAGGCGGTTGACCTGGCGCTCCAGCTCGCCGTCGCGGATCAGGGCGGCGAGCACCAGCTGCTCGTAGACCGGCACAGCGCAGGAATAAAAGCCCAGGCGCTGCTCGTACAGAGGCAGCAGCGCCTCGGGCAGCACCATGTAGGCCATGCGCATCGAGGGCGCAAGGGTTTTCGAGAAGCTGTTGAGATAGACGACGCGATCCGGCGCGAGGGAGAAGATCGTCTCCACCTGCCGCGTGCTGACGGCAAGCTCCGCGCCGTAGTCGTCCTCGATGATAAAGCCCGCGCGTGTGCGCGCCCAGGCCGCGTAGTCCCGCCGCCGCGCCGCCGAGGCGCTCACGCCGCTGGGATAGCTCTGATAGGGCGTGACGTGCAGCACCGAGGCGTGGCTTTCCGTCAGCGCCGTCGGCTCGATCCCGTCGGCGCCCATCGCCAGCGCCTCGCAGCGCGCGCCGCCCAGCGCGTAGACCCGCCGGATCGTGTCAAAGCAGGGATCCTCGCGGGCGTAGACGCGCTCGCGCCCGAGAAGCTGCACGAGCATCGCGTAAAAGTATTCCGTGCCCGGGCCGACGACGATCTGCTCCGGATGCACGCGGATGCCGCGGCTGCGCGCGAGATAGTCGGCGATTGCGGCGCGCAGCTCGCCCAGGCCGCACTTGGGCGAGCGCGTCAGGATCTTCTCACCGTAGTCTGCCAGCACCCGGCGCATGATCCGCGCCAGCGCGGAAAAGGGAAAATCCCGGGGCATATCGTCCGAAAGGCTCATGTCCTCCAGCCGCGCCTTCGGCGCTGCCGCGCTGCCGCCGAAAGCCGCGGCGTAAAGCCCGCTGCGCTCGCGCGAGACGGCGCAGCCCTCGTCCACCAGCAGGCTCAGGGCGTGCTCAACGGTGACGAGGCTCAAGCCCAGCTCGGCGGCAAGCTGTCGTTTGGAGGGCAGCTTCGTCCCCTCCGGCAGCAGCCCGTCCAAAATGTCTTGCCGCAGCTGGCGATAGAGCTGCCAGTAAGCGGCGTCCTTGGTGTCGCGATCAATCTGATATTTCACGGGAACACCCCAATCTGGTCTTATAAAATAAATCAAATCTGGCTATGTTCATAAGATCAGTTTCAGTATAGAATACAAAGGAACATTTGTCAAGGAGAGGAAGACGCTCTCCGGCTGCGTATGCAAATGCGGCTTTGGAGGCATCCTTTTCTTGGGAAAACGGAGGAAATCAATATGTCTTATCACAAGCTTCTGACCATTCAGGATATCTCCTGCGTCGGACAGTGCTCGCTGACTGTGGCGCTGCCCATCCTGTCCGCCGCGGGCATGGAGACCTGTATTTTGCCCTCGGCGGTGCTGTCCACGCATACGGCGGGCTTTTCCGGCTTTACCGTGCGCGATCTGACGGCGGATATTCCCGGCATTGCCGCGCACTGGCAAAAGGAAAACATTCGCTTTGACGCGGTCTACACCGGCTATCTCGGCAGTACGGAGCAGATCGACTATGTCAAGGATATCTTTGCCAAGCTCCTGGCGGATGGCGGGTTGCGTATCGTGGATCCGGCCATGGCGGATAACGGCAAGCTCTATCCTGCCTTCGATATGGACTATGTGGAGGCGATGAAGGAGTTGGCGTTTCAGGCGGATATCATACTGCCGAACATCACCGAAGCCTGTTTTTTGACCGGGATGGAGTATCGTGAAAGCTACGATCCGGCGTATATCTCGGCGCTGCTGGGCAAGCTGTATGCGGCGGGCGCGAAAACCGTCGTTCTGACCGGCGTGGGTTATGCGCCGGATCAGACGGGCGTTGTCGTGTTCGACGACAAGGGGGCACGCTATTACGAGCACCGCAAGATCTCTAAGGGCTGCCACGGCACGGGCGACGTGTATGCCGCGGCCTTTGTGGGTGCGCTGATGAACGGAAAGAGCAGCTATGAAGCCGCCGTGCTGGCCGCCGACTATACCGTGCGCTGCATCGAGCTGACGCAGGGCGACGAGAGTCATTGGTACGGCGTGAAATTTGAACTGGGGCTGCCGGAATATTTGAGGATGCTGGGGAAAGTCTAAACCTTGACAGCACGTTGTGCGCAGGGGTATAGTAAATACAGCAAATCTAATTCTAATATTCAAAGGAGGAATAAGCGATGGCAAACAAGTACGCGGGCACCAAGACCGAGAAAAATCTCTGGGAGGCCTTTGCGGGCGAGTCTCAGGCGAGAAATAAGTACACCTATTTTGCCTCCGTCGCCAAGAAGGAGGGCTATGAGCAGATCTCCGCGCTGTTTTTGAAGACGGCGGAGAACGAGAAGGAGCATGCCAAGCTCTGGTTCAAGGAATTGGGCGAACTGGGCCAGACGGCGGAAAACCTCCGGCAGGCCGCCGAGGGCGAGAACTTCGAGTGGACTGACATGTACGAGCGCATGGCGCGCGAGGCCGAGGAAGAGGGCTTCCCGGAGCTGGCGGCCAAGTTCCGCGGCGTCGGCGCGATCGAGAAGGAGCACGAGGAGCGCTATCGCGCCCTGCTGAAAAACGTCGAGACCGCGCAGGTCTTTGCCAAGAGCGAGGTCAAGGTCTGGGAGTGCCGCAACTGCGGGCACATCGTGGTCGGCACCGCCGCCCCTGAGGTATGTCCCGTCTGCAATCATCCGCAGAGCTATTTTGAGCTGCGCGAGCAGAACTATTAAGCATAAAAATCGAAAAGCAGGGAAAGAGCGTCTTTCCCTGCCTTTTTTCATTCGTCTGTCTCAACGAAGACGTCCGGCTGGATGCCGCAGCCGATGAACTCCGTCCCGTCGAGCAGGCGGTAGCCGACGGAGACGATCCTTCCGCCACCGCCGCAGCGGAGCTTGAAAAGGTACGGCGTTCCGCTGGAACCGCCGGTCGGCTCGCCGATGAGGGTGCCGCGGCGGTTGGATTTGAACATGGCGGTGAAGTCCTCGGCGGCGGAATAGGTGCGCCGGGAGATCAAAAGCTCCAGCGGCCCCTGATAGAGGGCAGCATGGCCTTCGGCGCCCCAACTGTCCACATAGCGCTCATATTGGCGGCGCTGGAGAATCACCTTCGCATCGTCGATCTCGTCCTCGGTCATCAGCCCGGCGTCGATGTATTTTTGCAGCTGTTCTCTGTTGTCGGTGGCCGTCTGGCTGGCGACGGCGACGTCAACGGCCTTACGAAGCTGCGTCCATTTTTGACAGCCGTGGAAGACCCCGGAGATGAACAACTCCGCCACCTTGGCGGAAAAATAAGTCGTGCCGCCCCGGTTGTCCCGGATGTCCAGACGCACCAGGCGCGCGTCGGCGTGTTCCTCCAGCAGCGCGCGGACGTAGGGCGAGTGGTCAGACAAAAACTCGTTGAGCTTGACGGTCAGCACACCGTCGTGCCAGGTATGCGACGGCGGATCCCGCGGGTACGATGGCTTTTTCACCCGATATGCTTTCGGCGGGAAATATTCGGTATGCCCGTCGTTCAGGCTGGCCATGAAATCCGACAGAAGCCGGTGAAAACCTTGCTCATCATCGGTGGAAAGCGCGAGGAGCCTGTCCAGATACTGGAGATACTGTTCGTCCCAGTCAAAGGGGAGCCGGTCAAAATAGGGGAAGATTTCCTTGACGGAGGCCCAGATGGTGGAAAGGTCATAGATCATGTCGCTGCGTTGCATCGTATCCCTCCTCGTGAAATATGGCTTCATTATAGGGACGGACGCGAGGAAGAACAAGACTTGAAATCACCGCCGTTTTCTGCTATAATACAAACACAGAAAACGACGGCGCAGGCATAGGCCTGCGCCGTCGGCTACGGAAACGAAAAAAGGCGAACGGATGGAAAAATCCGTTCGCTTTTGGCTTATTCTCCGGCCTGCATGATCTTTAATCCAAGCTCAAAGGCCAGAAACATGATTTTCGTTTTGTCGTCCAGACGGACGTCGCCGGAGAAGCTCCTGGGCTGCCAGGTGGAATGATCCAGATTATCGCCGGCATAGAAAAACTGGAAAAAGCCCGTGTTCCGGAAATCGCAGAGCGCCTGCATCCCGGCGCATTCCATCTCTACGCAGATCGCGCCCTGCGCCCGGCGGCGCGCGACCTTTTCGCGGGTTTCACGGTAGGGAGCGTCGGTCGTCCAGGTCGTGCCCTCCACGAAGGGATAACCGAATTGCCGCAGGACATCCTGAAATTCCTTGCGATACTTCCGGTTGACCGCGATGCGGTCGCTCGGCGGCGCGTAATGGTAGCTGGTGCCCTCGTCCCGGAGCGCAAGCGTCGGGATGATGATGCCGCAGTCCTCGATCGAGCGGTCCAGTACGCCGCAGTTGCCCAGCAGGATCAGCTGTCGGCTGCCGATGGCGATCAGATCCTCATACTGCCCGACACAGGAGGGTTCGCCGACATACGACTGGAAAAGCGCGAAGCGCTGCCCCTGATAGCACACCTCATAAACCGGATTCCGACCGACGGCGGAGCGGAGCTCGACGAGCAGCTTTGGCTCAAACTGGGAGAGCGCGCTGTCAAACAGCGTTTTGGAAAAGCAGGAGATCGTCACGGCAGGGAAGTCGGCGACGGGCGTCGTCACCATGTCCGGGTTGATGACGGCGTCGCGCGAAAAAGAAAACTCTTCCAGAAGCATGATTTTTTCTCCGCTTAATCCGCCGCCTTCATCGAGAGGAAGGCGTTGATGAAGCCGTCGAGATCGCCGTCCATGACGGAGGCGATGTTGCCGGTCTCATACTCGGTGCGCAGATCCTTGACGAGCTGGTAGGGCATGAAGACGTAGGAGCGGATCTGGCTGCCCCATTCAATCTTCATCTGAACGCCCTTGATGTCGCTGATCTTCTCCAGGTGCTCGCGCTCCTTGATCTCAGCCAGACGCGCGCGCAGCATGTTTTTGCAGTTTTCGAGGTTCTGGAAGTGGCTGCGCTCGACCTGCGAGGACACGACGATGCCGGTGGGCTTGTGGATCAGACGCACGGCGGAGGAGGTCTTGTTGACCTTCTGGCCGCCCGCGCCGGAGGAGCGGTAGACCTGCATTTCAATGTCGTCGTCCTTGAGTTCGATCTCGCTGTTGTCGGTGATCTCCGGCATGACCTCGAGCGCGGCAAAGGAGGTGTGGCGGCGGCCGGCGGCGTCAAAGGGGCTGACGCGCACGAGACGGTGCACGCCGTGCTCGCTCTTGAGGAAGCCGTAAGCGTTTTCGCCCTCGATCATGATGGTCGCGCTTTTGAGCCCGGCTTCGTCGCCGTCGAGATAGTCCATGACCTTGACCTTGTAGCCGTGGCGGTCGGCCCACATGTTGTACATGCGGTAGAGCATCGAGGCCCAGTCCTGCGCCTCGGTGCCGCCGGCGCCGGCGTGGAAGGTGAGGATGGCGTTGTTGGCGTCGTATTCGCCGGTCAAAAGCGTGCCGAGCCGCATCGCCTCGGCCTTCTCGGTGAAGCTCTGGTATTCGCTCTGCAGCTCCTCGAGCATCGAGTCGTCGCTCTCCTCGAGCGCCATGTCGCACAAGGTGAGCATGTCGTCCCAGGAGGCGCAGAGTTTTTCATAGCCCTCGACCTTGCCCTTGAGCACGGAAAGGCGCTTTTGCACCTTCTTGGATTTTTCAACGTCGTTCCAAAAGCCCTCGCGCTCGCTGGCGGCCTCAAGTTCCTCAATTTCGCGCCGGGCGCTGTCAAGCTTCAGCGCGCCGCGCAGCAGCTCCAGCGTCGGCTTGAGGGCGTTGAGTTTTCCCTTGTATTCTTCAAATGCAAGCATAGATCGTTTCTCCTCTGGTTTTCGTCATGCTGCACTATTATAAACAAAAACCGCGCGCTTGTAAATCAGTTTTTTTATTGCGTTTTCTCGGCGGAAAAAGGCAATCCGCTCTTTTCATTTGAAAATGCTTGTGCTATACTGATGCTGAATAGGAGTGCGTTTCGCGCTCAATACAAGATATGAGGAGAAAAGACAGAGATGATTGCACACGGCAAGGAGATCAAGGTCTTCGCAGGAAACGCAAACCCCAACCTGGCCAAGGACATCTGCAGCCAGCTTTATATCAAGCTCGGCGATTGCAACGCCACACAGTTCGCGGATGGCGAGTGCTCCATTTCGGTGTACGAGCCCGTGCGCGGCAAGGACGTGTTCATCGTTCAGTCTACCTGCAACCACGTCAACGACAATCTGATGGAGCTGCTCATCATGATCGACGCGATGCGCCGCGCTTCGGCCGGCCGTATCACCGCCGTCATTCCGTATTTCGGCTATGCCCGGCAGGACCGCAAGGCCAAGAGCCGCGATCCTATCTCCGCCAAGCTCGTCGCCAACCTGATCACCGCCGCCGGCGCCGACCGTGTGCTGACGATGGATCTGCACGCCGCCCAGATTCAGGGCTTTTTTGACATCCCTGTGGACAACCTGATGGGCGCGCATCTTTTCTCCAAGCATTATGTAAAAACCTTTGGCAAGAACAACGAGGACGTGATGGTCGTTTCTCCGGACGTGGGCAGCACGGCCCGCGCCCGCGCCTTTTCGATGAATCTCGGCACCAACATGGCGATCGTGGACAAGCGCCGCGAAAAGGCCAACCAGTCCGAGGTCATGAACATCATCGGCAACGTTGAGGGCAAGACCTGCATCCTGCTGGACGACATCGTGGACACCGCGGGCTCTCTGTGCGGCGCGGCCAAGGCCATCAAGGAGATCGGCGGGGCGAAGGAGGTTTATGCCTGCGCGACCCACGGTGTGCTCTCCGGCCCGGCGCTTGAGCGCATTGAGCAAAGCTGCATCACGGAGCTTCTGCTGCTTGACACCATCCCGTATCCCGAGGATAAGCCGAAGGTGGACAAGATCCACTATCTGTCCACGGCCTCGATCTTTGCCGAGGCGATCCGCCGCATCTACGAAGAAGTCTCCATCGCGAGCATCTTTGACAACTGATATGCTGTTTCAGAAAAACGGCGGTGTGCGCTGGCTGATCGTCTGTCTGGGCAATCCCGGGCTGCGCTATGAGGGCACGCGCCACAACGCCGGCTTCATGACGGCGGACGCACTGGCCGACAAGCTGAAGATCTCCGTCAACCGCGCGCGCTTTCGCGCGCTGACCGGGCAGGGCAGGATCGGCGATGAGCCGGTGCTTTTGATGAAGCCGCAGACCTATATGAATCTCTCCGGCGAGGCGGCCGCGCAGGCGGCGAAGTTCTACAAGATCCCGCCGGAGCGGGTGCTGGTCGTCTCGGACGAGACGGCGCTGCCCATCGGCGCTCTTCGTGTGCGCACGAAGGGCTCTGCCGGCGGTCACAACGGCCTCAAAAGCCTGATCGCCTGTCTCGGAACGGAGAACTTTCCGCGCATCCGTCTCGGCGTCGGCGCGCCGCCGCACGAGGACTATGATCTGGCCGACTGGGTGCTGTCAGCGTTCAAAAATCAGGACGCGGAGGATATGCGCGCAGCGGCCGGGCGGGCTGCAGAGGCTGTAATCTCCTATATCACGGAGGGGCCGGAGCGCGCGATGAACCGCTTTAACTGAGCAGAAAAACCAGCGTTATACCCTATGCAGAAAAGAAAAAGGAGGCAGTTTATGAAAAAAACCTGTATTGCCATGCTGCTTGCCGGCGGACAGGGCTCGCGTCTGTATGCGCTGACGCAGCATGCGGCCAAGCCCAGCGTTCCCTTCGGCGGCAAATACCGCATCATTGACTTCCCCTTATCCAATTGCGCCAACTCCGGCATCGACACGGTCGGTGTGCTGACCCAGTACCGTCCGCTGCAGCTCAACAGCTACATCGGCAACGGTCAGCCCTGGGATCTGGACGTGGCAGAGGGCGGCGCGTACATCCTGCCGCCGTATCTCGGCGCCAATGAGCAGGGCTCGTGGTTCACCGGCACGGCCAACGCGATCTATCAGAATATATCCTTTATCGAGCACTACAATCCGGAGAACGTGCTGATCCTCTCGGGCGACCATATTTATAAAATGAACTACGCAAAAATGCTGCGCGAGCACATCGAAAAGGACGCCGCCTGTACGATCTCCGTGCTGCAGGTATCCATGGAGGAGGCTACGCGCTTTGGCATTATGAATCTCGGGGCGGACGGCTATGTCTGCAAGTTTGAGGAGAAGCCCAAGCAGCCGAAGAGCGATCTGGCCTCGATGGGCGTGTATATCTTCAACTGGCCGAAGCTGCGTCAGTATCTGATTGAGGACGAGGCGGACCCGAACTCCAGCAAGGACTTTGGCAAAAACATCATCCCAAAGATGCTCGCCGCCGGCGAAAAGCTTTGGCCCTACCGCTTCGACGGCTACTGGCGCGACGTCGGCACGATCACAAGCCTGTGGGACGCGAATATGGACATGCTTTCCACGACGCAGATCAACCTCTTTGATCCCGCCTGGCCCATTGCCAGCCGCAGCGCCGTCTGCCCGCCGCACTACACGGGCAAGGACGCCTGTATCGTGCATTCCATCGTCACCGAGGGCTGCGAGATCGACGGCGACGTGGAAAATTCCGTGCTGTCCTCCTCCGTGCGCGTGGAAAAGGGCGCGAAGGTTCTCTACAGCGTGCTAATGCCCGGCGCGGTGGGTGAGGAGGGAGCTACGGTGGAATACGCCATCATCGGAGAAAACACCGTTATTGGCCGCGGCGCGCACGTTGGCGCGCAGCCGGACGGCAGCGAGGGCTGGGGCGTGGCGACCTGCGGGCCGGATCTGCATATCCGCCCCGGCGCGAGCGTTCCCGCCAGCGCGATGATCTATACGAGCGAGGAGGTTTGAGCCATGCTGGATTTCCATGGAATCGTTTTTGCCTATCGCACGGCGCCGGCGCTCGGTGAGCTCGTCAGCTACCGTACCGCTGCCTCTCTGCCCTTTTGCGGGCGCTACCGTCTGATCGACTTTTCGCTCTCCTCGCTGATGAATGCGGGCATCCGAGACGTTGGCGTCATCATGCAGCGCGACTATCAGTCCCTGCTGGATCATCTGGGCAGCGGCAAGCCCTGGGACATGAGCCGCAAATCGCGCGGCCTGCGCATTCTGCCGCCCTTCGGTCTGCCCGAATACCACAAGGGCGATTATGCCGGAACGATGGAGGCGCTCAACGCCGTCGCCGCTTACGTGCGCGATATCCCGCAGCAGCACGTCGTGCTTCTGCTGGGCGATCTGGCCGCGAATATCGACCTGAGCCCGATCCTGGAGCAGCATCTGCGCGTCGGCGCGCCGATCACCGCCATCTGCAGTGAGCACACGCCGCGCAGCGCCCGCAACCGCTATGTGGCGGACGAGAACGGCTTTGTCAAGAGCGCGCGCTATGACGTGCAGGGCGAGGGCGAGGGTTATGCCTCGCTGGAGGGTTACGTGATTGAAAAGCAGACGCTGCTGTCGATGATGGCCCGCGCCGACGAGCGCAACGAATACCGCTTCCATCGCGGCGGGATTGACGATTATCTCGCCGGGGGCGGGAAAATGGCGCTGGCGATTCACCGCGGCTACGCGGAGATCATTCGCAGCGTGGACGACTACTACAGCGCCAGCCGTGATATGCTCGCGCCGGCCAAGCGCCGTGAAATGTTCCCGCAGGAGCGCCCGGTGCGCACCAAATCGCAGGAGGGCGTGAGCACCTATTACGGGGAAAACGCCTCGGTCAGCGGCAGTCTGGTTGCTGACAACTGCATCATTGAGGGCGAGCTTAAGGATTGCATCCTGTTTTCCGGTGTGCGCGTCGGCAAGGGCGCGAAGCTGGAAAACTGCATCCTGTTTCGCGATACCGTCGTCGGCGACGGCGCGAGGCTGAATGCCGTGATTGCCGATAAACGCTGTAAAATTGCGCCGGATACGGTGCTGACCGGCAGCGAAAAGCTGCCCATCGTGATCGGCAAGGGCAAGAGCCTTTGAGTCCATTCTGAGTTAACCATGCGTTTCGCTTCCCCTGCGGCGCAGGGGAAGCGAAACGCTTATTCTATATCTGGGAGGAAAACAATATGATCGGTCAAATTTCACGCGATGAAGTGCGCAGCGCGATTGAGGACAAGCTCTGTGCGCATTTCGGCGTTACCGGCGCCAACGCTTCCGACGATCAAATCTTTCAGGCCACGGCGATCGTGATCCGTGAGATCATGAGCCGCCTGCTGGTGGCGGAGGACCCCAAGCGGCAGGAGAAGGAAATCCACTATATGTCCATGGAGTTTTTGATGGGGCGCAGCCTCATGAAAAACGCCTTCAACCTCGGCATTGGCGAGGCAGTCTCCGGTGCGCTGGAGGATATGGGACGCAATGCTGCGGACATTTTTGAGGCGGAGCCTGACGCCGGTCTCGGCAACGGCGGCCTCGGCCGTCTTGCCGCCTGCTATATGGACAGCATGGCGACGCTGGGCATGGAAGCTACCGGCTATTCGCTCTGCTATGAGCTGGGCATTTTCCGGCAGAAGTTCATCGCGGGCAAGCAGACCGAGATCGCCGATAACTGGCGCAGCGCGATGGAAAGCTGGCTGATCTCCCGCTATGACGATCAGGTGGAGGTGCGCTTTGGCGGCCAGATCGCGCCGCACTGGGACGAGACCGGTCACTATCGCGCCGAGCACACGGGTTATACCGCCGTCACCGCCGTGCCGCGCGATATGCTGATCGCCGGCTACAACGGCGTAGGGGTGAACACCCTGCGTCTCTGGGAGGCGCACAGCCCGAACTCGCTGGATATGTATCTCTTCTCCGAGGGCGAGTACGTCAAGAGCATGGAACAGCGCACCATGACCGAGGTCATCACCAAGGTGCTCTATCCCGCCGACGACCACATCGAGGGCAAGACCCTGCGCCTCAAGCAGCAGTATTTCTTCGTCTCTGCCAGCGCGCAGGACATCCTGCGTGCGCACGTGCGCAAGTGGGGCGACGTGCGCAGCTTTGCCAAGCACCACGTCATCCAGATCAACGACACCCACCCCGCCATGATCATCCCGGAGCTCATGCGCCTGCTGATGGACGAGCACGGCCTGGGCTGGGACGACAGCTGGGAGATTGTGCGCCAGAGCGTGGCCTACACCAATCACACGGTCATGAGCGAGGCGCTGGAGAAGTGGCCGCAGGATCTGATTCAAAAGCTGCTGCCGCGCCTGTGGGAGATCCTGTGCGAGATCAACAAGCGCTGGGTCAGTTATCTGGTGGAGAGCTTCGGCCAGGGCGGCCGCGTCGGGCGCAACATGATCATCCGTGACGGGCAGGTGCACATGGCCAATCTCTGTCTGGCCGCCTGCTATAAGGTTAACGGCGTGTCCCGTCTGCATGGCGATATCCTCAAGCGCGATCTCTTTGCCGATCTCAACTCTCTGCGCCCGGATCGCTTCACTTACGTCACCAACGGCATCGACCACCGCCGCTGGCTCAGCCAGATCAACCCCGGTCTGCACGAGCTGATTTGCGAACTGCTGGGCGACGACAAGTACCTGCTCGAGCCGGAGCGTCTGGCCGGGCTGAACGAATTTGCCACCGATACGCAGGTGCTGCGCCGCATCGAGGAAATCAAGAACGAGAATAAGCGGCGCTTTGCCGCCTTTGCCCGCCGCAACGATCACTTTGTGTTCAACACCGACGCGGTGATGGACGTGCAGGTCAAGCGTCTGCACGAGTATAAGCGGCAGCTGCTATGCGCCATGCGCATCATTGAGCTGCAGCAGCAGATTCACGACGAGCCCAACCGCGACTTCGTGCCGCGCACTTTCGTCTTCGGCGCGAAGGCCGCCGCCGGCTACAAGACCGCCAAGCGCATCATCGAGCTGATTTTGAGTCTGATGCACGAGATCAACAACGACCCGCTGTGCAAGGACAAGCTGCAGGTCTACTTCGTGGAAAACTACCGTGTCTCCGCCGCCGAGGCCATCGTGCCCGCCGCGCAGGTGTCCGAGCAGATCTCCACTGCCGGTAAGGAGGCCTCCGGTACCGGCTGCATGAAGCTGATGATGAATGGCGCGGTGACCATCGGCACGCTCGACGGCGCGAACGTCGAGATGTACGAGCGTCTGGGCGACGAGAACATGTTCCTCTTCGGCCTGCATACAGAGGAGATCGAGGATTGGCGGCGCCGCGGCTACTCGCCGCAGGATATCTGCAACACTGATCACGAGCTGCAGCGCATCTTCAAGCGCATGCGCGACGGCTTTGCCGACGGCAAGAGCTATTCCGACCTTGTCTCCATGCTGCTCTACGGCGGCGACCAGTATATGCTGGTGGCGGACTACCGTTCCTACGCCGACTGCCAGACAAAGCTCTACGAGCGCATCCGCAGCCGCGACGAGTTTTCCCGTATCGCGCTGGTGAACACCGCGCAGAGCGGCTTCTTTGCCGCCGACCGCGCCATCCGTGAGTACGCAGAGAATATATGGAAGCTGTAAAAAACGAGGGATTTATCGCCGTCATTGGCGGCGCCAATACCGACATCGGCGGGCGCAGCGCGAGAGCGCTGCGCCTGGGCGACTCCAATCCCGGCTGCATCAGCCTGCGTCCCGGCGGCGTCGGACGAAATATCGCCCACAATCTGGCGCTGCTGGGCGAGCGGGTGCGTCTCGTCTCCGCCGTCGGGGACGATCTCTTCGGGCAGGGCATCCGCCAGAGCTGCGTTTCGCTCGGCATCGACACGCGCTGGCTGCAGACCGTGCCCGGCGCGCGCTCGGCGGCCTATCTGTATCTCGCGGACGATTCGGGGGATATGCATGCGGCGGTGTCCGACATGGACGTGACCGCGACAATCCGCCCGGAGCTGCTGGAAACGATTTTGGGGGAATTGAACGAAGCGGAGGCCGTTGTGCTCGACGCGAATTTGCCCGAGGAGACGCTAAGCTTTCTGGCAGAGCGCTGCACCGCGCCGCTTTTTGCCGACCCGGTGAGCGCGACGAAGGCGCCGCGGCTGGAAAAGCTGCTGCCGCGCCTGCAGGCGATCAAGCCGAATGCGCTGGAGGCGCAAACGCTGACCGGCGAGCGCGAGCCGGAACAGGCCGCGCGCGCGCTGCTGAATCAGGGCGTCAAGCGCGTGATCATCAGCCTTGCCGCAGAGGGTCTTCTTGCTGCGGAGGGAGAGGAGTTGCTTTACCTGCCCTGTCTGCCGGGCCCCATTGTGGACGCCACCGGCGCCGGGGACGCGGCGATGGCAGCCGTGGTCTGGGCGACGAAGCGCGCTCTCGATCTTCGCCAAACGGCGGAGGCGGCGCGTGCCGCGGGCGCACAGACCTGCGCCGCCGCGGGCACCAATGCCCCGGCGCTGCGACTGAGTTTTTAGTTTTCAGTTTTTAGAAGAACGGGGAGACAGGGAGGAATATCAGATGCTTCGCCGCCTGAAACCGGAAGAGTTTGATCTGTATGTCGACTTTGCCTATGTCCTTGCCTGCAACTTGACGCGCTCGGGCTTTCCGACTTATGCCGACGGCGTGAAGACCCGCGAGGACTTTATCCGCATGTCGCGGCGCGCGCTGACCGACGACACCGAGGAGATTTTGCTGTTTGAGCAGGAGGGCAAGGTCAGCGGATGGATCCACTATTATACGATCCCGGAGGATCGCTATCTGCAAACCTGCGCCTTTTGCATCGCGGAGGGCACGCGCGAGGCGCTGGCAGAATTTATCAACTTTGCGCGGGAGCGATTTCCCGGCTATAACTGTTATCTGGGCTTTTCGACGGAAAACACCGAGGCGACCGCTGCGCTGGACGGCTGGGGCTGGGAGCGCATCGAGGAGACCTACTGTGATGCGCTGGATTTTGCATCCTATGAGTTGCAAGCGGAGCACCCCGACGTGATCGGCGTGACGAAAGACAATTATCCGCTTTTCGCCGCGCTCCATGATCAGAATACGGATATGTACTGGAACACCGAGCGGATTTATGAAGCTCTGGATCGATGGGGGATCTTTTTGCTGCTGCGCGATGGAAGCGAAAAAGCGGCGGGCGCGATCTACTACCGGCTTTGGGACGATACCAGCATGTCGGAGATTTTCGGCGTGGACTATCCCGGCGGCGTCTATGACGGTGAAGTCTACCGGATGTTGCTGACGGCGGTGCTGAACGCGGAAAAGCGCCGCGGCGTCCGGCACATGGTCTGCTTTCACGAGCAGGAGGAACAGTCTGACGCGCTTGCCTGCGGTTTTCGCTGCGTCAGTCCCTACGTCTGCTTCAAAAAACAGTTTTGATCAAGCGACCGCTGTGTCGGCCGGACGCCGGCACAGTGGTTTTTGTAAAAATATAAAAATATCTGAAAGATTCTTTCGCCTTTTGCGATAAACAGGGTGAAGGGGAAAGAAAGTGACGACAGTGGACGACAGCCAAATCATCGGCCTGCTCTTTGAGCGCTCGGAGCAGGCGGTGGAGGCAATGGAAAAAAGCTATGGGGCAAGCGTCCGGAAAACGGCAGGGAACATCCTGCGGGACAGGCAGGACGCCGAGGAGTGCGTCAACGACGTCTGGCTTGCTGCCTGGAACAGCATCCCGCCGAAGCGGCCGGAGCCGCTGGGCGCGTATCTCTGCCGCATCGCCCGCAATCTTGCGGTGTCGAAGCTCCGCAGCGAGACCGCGCAGAAGCGAAACGGCGGCTTTGCGTTGGTGCTCGACGAGCTGAGCGAGTGCATCCCGTCCCGGATTGATCTGGAGCGGGAGCTGGAAAACCGGGAGCTTCTCGACGCCGTCCATTGCTTTTTGTCCGCACTCGACTACGACGACCGCTTTCTCTTTGTGCGCCGCTATTGGTATGCCGATCCCGTCAGGGACATCGCGGCCGCTATGGGCGTGAGGGAGAACCGGGTTTCGCTGCGTCTTTTCCGCCTTCGGGAGAAATTACAAAAACAACTGCAAAAGGAGGGTCTGCTCGTATGAACGGGGAAAAAGTCTTTCAGGCGATCACGGATCTGGAGGATCGCTATGTGGAAGAGGCAATCTGCTACGCGCCCGGAAACGCTGCCGGCGCTCCGGGAAGGACGGTACACATGAAGAAAAAACGCATCATTAGCCTTGCGCTCGCCGCGGCGCTGCTGCTGGCGCTGGGCGCGGTATCCTATGCGGCCAACGCTGCGATTTCCACGCCGGAGGCGGCGGAAAAGGTGGCGCTGGAGCAGCTGGAGGTCTGGAAGGAAATGGGGCTGATTTCACAGGAGATCACGTTCAGCGGCCCGGCGACGGAAATCTATGAATTAGAGGAGGAGCAGGGCGACTCCTACTGGTACAACAGACTGTTTCCGCACAACTACCAGACACAATGGTATGGCGAGGGCGTGGGGAAGTATAGTGGGGAGATGCGCGTGGACACGCGCAGCGGAAAAGTCTTGTATGCGGCGATCTGCGCACAGTCGGATGTGGGCATGGAGGACATCATTCCCGGCGATTTGACAGTAGATCGCTTCTGCGGTCTGCTGGCGGAATACTGGGGCTTTTCCGGCTATCGCATCGCGGATACCACGGATAAGTTCTACGGAGATTTTCCCGCGATTGACGGTTCTGTGCTGATGAAGGATGTAGCCAGCGTCGCCCCGCTGAATTATTATCTTACGGTATTTTTTGAGGGAGACCAGGAGGGCGCGCCGATGTATATCTGTTTGAACGACTTTGAGGATAGCGTCCGTCTGTCGTTCGGCGATGGACACACTGTCGGCTGAGGAAAGAGAACAGCCGCGCAAAAGGCGCAGCATCTGTAGGATTCCTTTGTGTATAGAGAAGGAAGGATAAGTAAAGCATCCAAGCAATCCGTTAAGATTGGGTGGCACAGCAAATCCGCTGTGCCACCCACTTTCGACGATAGAGCTGTCGAAATGAACTGGAATCTCCGACAATATGATGCGCCACGTTTTGGATAAGCTGCACAATAAGAGAATTGTGGACAGCGTGCGAGGATCGGATGGCGGATGTCGGCCGGTCAGCTCGCCGTTCAAGATTACGGTCTATGAGGTTATGGAGGCGACAGAGGGGACGATGCTGATCTATCCGTCGATTGAGAAAGCGCCGGAACGCGGGATCAATCGGCATTACATCAGCGTTCAGAACAACGTCGACCGAATGTCCAAGGGTGTGACGCGCCATGAGCTCAGAAGCATTGCAATGAAAGAAAACAAACGGGGGCTGTAAAGAAAAGTCCCAAAAAGAAGAGCGCCTCCAGAGGTGAAGCCTTTGGAAGCGCCTGTTTTTATGTGATTTTGTCGTTCTGTTTGGTGGTAGGCTTCGCCAGTTCCGGTAAGGGCTCGCGCAGCGTCCAGCGGCCGTCCGCGCCGCGCGTCAGTAGCCAGGGACAGGCGGTATAGCGCGTGTTTGGCTGCAGCGTGTCAAAGCCGGGCTTTGCGCCTGTTCTGAAATCCACAAACAGGATCAGCACATCGGCATGCTCGTGCTGCGCGGCGAGCTGCTGCTCCAGCGGCGCGGCGAGCTCATCGTCATAGGAAATGCTCTCCAACTGCGCCTTTCGGCAGCTGCGCCGGAAGCTCTTTTGAAAGACCTCAATGGCCTCATCGACCTCCTGCTGGCTGTAATGGGCGTTCTCCGAAAGGCTTGTGCCGACAGAATAGGCGCTTCTGGCGGAAACGGCAAAAAGCAGACTGACCATAGGCAGCAGGAGCAGTGCGGCGAACACAACAGCAAGGGCAGTCCAGATCCGCTTGCCGCGGCGATTGCGGATGACAAGCTGCTCGTTGATGCGAGCGAGCTGATCGGCCAGTGCGTTTTGATCCTCGCGCTCGACGATGTCCGCGCCCAGCAGCTCGTTGACCGGGCGATCGAGCACCTCGGCGAGCTTTTGCAGCATGGCCGCGTCCGGGACAGAGAGGTTTTTCTCCCATTTGGATACGGTCTGACGGACGACATGCAGGCGGATGGCAAGCTCCTCCTGCGTGAAGCCCTGTGCGATTCTCAGCGTTTTGATGTTTTCTCCAAGCATGTTTCATTCCTCCTTTGCCTTGGTGTTCCTATCATAGCCCCGGACCCCCGTTGCCGCAAGCAACGCGGAGTAACATGGCCATTTTTCGGGCAAATATCAAGGAAAAATGCGCTCGGCATGACAAGGTGTTCAGTGCTCCCCGCGTTTAGGCAGCTTGTGCTTCTTGCCGTCGGGGGTGACGAGCCAGGTGTTCTCCAGCACGGCGATCGTGCTCTCGCGCCATTCGGCGAGATAGGCCTTGCGCAAGGCCTCGCGCTCGGCGCGCTCCGCCTTCGTCAGCTCGCGCTCGCGGGCGAGGCGCGAAAGCTCGTTGATGCGATCGAGCTTGCTCTGTTCCATGGCGGCGCCTCACTCCATCGTGCCGAGCTCGTCGATGTTGAGCTCAAAGGCGGGCATGAAATGCTCCATAAAATAGCCGACCTCGGGCAGGGGGCTCTGCTCAAGCAGCTCGCGCAGCTGCTTTTCGGCGGACAAGAACTCCTTGTTGCCGGCCTTGCGCTCTTCGATGCACTTGATGTAGGCGGAGAGCTTGTCGGCAGCCTTGACGAGATCGTGCTGGCGCTCGGCGGCCTCGCCGTACAAAAGCGGCTCGAAAGCGCCGAGAAGCTCTGCGGGAAGGGTGGAGATCAGCTTGACGCAGGCGAGCTTTTCCACCTGCTTGTAGGCGCTGCTGATCGCGCGGCTGTGGTATTTGATCGGCGTGGGCAAATCTCCGGTGAGGATTTCGCTGCTGTCGTGGTAGAGCGCCACGGCGGCGGCCTCGTTCGGATCACAGGCTATGCCAAACACATCGCGACGGATGACGCCCAGCGCATGGGCGAGCACGGCGACCATGTGGCTGTGCTCCTGAATGTTTTCGGGCAGGGAATTGCGCATCAAGCTCCAGCGGCCGATATAGCGCATGCGGGAGATATAGGCAAAGAATTTGTCGCTCATAGGATCATCGCCTCTCTGTTTCTTTTGGTTTTGACATTGTAGCACGCCGCGGGAAAAAAAGCAACGCCGGAGGGAAAAATAGCGGGGAAACGGTTGCAATTACTGCAAGAGAATGGTAAAATTCAATTTTGTCTAACAACAATGGAAGCAGGTTATAGAATGGATAAACTGAGAAACGTCGCTATCATCGCCCATGTCGACCACGGCAAGACCACGCTCGTGGACGAGATGCTCAAGCAGTCCGGCGTCTACCGGGACAATCAGGAGGTCGTCGAGCGCGTCATGGACTCGGGCGATCTGGAGCGCGAGCGCGGCATCACGATCATGGCGAAGAACACCGCCGTCTGGTACGGCGATACGAAAATCAACATCGTCGACACCCCGGGTCACGCCGATTTCGGCGGCGAGGTGGAGCGCATTTTGAAAATGGTCAACGGCGTCATTTTGCTGGTGGACGCGGCGGAGGGCCCCATGCCCCAGACGCGCTTCGTGCTCAGCCGCGCGCTGGAGCTCGGCCACAGGGTCATCGTCGTTGTCAACAAGATCGACCGCCCCGACCAGCGCATCCACGAGGTGGTGGACGAGGTGCTGGAGCTGCTGATGGATCTGGATGCGACGGACGAGCAGCTCGATTCCCCGATGCTCTTCTGCTCCGGCCGTCAGGGCACCGCGAGCTATTCGCCCGAGGTGATCGGCACGGACTTGAAGCCGCTGTTTGAGACGATCCTCGAGTATATTCCCGCGCCGGAAATGGACGAGACGGCGCCCTTCCAGATGCTCGTGAGCAGCATCGACTATAACGAATATGTCGGGCGCATCGCCATCGGCCGCATCGAGCGCGGTGCGATCCGGCAGAACCAGGAGATCGAGGTCTGCAACTACCACGATCCGGGCGCGCCGACGATGAAGGCCAAGGCCGTCAGCCTCTATCAGTTCGACGGGCTCAACCGCGTGCCTGTCACGGAAGCCAGCGCCGGCAACATCATCGCTATGAGCGGCATCGGAGATATCACCATCGGCGACACGATCTGCGCGCGCGGCGCGGCGGAGCCGCTGCCCTTCGTCCAGATCAGCGCGCCGACGATGGAAATGACCTTCACCGTCAACGACAGCCCCTTTGCCGGGCAGGAGGGCAAATTCGTCACCTCCCGCCAGATCCGCGAGCGCCTGATGCGCGAGACGCTCAAGGACGTCTCCCTGCGCGTCAGCGACGTGGAAAACAGCACCGACAGCTTCCGTGTCGCCGGGCGCGGCGAGATGAGCCTGTCCATCCTGATCGAGACCATGCGCCGCGAGGGCTACGAGTTTCAGGTCAGTCCTCCGCGCGTGCTGTATCAGGAGATCGACGGCCAGCTGTGCGAGCCGATGGAGCGCGTCGTGGTGGACGTGCCCTCGGACGCGATGGGCTCCGTGATGGAGAAGCTCGGCGCGCGCAAGGGCGAGTTTATCGAGATGACGCCGGTGGGCGCGCGCATGAAGCTGGAGTTTCTGGTTCCCTCGCGTGGCCTGTTCGGCTATCGCAACGAGTTTTTGACCGACACCAAGGGCGAGGGGATTCTGGCCTCCGTCTTTGAGCGCTACGAGCCCTACCGCGGTGACATCACCCGCCGTGGCACCGGCTCGCTGATCGCCTTCGAGACGGGCGAGGCCGTCGCCTACGGACTGTGGAACGCACAGGATCGCGGCGCGCTGTTCATCACGCCCGGCACCAAGGTCTATGCCGGCATGATCATCGGCGTCTGCCCGAAGGCGGAGGACGTGCCGGTGAACGTCTGCCGTACCAAGCACCTGACGAACACCCGCGCCTCCGGCTCGGATGAGGCGCTGCGGCTGATCCCGCCGCGCCAGATGAGCCTCGAGCAGTGCCTCGAGTTTCTGGCCGACGACGAGCTTTTGGAGGTCACGCCGAAGAATCTCCGCCTGCGCAAGAGCATCCTCGATCACGGCCTGCGCATGAAGACCCTGATGCGCAACCGCTGACGGGAGGCGGAGAAAAAAGCGCATTTTCCACGCTTTTTCTGTTGACACCGTGCATCTTCCGTGCTAAAATGCTCTTTGCGCCCGCGCGCTGCGATCCGGGGTTATGCCGCTATGCGGTGTCCTTTCCGCCCGCTTCCCGGCCGCTGGGTATAGAAAACTTTTGAAAGGGGAACAATCCACATGATCACCAAGGAAAAGAAGACCGGCGTTATTGAAGCCAATGCCACCCACGAGGGCGATACCGGCTCTCCCGAGGTTCAGGTCGCGATCCTGACCGAGCGTATCCGCGAGCTGACGGAGCACCTGAAGAATCATCCCAATGACGACCACAGCCGTCTGGGCATGTACAAGATGGTCGGCAAGCGCCGCCGTCTGCTGGACTACATGGCGAAGAAGGATATCGAGCGTTACCGCGCGATCATCGCCAAGCTGAACATCCGCAAGTAATCGCGGTTTTCGGCATCTGAAGCGAATGAAGGTTTTATGGGGAGACAAGTGAATACTGTCTCCCCATATTTTTTTACCCGAGGAAAGCAAAATAATCCGGCACTTCAGTATTTGGAGCGCCGCCCGCGCAGCGGACGCCGCTCCAAGTGCTGAGAGGCCGGGAATACAAGAAAGGAACAGAGATATGATCATTACCAACAAGCAGTTTCCGAACTACCGCAAGTTTGAAATGACCTACGAAGGCCGTCCCCTCTCGATGGAGGTCGGCAAGCTGGCGGAGCTTTGCAACGCCGCCGTTTTGGTCAAGTACGGCGAGACCACCGTGCTCGTCACCTGCACCGCCTCCGCCCGTCCGAAGGACGGCATCGACTACTTCCCCCTCGCCGTGGACTTCAATGAGAAGCTCTACGCCGTCGGCCGCATTCCCGGCAGCTTCATGCGCCGCGAGGGCAAGCCCAGTCTGCCCGCCGTGCTGGCCTCCCGCCTGATCGACCGCCCGATGCGCCCGCTCTTCCCGAGCGATCTGCGCAACGACGTCGTCATTGCCTGCGAGGTGCTGAGCGTTGACCGCGACTGCAGCCCGGAGATCACCGCGATGATCGGCGCTTCCGCCGCCGTCAGCATCTCCGATGTGCCCTTCAACGGCCCCATCGCCGGGATCGTGCTCGGCTGGGACGGGGAGAAGTACCTTTTCAACCCCACGCAGGAAGAGCGCAAGCGCAACCGCATGACCACCACCATCGCCGCCACGCGCAAGAAGATTGTCATGATCGAGTCCGAGGCCGATCAGGTGCCCGACAAGGTCATGTACGAGGGTATCGTTGAGGCGCATCGCCGCCTGCAGCCCGTGCTCGACCTGATCGACGAGATGGTCGCCGCGGTCGGCAAGCCGAAGTTCGAGTATGAGCACGCCTCCTTTGACGATGTGCTTTTTGAAAAGCTCGTCGAAAACGAGTTCGAGTCCATGGAGCACTGCATGGATACCGACGACAAGAACGTGCGCGAGGCGCGCGTCAACGAGTGGATCAGCATGGTTGAGGAGAAGTACGGCGAGGAGCATCCCGAGCTGATGCAGTACATGGGCGAGATCCTCTACAAGCTGCAGAAGAAGGTCGTCAAGAAGTGGCTGCTGGCCGGCAAGCGCGTCGACGGCCGCCAGATGAACGAGATCCGTCCGCTCGCCGCCGAGGTCGGCGTGATCCCGCAGGTTCACGGCTCCGGCCTCTTTACCCGCGGCCAGACCCAGGTGCTCTCCATCGCGACCCTCGCCACCATGAGCGAGGCCCAGAAGCTTGACACCATCTGGGAGGACGAGGAGAAGCGCTTCATGCACCACTACAACATGCCCTCCTACTCCGTCGGCGAGGCGCGCGCCCAGCGCAGCACCAGCCGCCGCGAGTACGGTCACGGCGCGCTCGTTGAGAAGGCGCTCGAGGCCGTCATCCCCGAGGTCGAGGACTTCCCCTATGCCATCCGCGTCGTCTCCGAGGTTCTCTCCTCCAACGGTTCGACCTCCCAGGGTTCCATCTGCGG
>JAFWVV010000064.1 GCA_017518225.1 Oscillospiraceae bacterium | reverse complement strand
TCGCGTTGTTTCTGTTCCATTTCCGCAGCAGGAAGGCATAGAATAGAAAAAAACGGGAGGTGGATCCATGGGAGAACAATATTTCCTCGGCGCAAACAGCCGGGCGGGCTTTCAGTCGCTGTACCGCTATTTTGCCGCGGCAGAGGGCGAGGTGCTGCATGTGATCAAGGGCGGGCCGGGCACGGGCAAATCCAGCTTCATGCGGCGCATTGCCGCGGCGGCGCGCGAGCGGGGGCTCGAGGTGGACGAGGTGCTTTGTTCGGGCGATCCCGGCTCGCTCGACGGCGTGTACGTTCCTGCGCTGCGCCAGGGCTGGGTGGACGGCACGGCGCCGCACACGCTGGACGTCCGGCGCTTCGGCGTGGACGGGGATTACCTGGACTTGGGGCGCTTTTGCCGCTTGCCGCTGCCGGAGGACGAGCAAAAGCGGGCGGGAGAGCTCTACGACGCTTACCGCGCTCGATACGCTGCGGCCTACCAAGACCTCGCTGCGGCAGGGGCGCTGCGTGAGGCGGCGGGGGAAGAGATGGACACGGCGCTGGCAATGCGGCTGGAGCAGCGGCTGGAGGGGATTTTGCGTCGCTGTGCGCCGCGTCCTCAAAAGCCGGGGCAGGAAACGGCGCGCTATCTCAGCGCAATTTGCGGCGACGGACTGCTGCGCCTGCCGCTGGATGAACGCTATGGGCTGGTCTACGTGCTCCATGACGAGCGTGGTCTGGCCGCACAGACCCTGCGTCTGGCCGCGTCGCTCGCTGCGGCACGGGGGCTGGAGCGCATCCGCTGCCCCTCGCCGTTGGACGCCGGCAAATCGGAGGCGCTGCTGCTGCCGGAGGCGGGGGTCGCGTTTACCGCCTTTGAAACGACGGCGGCTCACACGCGCCACATCCGTTTGGACAGCATGGGGCAGCCAATGAGCCGCGAGGAGCGGGCAAAGCTGCGGCAGACGCGCCAGATGGAGGATGCCATGCTGTGCCGTGCGGTGGAGAAACTGCGGCTGGCCAAGTCCCTGCACGACGAGCTGGAGGCGGTCTACCGCCCGCACATGGATTTTGCCGCGCTGGACGATTTTACCGAGCAGACGATCCGGGCAGTATTCGGATAAAAGGAAAAAGCGAAGGAACCGGCAGAAAAACCGGTTCCTTCGCTTTTTTAGCAGCAGCAGACACGGCCGCCGCAGAGTGGGCCGAGGCAGAGGTTTGCCAGACAGAGACCCATGCAGAGCCGGTCCATCGGCAAACCGCTGCGATAGCGTGCGCTGTAATCGCTGTAAAAGTCGCCGCCGGACTGGAGCTGCTGCAAAAGCTGCTGATACTCCCGGTTGTCCGGCTCCAGCGAGACCGCCTTTTTCGCGCTCTCCAGCGCGGCAATCTTGCTGCCCTGATACATCTGCGCGACGGCGGCGAGATAGTACCAGCGGCCGTCGCGCTCGGCGGGATCGACGTTGCTTAAAGCATTGAGCGCCTCGCGGTACATGCCGTTGCGGATATAGTTGCGTGCGGCGGTGCATTCGCTGCGCTCCTGCGTCTGCTGCGTCTGCTCGTAGGCGCTCCAGCCCGTAAAGGGATTCCAGGTGTAGGCGTAGGCGCCCTGCGAGCCGTAGCCCTGCGCGCCGCTGTTGCCGTATTCCGCGCCGCCGGGCTGGGCCGTGCCGTTTTTGATCTGGTCGTAAGCGGCGTTGATGTCGTTCATACGACGGGCGGCGGCCTCGTTGCCGGGGTTGCGATCCGGGTGGTACTTTTTCGCCAGATCCCGATATGCTTTTTTGATCTCCTCGTCGCTCGCCTCCGGAGAGACGCCGAGGACTTTATAGGGATCCTGCACCATCGCGGCTCATATCCTCGCTTCCGTATTTCTTGTCAAAATCAGCCCATAGACCGATACAGAGAATGTTTTTCAAAAGGCCGGCGTCCTGCACCAGCGGCAGCGTGTCAAAGGCGCGCAGCGCGTCGCCCAGCAGCATTTTAAGAATGTCGCGAAAGCGCGCGGCGTTATCTGCGCCGTAATAACGGCGCAGGGGATTGAAGCGGGTGAGAAGCGCGTCCCGATCCAGATCCATGCAGGCGTCCAGCGTGTAGATAAAGCGTCCCAGCGACGCGCCGAGTGCGCGCAGCGCAGGCGTCCAGCGATCCTCCCGGCAGACGAATAGCTCCGCCAATATGCCGCCAAAGCAGGCGGCGGCAGCGTCAGGATCGCCGATCGACGACTTCTCCAGCGCGGCGAGCTCGCCCAAACCCCGGCGAATGGCAGCGCATTGACGCGGCCAGCGCGTTTGTGCCCGGCGATAGGCGCGCCCCAGCGCCGCGCTCTCCGCCAGGGCAAGCGGGCTGAGATCATCACGCCAGTTATCCCGGCATTTTTCATAGGCCAGCGCCACGGTCATGTCCGCAGCGTAGTCGGAAAACTCGCTGCGCTGCCAGGGGCGGGTGCTGCGTGGATGAACGAGGCAGGGCTGAGCGCCCTGCCTCGTTTCCGGCTCGTACAGGGAGTCGAGCAGCAGTACCAAAAAGCATAGATCGTAGTTGAGCGTCAGCCTTGAAAGCTGTCCGTGCCGCTCACCGAGGCTGCGGCAAAGGCCGCAGTAGCAGGCGCGGTAGCGCTGCAGCTGCGTCTCATCCAGCAGCGCCGTCTGCGCGCGAAGATAGCCAAACATCAGCTTTTGCGGGTGAAGGAGCTGCCGCACTTGCGGCAGACGATGCGGATCTTGCCGCGCCCACGGGGCACGCGCAGGGTGCTGCGGCAGGAAGGGCAGGTGAAAAAGCGGTAGTCACGGCGCTGCTCCCAGCGGGTCTTCTGGCAGCGGAAAAAGCCGCTCACCTGATAGCGCCAGCGCAGATAACGGGCGTTTTCCGCCCGACGGCGCGGCAGGTTTTTTGAAAGCATCCGAAACCAGCTCACGGCGATCAGCGCCAGCGTGATCAAGCGCAGGATATCGCCGACAAAGCCGCGCAAAAAGCTGCCGAGCACCAGGGCTGCCGTGGCTGCGATCAATATAAAAATGTTCAAAGGATCCTGCCCGTTGCGGCCGAGCATGAACCGTGCGATACGCTGTCTCATAGTCTCACCCGGAAAAAGAATTCTTGCTTACATTGTAGCAGGTTCGCCCGGCAAAACATCAACTATTTGTGAATTATCGGCCGGTTTCTGCGCGCCGTGCCGAGAGCGAGAGCAGAACGATCTTCTCGCACAGCTCTCCGTAGCCGATGCCGGCCTCGGCAGCGGCCTTCGGGATCAGGCTGGCGGGGGTCATACCGGGGAGATTGTTGGCTTCGAGGCACCAGGCGCGCCCTTGCGCGTCCAGCAAAAAGTCTGTGCGGGAGTAGACGGACAGGCCGAGCGCACGGTGCAGCTTCAGCGCGGTCTCGCTCAAAAGAGCGCGTTCATCCGCGGTGATCGGCGCGGGGCAGAGCTCCAGCGCGCCCTCGCTGCCGGACTGATACTTGGCGACGTAGTCAAAGCTGCCGCCCTCGGGCGGGACGATCTCAATGGGGCACAGCGCCGCGTTATCCAGCACAGGCACCGTCAGCTCGCGGCCGCTGATCTTTTCTTCCACAACTACGCGCTCGCCAAAGGGCAGCATCTCGCGCAGCGCCTGCGCCAGCTCCTCGCGCGTCTCCGGCAGCGCCACGCCGATGGACGAGCCGCCGTTGACAACCTTGACGGCACAGGGCAGCGGCAGTGTCCGGGCCAGCGCGGGGATCTCCGCTTCGGTATAGCGCAGCTCCTGCCAGGCGGGCGTACGGATGCCGTTGGCCTCCATGACGCGCTTGCTCATGGCTTTGTCCATCGCGACGGCGCTCGCCAGCGGGCCGGAGCCGGTATAGGGCACGCCAAGCAGCTCCAGCGCCGCTTGAATTTTGCCGTCTTCGCCGTCGGCTCCGTGCAGGCCGAGAAAGACGCAGTCGGCCAGCTGGCACAGCTCGAGCACCCCGCGCCCGATGCGGCTGGGGCTCTGCCAGCGGCGGGAGGCGCGCACGGCGTCCAGATCCGGGGCGCTGCGCGCAATCTCCGCCGCGCCGCAGCGCCCGTCCGGCGCGTCAAACAGCGACGAAAGATCCTCCGGTGCGTCTTCAAGCCCCAGATAGAGATCTACGAACACGGCCTGATGACCGCGCTCACGCAGCGCGCGGCAGACGGAACCGGCTGTGACCAGCGAGACCTGCCGCTCGGTGCTGATCCCGCCACCCAAAACAACGATTTTCAAAGGGAAACACTTCCTTTCACAGGATAAGATACCACGAATGCGCCGGGCACACAAGCCGAAAAAACGGCGGGGAACAAATTCCCGCCGTTTTTGGGTGTTGCAGCGTGTTAAAAGAAATATTCGACCTCGGCCATGCGGCTTTCGATCAGCGCGTCCAGCTTCTCGTTGACCGAACGGCTGACAGATTCCGGCAGATGCTCCAGATCGAAGTCGACGCCCTGCTCGGCGCAGCTCTGCCTGGCGATCGTCTCGCGCAGCTTGTCGAGGGAGAGCATTCCCTGCAGCTCCACGCGCAGCGTGTCCAGATTGCCCTCCAGGCTGCCGCTGAGTGTGCGCAGATATTCTTCAATAGAGCTTTTGCCGTCCGGCAGCGGCAGGTTTTTTAAGGCTGTGGCAAGCTCGCTCTCGCTGGCGCTGAGGCCGAGAGCACGCGCCTCGTCCCAGAGGATATAGGCTTTCAGCATGCGGTCGACGAGCTCGCGGTCGCTGTACTTGCCCTTGCCGTCGAGCAGGCGGGAGACGGCGCGCGCCTGCGAGACCTGTTTCCAGCTGATCTCATGCTCGCGGTAGCGTGCAGCGACGCCCTCCGTTTTCTGCAGGCTGCCGCCAAAATACCGGAAAGCGGCAAAGCCCGCAAGGGCGAGGAGCAATAATAAAATGAGTTTCTTTTTCATGAGCTTTCCTTTATAACGCCGCAGACGCATCCGATAGGGACAGTCTGCGGCGTTTCGTTTACTTGTTTTTCAGATACTCGTCGATGCTTTTCGCGCCGGTTTTGCCTGCGCCCATCGCGAGAATGACCGTGGCGGCGCCCGTCACGGCGTCGCCGCCGGCGAAGACGCCCTCGCGGCTGGTGCGCCCGCCCTCGTCGGCCTCAATGCCGCCCTTCTTCGTGACGACAAGATTCGGTGTGGTGGAGCGGATCAGCGGGTTGGGACTGGTGCCGATGGCGACGATGACCGCGTCCACATCCAGCACCCAGTTGCTGCCCTCGACGGGCACGGGTCTGCGGCGGCCTTTTTCATCCGGCTCACCCAGCGCCTGGCGGATAAGCTCGATGCCGGTCACGCGACCCTCCTCGTCGCCCAGAATGGCGGCGGGGTTGTTCAGAAGCTCAAAGGCAATGCCCTCGGCCTCTGCATGCTCGACCTCCTCCTTGCGGGCGGGCAGCTCGTCGCGGCCGCGGCGGTAAATGATGGTCACGCTGTCCGCGCCAAGGCGCTTGGCTACGCGCGCCGCGTCCATTGCCACGTTGCCCGCGCCGACGACGGCGACGCGCTTGAAACGCTTGATGGGCGTGTCGTAGTCCTCGCGATAGGCCTTCATCAGGTTGACGCGGGTGAGAAATTCGTTGGCGGAGTATACGCCCAGCAGGTTTTCACCGGGCACATGCGTAAACTGCGGCAGACCCGCGCCGGAGCCAATGAACACGGCCTCGAATCCGTCCTCGAACAGCTCGTCCACGGTCAGCGACTTGCCGACGATGGCGTTGGTGATAAAGCGCACGCCGAGCGCCTCCAGCTGGGCGATCTCCGCGGCGACGATCTCCTTCGGCAGACGAAACTGCGGAATGCCATAGACCAGAACGCCGCCGGCCTTGTGGAAGGCCTCAAAGACGGTGACCTCGTAGCCGAGCTTGGCGAGGTCGCCCGCACAGGCAAGACCGGCAGGGCCGGAGCCGATCACCGCGACGCGGTGCCCGTTGGACGCGGGCGGCGTAAGCGGCGCCTTGTCCTCACGCGCCATGTGCCAGTCGGCCACAAAGCGCTCAAGCCGCCCGATCGCTACGCTCTCGCCCTTGATTGCGCGCACACAACGCGCTTCGCACTGCTTTTCCTGCGGACAGACCCGCCCGCAGACGGCGGGCAGGGCGTTGGTGCTGGTGATAATCTCATAGGCTGTCGCAAAATCGCCCTCGGCGACCTTGGCGATGAACTCCGGGATGCGTACCGAGACCGGGCAGCCGCCGCGGCAGGGGCTGTTGGGGCAGTTGAGGCAGCGCCGCGCTTCGTCCATGGCGGCCTCAGGGCTGTAGCCCAGCGCCACCTCGTCGAAATTGGCGGAGCGGATCATGGGATCCTGCTCCGGCATGGGGTTTTTGTCCATTCTCATATTAGCCATGGCGCGTTCCTCCCGTGATTTGACAGATATGCTGCGCAGCGGCGTCCTGCTCGTCCTTATAGAATGCGGCGCGCTTGATCAGCAGGTCAAAGTCCACCTGATGCGCATCGAAGTCCGGCCCGTCGACGCAGGCGAATTTCGTTTCGCCGCCGACGATCACGCGGCAGCCGCCGCACATGCCTGTGCCGTCGACCATGATGGGGTCGAGGGAAATGATGGTGCGGATGCCGTAGGGACGGGTGACCTCCGCGAGAAACTTCATCATGATATCCGGCCCGATGGCGATGACCCGGTCGAACTGGGGTAGACCCTCGTTGATATTGCGTTCGATCTCCTGCTTCAAAAATACGGTGGTAAAGCCCTTTTCGCCGTAGCTGCCGTCGTCGGTGCAGATGATCAGCCGGTCGGACGCCTCCTTCAGCTCTTCCTTCAAAATCACAATGTCAGCGCTGCGAAAGCCCCCGATAAAAGTAACGTCAATGCCGCGCGCGTGCATCTCCTTGGCAATGGGGTAGGCGATGGCGCAGCCGACGCCGCCGCCGACAACGCAGACCTTTTTCAGGCCATCCATCTCCGTGGCGCGTCCGAGCGGGCCGACAAAGTCGAGAATGTAGTCGCCCTCGGCGACGGTGTGCAGCATCCGGGTCGTGCGCCCGGCGGCTTGTACCATGACGGTCACGGTGCCCTTTTCGCGGTCATAACCGGCGACGGAGACGGGAACGCGTTCGCCTTGCTCGTCCAACCGGAAAATGACAAACTGCCCGGCCTGTGCGTGGCGGGCGACAAGAGGCGCCTCGATTTCAAACAGACAGATGCTCCTTGCCTCATTCAGAAAGCGTTTGCTGACAACTTTATACATGTTTTGCACCTCAACCGATCAAAAAAAGTATGTTAATTATTTTACAATACCCCCGAAAAAAAGTCAAACAAAAGAGAGGAGAGTGTATAAATTTTTCAAAAAAACCGGGCGTGTTGCAAAATATAAATTTCAAAAAAGTATTTGCGAGAAAAGTTACTGGGAACCGCCAAAATCGGCGGTTCCCAGTAACTTTATTGAGATGTTCTTTTGTGACTTTAGCCCCAAAAGCGCATTTTGCAACACGCCCGGCAAGAAAATCATATCAGAGTTCAAAAATCGTGTCGTCGTTTTCCACCCAGTCGCTGACAGGGATGGTGCGATAGAGCTTTTCGTCGGCGCGGATTACCACGCGGTCGATGCCGGCGTTGATGATCTGGCGTTTGCACATCGAGCAGCACATCGCGTCTGCAAGCAAGGCATCGCTGCGCGCATCCCGGCCGACGAGATACAGCGTCGCGCCGATCATGTCGCGGCGGGAGGCGGAGATGATCGCGTTGGCTTCGGCGTGGACGCTGCGGCAGAGCTCATAGCGCTCGCCGGAGGGGATGTTCAGCTTTTCGCGGGTGCAGCCGCCCAGATCCGAGCAGTTGCGGCGGCCGCGCGGAGCGCCGTTGTAGCCGGTGGAGATGATTTCGTCGTTGCGGACGATGATGGCGCCGTATTTGCGCCGGAGGCAGGTGGAACGCTCCAGTACGGAGTCGGCGATGTCCAGATAGTAGTTCTGCTTGCTGGTACGGTTGTCCATAAAAAGCCTCCCAAACTTCAATTTCTTCTCTACTATACCGAAAACGACAAATGAAGTCAATATACGGTAGATTTTTTTTGCCCGGCGTGATACAATATCTGGTATGAACAGAAACTATCAAAAGGAGCTGGACCGCATCATCCAGCGACAAGAGGGGCGGCGGCCGCGGCTGCTGCTGCATAGCTGCTGCGGCGTCTGTTCCAGCGCGGTGCTGGAATACCTGGCGCAGTATTTTGAACTGACGCTGCTGTGGTATAACCCCAATCTCTATCCCGAGGCGGAATATGAGCGGCGTCTGGCGGCGCTTCGTGAGATCATCGAAAAGATGGGGCTGGCGGATCGCGTGGCGCTGCAAATCGAGCCATGGCGCAGCGAGGACTACCGCGCCCGGACACAGGGGCTGGAAAACGAGCCGGAGGGCGGCGCGCGCTGCACGGAGTGTTTTCGGCTGCGCTTGCGGGAGACGGCGCGCGCGGCCAGACAGGGCGGCTACGACTTTTTTTGCACGACGTTGACGCTTTCCCGGCACAAGGACGCCGCGCTTATCAACGCCCTCGGCGAACAAATCGCCCGAGAGGAGGGGGCGGTCTGGCTGCCCGCGGATTTTAAAAAGCAGGGGCGGGAAATGCGCGCTACGGAGCTTTCGGAGCAATACGGCATTTACCGCCAGCTCTATTGCGGCTGCGAATACTCGCTGCAGCGGCGGGAGCAAAAAGAATCGACTTTGAAGAAAAATGAAAAAGGAGAAGAAACATGAAGGTCAGAAAAGCGGTCATCCCTGCGGCGGGGCTTGGTACGCGCCTGCTGCCCAACACGAAGAGCATTCCCAAGGAGATGCTGCCGCTGGTAGACAAGCCCGTCATCCAGTATATCGTTGAGGAGGCGGTCGCCGCCGGTGTGGAGGAGATTTTGATTATCACCAACCGCGGAAAGTCGCCAATGGAGGACTATTTTGACTATGCGCCCGATCTGGAAGAGCGTCTGATTGCCGACGGCAAGCGGGATGAGGCGCGCATTGTGCGCGAGGTGGCGGATATGGCGGACGTGTACTTTGTCCGGCAGAAGGAGACCAAGGGTCTCGGTCACGCGATCTGGCGTGCCAGAAGCTTTGTCGGCAACGAGCCCTTTGGCGTGCTGCTGGGCGACGATATCATGCTCAGCGAGAAGCCCGTGCTCAAGCAGCTCGTCGAGGCGGCGGAGGCCAATTCCTGTAGCGCCATCGCCGTGCGGCAGGTACCGGACGAACTGATCGTGAAGTACTCCTCCGTCAAGCTGGAGGAGAAGCTCGGCGAGCGCGTCTATCGCATCAGCGACATGAACGAGAAGCCGACGCTGGAGGAAAAGCTCTCGGACTATGCGATCCTCGGCCGCTACGTGCTGACGCCGGGCATCTTTGACATTCTGGCGAACACCGCGCCCGGGCGCAACAACGAGATCCAGCTCACCGACGGCATGAAGACTCTCTGCCATCAGGAGAAAATGTGCGCGGTGGACTTTGAGGGGCGGCGCTATGACACCGGCAACCTCAAGGGCTATCTGGAGGCAATCATCGACTTTGCGCTGAAAAACCGGGAGGCCGGGGACTGGCTGCGTCAGTTTATCATTGACAAGGCGGAAAAACTGCGTTAAAATACCAATGCAAAGAGGGGAGCTGGGTTGTCCCGGCTGAGAGGGCGCTAATCGAGGCGCTGGACCCGTGAACCTGATCCGGGTAATGCCGGCGTAGGAAACGAAGATGGAACGTTCCGCGGGTTCACTTTGGTGAGCCCGCGGTTTTTTCGCTTCTCCGCTTCCGAAGAAAAGAAAGGAAGGAAAACACATGAAAAAGAATCTCAAGCTCCGCGCAGTCATCGAGGGCGCCATTTTCGTCGCCCTGGCACAGGTTCTCAGCTATCTCAAGCTCTTTGAGCTGCCGCAGGGCGGCTCGATCGTGATCGCGATGTTCCCGATCTTCTTCTACTGCGCCCGCTGGGGCTTTCTGTCCGGCCTGATGGCCAGCGCGGTCTACGCGGTGCTGCAGTTGCTGCTCGACGGCGCTTACGCCTGGGGCTGGCAGTCTATCATTGGCGACTACCTCGTTGCCTTTACGGTGCTCGGACTGGCAGGGCTTTTCCATAAGCAAAAATACGGCCTGTTCATCGGCACCGTGGTCGGCTCGCTGGCGCGCTTTCTGGTGCACTATGTGACCGGCGCGACGGTTTGGGCGGAATATATGCCGGAGGAGTTTTTCGGCATGACGATGACCACGCCCTGGTTTTATTCCGCGCTCTATAACGGCAGCTATATGCTGATCGACATGCTGCTGTGCCTCGTGATCGGCGCGCTGCTGTTTCGCCCGATGGGCAAGTACATCCGCGGCGAGGATCTGAAGTAAAGAACTTATGTGAGCATGCTCTCCCGACGATTTCCCGGGAGAGCATGTTTTTTCGCATGGCATCCTATGCTTTTGTCTGCGCCAGTGGTACAATAATGATCATCGGATGGCGAAATCAATCGAGGATTCGATTGATTTCGCTGCCAAACGACAAGTTTGGCAGCGAATGATTCTAAAAATCATTCGCCCGATGCTCATTGCAATGAGTATATGGCAAAACAGCAAGGCTGTTT
>JAFWVV010000063.1 GCA_017518225.1 Oscillospiraceae bacterium | reverse complement strand
GCAGGTTCCGCGGCACCGGAACGTTCCCTTCAAGACGCTTGTCTTCGAAAACTACTCCCGCAGCGAGGCGGCGCTTGTTGCCGGAATGGCGGAAATGGTCGTCAACGGCGTGTCCACCCGGAAGGTATCGCGGGTCATGGAAACGCTCTGCGGCACATCGTTCTCCAAGTCTGCGGTATCTGACGTCTGTAAAGATCTGGACAAAGCCGTAAAAGAGTTATTCATTGTCTTCGCCCATGATCCATGTATCATTATGGTTTGCGTAAATGAGGTTCCTATAATACTCGTTTGGTGTGGAAACAATATAACTATTTTTTCCATTGGTCGGATCATATTCACTAATGCCAATTGCCGAAAACAAACCTCTGTATGATTCCGGGTAAGGATTTAAAAGCTCCGCATTCTGTGTGACCTCATGAGCGTCTATTGGTTTAATACCATAGAACTGGTAACCATATATAAAGTCAACGATACCATAGTGGTTTTCATAATATGCTTCTCCTGCCACGTGGCCATTATACGCTTTGTCCAAATTGGCAAGGTGCAGAATTCGGCATGGAATGCCGATGCACTGAAGCAGAACACATCCGAACCTCGCCATATCCGCACACCAGTCTGTTTCCCGTTCAAGGATTTGTTTTTCTGTACCACCAAAGAGCATTTCCGCAAAATCAACGTCATATCTTTCAGCCATGCCACTCGTAAAATCCAATATGTTTCGTATGCTCAGCTTTTCACTGGCCGCTTTGAATCGCTGCGCAAAAGCGTACAGCTCATGGTTTGACATATTTGGACAGACCGGTTTGTTATACAGATATTTAAACGAATCCTTGTCAAGAAGCACCATGTTCCTCATGAGTTCATGGTCAATGGATTTTTCATCATGAAGATCATTCCTTAGCATGATTTCATATGGTTTTCCAAATATACCATATCCTTTTTTCAAAGCGAAAACCTCCTATACAAATTCCGATTGATTGAGATGATTATACTATGCACCTTTCTTAAACACAAGAAAACATCTCTTGCCTTGGTAGATAAAAGAGTTTTCTTTGATGTAAAAGAGCTCCAAAATGATACATAACCCATAGAAAAAGCGCCAAAATGATACGCGACGATCACCTCGACAAACGAGATTTTATAAACCAAAGACAATATCATCGCCATCGCGTTCCGGCAGTTTCTGAAAACCGAGCGAAATGTACAAACACTGTACCTTTTCGTTACGCTCCTCTGTTGATAGTTTAATTGTCTTTTGAGGATCTGCTGCTTTCAGGATACGGATCGCCAAGGCGGCGGCATTTTTGCCATATCCTTTGCTTTGGTGCTTTTTGTCAATATAGTAACTCCACGAGTAGGCATTGCCATTGCCCAGCCATTTACACAAAGAAATGAAGCCAATCGGTTCTCTGTTCTCGTCATAAATCAGACACGGAACATTATCTTCGGGGTACAAATATGCTCTTCCTATTGAAAAGCCTGCCGGATTCACAAGTTCTTTTTGTTCTTCATCCAACTGACATTCGAAAACTGCATAAGCGAGTTCTTCCTGTGTTTGAATCGGTCTGATACAAACTCCGTCACCAAACCAAACTGCATCATTTATGTACTCCAATGCTGCTCGCAAACTCATTTCATTATTTCCCCCAAATCTTGATTTACAAAAATGATCATACTATATACGACCCCGCTTTGCAACGAGAAAACCTCTTTTTCCTTGGTAGACAAAAGAGGTTTCTTTGTTGGTGGACGATACAAGACTCGAACTTGTGGGCGCAGTCCGCTGCGCGTTCCGCCCCCACTGCTTATCCGCCTGCTTGCGCAGGCTCGAAAAGAGGTCACAAGTTCGAGACAGAATATTTCAGCAAAAAAGAAACAGCCACCCTGTGGGTGACTGTTCTTTTTGGTGGACGATACAAGACTCGAACTTGTGACCTCCCGCACGTCAAGCGGATGCGCTACCAGCTGCGCCAATCGTCCACGCCTCATCAGCAAGGGGTATTTTAACCGATGTATTTGCACTTGTCAAGCTTTTTTCTCTGAAAAACTGCGTTTTTGAAAAAATTACTTCTTGACTTTATCTATGCCATGAATTATAATGTGCAAGCTGACAAGTGAACAAGTCTTTCCTTGAGCACACGTGGAGATGTCGCGTAGTTGGTCGAGCGCGCACGATTGGAAATCGTGTAGGGGTCAAAAGCTCCTCGAGAGTTCGAATCTCTCCATCTCCGCCATGTCGTCGCAAGCTGCATATCGCTTGCGACGACTTTTTTATGCTTTGCATCAAAAAGTCATCTCGCGCTCATTGCGCTGCTCCTCCTTTCCGCAAAAGGTCACGCTCGGCTCGCCTGTTCGGTTGCAAGCGCCCTCACGACGACTCGCTGTCGCTACCAACCTTTTGCGGGTTACGAGAGTTCGAATCCATCTATCAAAAAAGCAAATCCATCTTTTTCGTACCCGCTTGACAAAAGGGCGAAAATATAAATTTTTAAAAAAGTATTTGCGAGAAAAGTTACTGGGAACCGCCAAAATCGGCGGTTCCCAGTAACTATATTGAGATATTCTTTTGTGACTTTAGCCCCAAAAGCGCATTTTGCAACACGCCCTATTTGCTATAGCTTCCGGGAGACATTCGAATGTGCCTCGAAGGCTCTGGAGGGGCGGACATCGACCAATTTCAAAACCGGTCGATTTTTTGCTTTGGAGACAAGGCGGTGCAGCGAGGAGAAAATCTGCTGCGAGATTGGACGTCGTCGGGACTTGTCGTCTTGAACGAAGCGGCGCAGATGCGCGGTTGAAAGATCCTTCGACTACGCTTGCGCTTCGCTCAGGATGACAGGGTGGGCAGCGCCGCGCCGCTTCGCTCGGGATGACAGGAGAGTGCAGCGGTGTTACGCTCAGATGACAATGGGGACGCTTCGTCTCGTTCTTTTTATGACTAAAATCCTGCTCGTCCGGAGTTTTCCGCCCATAGGGACGCGCAGCGATTGTCCCAGAGAGGGCGCGGTGAGTTGAGGATTTATGGCTCGGTCTGCGTGTCGACCTTGACGCCCTCCGGCAGCTCAAGCTCCAGATAGCTCTCTACGACGTCCAGAATGCTGTCGTCCTTCAAAATAATGGAAATCTCAATACGCCGGTTGGCGCTGCGCCCCGCTTCGGTCTGGTTGGAGGCTACAGGACGCGTCTCGCCGTATCCGGCCGCGCAGAAATAGCCGGCAAGAGGCGTCAGCTTTTTGCCGCTGCCGAGCAGCAGGTAATCCAGCACCGAGTTGGCGCGATCCGTCGAAAGGATGCGGTTGGATTCCTCTGTTCCGGTGCTGTCCGTGTGCCCGGAGATCACGATGCTGTCCACGTACTTGGCGTTTTCATCGTCGGAGAGAAACTTGTCAAACACGGTGATGAGCTGATTGAGCGCCGGCGCGGCCTCGTCCTTGATTTTGGAGGAGCCGACGTCAAACAGGATGCTTTCGCTGAGAATGATGTTGCCGTTGTCAGCGATATTGACCTTGTTGGCGTCGCCCGTGGCGCGCACAAAGCTGTCCCGTATCTGCTCGAGAATGCTCAGACGGAGCACGGCGATGGTCTGCATCTGGCTGCGCATGGCGAGCAGCTCCTCGCCGGCAGCCTTGAGGTAGTCCTCCTGCTTTCCGATCAGCGCGGCCTGGTCGGCCAGCAGCTTGTCCTGCGCGGCCAGATCCTGCTTCTGGCTTTCCAGCTCGGATTGCTGCTCCTGCAGCGTCAGGCGCGCCTCATCCAGATCAATGGTGATCTTGCTGAGCTGCTCCTGCGCCTCGGTGACCTCGCTGCGGGTGATCGAAAGGCTTTGCTCTGTGTCGGAGAGGCTCTTCTGCGTTTCGCTGAGCTTCAGCCGCGTGCTCTCCAGCAGCTCCTGCGTGTTTTGCAGGTCGTTGCCGGTGATCAAATTCTGGATATAGCTGAGGAGCATCAAAAAGAAGAGGATCAGCGCCACGGCGGACATCATATCCGCATAGGACGGCCAAAAGCCCTGCTCTCCCTGCGATCCGTCGCTGCGCCGCCGTGAGCCGGCAAATGCAGTCCGTTTCATGACTGCGCCCCCTCCCGACCGCTCATGCGGCGGTTGATTTCGCGCATGGCGGAGGACAGGTCGCGCACAGCGATATCCATGCGCTCGATGCTGCCGCGCAGATTGTAATCCACCTCGGAGAAATCATGGACGCCGTCGTTGAATTTGCCGATCGTCTCATCGAAGCGATCGAGCGCCGCTTTGTTGGCGTCAGAGGCGCGCAGCAGCGCGGAGGCGGCCGCCTTGATGCTGTCGGTGTAGGCGAGCGCGGAGGCGCCAAGCGCGGACTTGATATCCTCCACCGCGCCGTGGAGCGAGGCGATGACGCGCTTGACGAGGTCGGCGTCGTCACGAGCCGCCTCGGTGGACAGCGTCGGGGCAAGCTCCATGTCGAGATAGAGCTCCAGTCGAGTCTCCAGCTTTTCCCGCTCGGACTGTGGATTGAAGATCGTGCGAAGAATCGTCAGCAAAATCGAGCAGCCGGCGCCGACCAGAGAGGTGTAAAAGGCGACGCCCATACCGCCCAGCGCACTCATCAGGCCACCGCCGACGCTGTCAAGCACACTCAGCCATTCCTCGGTGTTCGAGTAGGAGATGAGCTGGGTGAGCGAGGAGACCGACATGCTCAGGCCGAGAAAAGTGCCGAAAAGGCCGAGCGTGACGAAAAGCGAAACGGCGTTGTTTAAAAAACGCTCGCACAACAGCAGACCGCCGAGCTTGCGTCCGATGACGTCGTCAATGACGGCCGGGGTGTTCACGTCGCGTCCGTATTTGCGATAGGCGGCGGAAAATTCTTCGGCCAGCGCCTTGTGAAAGCCGCGCCGCCGCTCGTCATCGGCCTTGATCTTGACAGACAGCAGGCGATAGCGCGCGCTGGTGTAAAACAGCACGAACAGCGACAGGGCAAAAAGCATGAGGATCAGGCTGATGACAACCAGACCACCGCCAGGCAGATTTTGAAACAAAGACATGAATAATCCCTCCACAGCTTGTACTGGGAGGGATTATATCATTTTTTCGACGTTTATTTGTAAATAGTTTGAAAATACGGGGCTTGTCGATCAATTTTCAGAATCTTCAGAAAAGGTGTAGACGACGTGGCGGTGAAAGCACTCTCCGGCGCGCAGGATCGGCGCGTCGAACGAGGGGTGATGGATCGCGTCCGGGAAGAACTCCGGCTCGACGGCAAAGCCCTCGCCGGGGGTGTGAGGCGGCGGTAGAAATTCACCGGTGTAGAAATGGAGCGCCGGGAAATCCGTCTCTACGCGCATACGAAGATCGCCCGCGACAGCCTCCAGAGCCGGGGCGCCGCTCAATACGAAGCAATGGTCAAAGTGCCGACCAATCGGGCGGGAAGCGGAAAAATCAAAATCGCCTGCCGTGGGGAGAATGCGCCCAGTGGGAATGAGCGCGTCGTCCACCTCCAGATATCCATCGGCGTCAATGCGCACGCGCGTATCCAACACGCTGCCGGCGCCGCAGAGATTGAAGTAAAGGTGCGTCGTCGGCGCAAAAAGCGTGTCGGCGTCGCTCTCGCCATAAAAGTCGATCCGCAGGGCGTCGTCATAAAGCGTATAGCGCAGCTCAGCGCGCAGCCGCCCGGGAAAGCCGTTATCGCCGTCGGGGGAGCAGAGCGTATAGACCAGGCTGTCGGCCTCAACGCGGCTGTCCCAGAGGCGGCGGTCCCAGGAATCACGGCCGCCGTGGAGGGTGTTTTTCCCTTCGTTTTTCGACAGCTCGTAGCGTCTGCCGCCCAGCGTAAAGCTGCCGTCGCCGATGCGGTTGGCAACGCGACCGACTACGGCGCCCAGATAGGCCGTGTGCCTCAGATAGTCGTCGGGCGCAGGGTAGGAGAGGACGACCGGGCGGCCGCGATAGCGCAGCTCAAGCACCGTCGCGCCGAGCGACATGACGCGCAAAAACAGGTTTTTGGACTGTAAGGACCGTGTGTTGGGGTGAAATTGGTCATTCTCTGTAATCATTCACAAATCCCCCCCGGAATATTTGGTGGATATTTCGATGAATTATTCAGGAAAAGTGCTTGTGATTTGCGCAACAGTATTGTATAATCTTGCCGGAAGATAGTCAATGACTACCTGAAAAAATACTTTTTTTAAAAAAAGGAGTATCTTATGCTGAACAACGAGTACCTGAAGCGCGTGTATGAAGAGGTTGAGCGCCGCGACGCTCACGAGCCCGAATTCCTGCAGGCAGTCCGCGAAGTTTTCGAGTCTCTGGAGCTGGTAGTGGACAAGCACCCCGAGTGGGAGAAGAACGGACTGATCGAGCGTTTTGTCGAGCCCGAGCGCGTGGTTGAGTTCCGTGTTCCCTGGGTGGACGACGCCGGCAAGACCCACGTCAACCGTGGCTACCGCGTGCAGTTCAACTCTGCCATCGGCCCCTACAAGGGCGGTCTCCGCTTCCATCCCAGCGTGAATCTGTCCGTCATCAAGTTCCTTGGTTTCGAGCAGATCCTTAAGAACTCCCTGACCACGCTCCCCATGGGCGGCGGCAAGGGCGGATCCGACTTTGACCCGAAGGGCAAGTCCGACGCCGAGGTCATGCGTTTCTGCCAGAGCTTCATGACGGAGCTCTATCGCCACATCGGCCAGTTCACCGATACCCCCGCCGGCGACATCGGCGTGGGCGGCCGTGAGGTTGCTTATATGTACGGTCAGTACAAGCGCATCGTCGACCGCTTTGAGGGCGGCGTCATCACCGGCAAGGGTCTGACCTTCGGCGGCTCCCTGGCTCGTACCCAGGCCACCGGCTTTGGTCTGTGCTACTTCTCCGCCGAGGCGCTCAAGCACCTGAAGAATGACAGCTACGAGGGCAAGACGGTCGTCGTCTCCGGTTCCGGTAACGTCGCGCAGTACTGCGCCGAGAAGGTCACCGCACTGGGCGGCAAGGTCGTTGCCATGTCCGACTCTCAGGGCTACGTCTACGATCCCAACGGCATTGATCTGCCGAAGCTCTTTGACATCAAGCAGAAGCGTCGCGCCCGCATCAGCGTCTATGCCGACGAGGTCGCCGGTGCTGAGTACCACGAGGGCTGCCGCAACATCTGGAACGTCAAGTGCGACATCGCTCATCCCTGCGCCTCTCAGAACGAGATGGACGAGAAGGGCGCTCAGGCTCTGGTCGACAACGGCTGCATGGCCGTGTTCGAAGGCGCCAACATGCCTCTGACCCCCGAGGCCATCGAGGTCGTGAAGTCCAACGGTCTGCTCTACAGCCCCGGCAAGGCTTCCAACGCCGGCGGCGTTGCCACCTCCGGTCTCGAGATGACCCAGAACTCCATGCGTCTGAGCTGGAGCTTCGAAGAGGTCGACGAGAAGCTGCAGGGCATCATGAAGAACATTTACAAGGCCTGCTATGACGCCTCTGTCGAGTGCGGCAAGCCGGGCGACCTGATGCTCGGCGCGAACGTTGCCGGCTTCCTGAAGGTTGCCGAGGCCATGATGGCTCAGGGTGTCGTCTGATTTCAGGCACAGCCTATCTGACAAAGTAACAAAACACAGAGCTGCGGCAACTGCCGCAGTTCAGACCGTAGACAAACCCGCTTTAGGCTGAGGCCGAAAGCGGGTTTGTTGCGTAGATGTTGAAAAAATCGGTGAGGAAGTCCAAAACAAGCTGAAAAAGCGAGGGAATAGGGCGGTT
>JAFWVV010000062.1 GCA_017518225.1 Oscillospiraceae bacterium | reverse complement strand
CTGCATGGTAATACGGCTCATAAAACCTCTCCTTCAGCTCATCGCATTGTATACTTCTTCTCCGTCAAGCAGTGTCAGCACAACGCGCAACGTGCGCGCCGCGGACGGCGGCACTGCGAAAAGATCACCCGAGAGGACCGTGATATCCGCTTTCTTCCCGGCCTCAAGCGTACCGAGCTTGTCTTCGCAAAAAAGGTTGTAGGCCCCGCCGCGTGTCCATGCCGTCAGGAGTTCAGCGGTAGTAAGCATGTTCTGCCCGTTGAAGGGATCGCCGCCCTCCGGGAAGAAGCCGCCCACGGCGTGATAGACGGATTCCGGGATATCGTCGATTAGCAGCGGGAGATCAGTGCCGCAGCTCAAGAGGACGCCGCTGTCGGCCATCTTGCGCCGATTCCAGTAAAAGCGGCCGCGCTCTTCGCCGATCTTCTCGCGGATCATGGCCAGTTTGCTCTCTCGCTCGGCGATGGACTGGATCTGCGGATAGATCTCCGCAATTACACCGAGTGCTCCCATGCGCTCAAGATCCTCCGGGTCGCTGAACTCGAGATCCGTGATACTGTGACGGTTGATGAGCTGCCCGTTCTCGTCGCGGCGGCAGCACTCATAGAGATCCAGCACCTTTGCAATCGCCGCGTCTCCCTGCGCGTGGAGGGAAAAACGAAAGCCATTCTCGTCTGCCGTGCGCAGTTCCCCGGCGATAGCGTCCCAGTCGATGGAGATCGCGCAGCGGCACTCTGTCCCGCAGTAGGGTTGCTTGAGAGCGCCCTCCATCTGGCTGATCGAACCGTCGGTCATGCGGTTATAGCCTGAAAAACGCAGATAGTCGCTGTGAAAGCGCGCGCTCATCTCTTTGCCGAAGGCGAGGTCGAGCGGCCTTTCGAAGGGCTGGCTCATAAAGCTGACACGCAGCGTCAGCTCGCCCTCTTTCTCCAGCTCTTCCAGCAGCGCGGGAAATCCGTGGAAGTCGTCAAAGCCCATTTCCTTGACGGAGGTGACGCCGCGGCTGTTGAGCAGGCGCATGTAGTCACGAAACAGCGGCAGGATCCGCTCGCGGTCGCGCAGCATGGCGTCCTGCTGCGCGCTGTCTTCGGCATCCATACCGAGCTCCTGCGCGGCATAGCCGGTAAAAAAGCAATGCACGTCGAAAAAGCCTGGACAGATTGTGCCGTCACCGCAGTCGAGAATGCGGCAGTTGTCCCCAATCAATGTGCTCTCCGGTTCCCCGTGCCCGACGGTGAGGATACGATCGCCGCCCAGCGCAACGTAACCGGCAAAGGGTGGTTCACCGGCCGCAGTAAAAACGCAGGATGATTTCATAATCAATTCCGCTTTCATGTCGTCCTCCTTTGCTGTTTGTTATGAAAAATGTGCAAAAGCCGCACCGCTTTCCAAATAAGCGGCGCGGCTTCCGGCTTTGCATCACATGAACAGAGAAAAGAAATGAGCTTCCGGAGCGCCTGCACACAGCGTTTCCGGATATCTATGTTAAGCCTATCATTTTGGTACAATAATTGCAATAGCTTGAATGTTTTTCGTCTACTTGCTCGGAATTGCACCATCAAAACTGTCATTTCTGCTGAAAGTGGTATAAAATTCAAGCATTATCTCCATTCGAACAGGTATAAAAGACTCAACAGAAAGAATAGTTGTTCCATGAAATCTTTTTTTACTCTTGACGAACAGACCAATCCTTTCTATAATAAGGTAAAAGTGGTACAGAAATCATAATTACTTATCTGTCAAGGAGGCTGTTGCAATGAAGGCTGCCATGATCGGAGACAACTGCATCGACGTCTATCGTTTCATCGACGGCAAGGAGCTCAATCGGCGCTACCCCACCGGCAATGTGGTAGACACTGGCGTCAATCTGCACAAGCTCGGCGTACCAACCGCGATCATCAGCACCACTGGCAGCGACGACAATGGCCGCTGGATGGTCGAGACCCTGGAAAAGGAAGGCCTTGATCTGTCTCACCTTAAGATAGGCGACGGGGCGACAGCCATCACCTATAT
>JAFWVV010000061.1 GCA_017518225.1 Oscillospiraceae bacterium | reverse complement strand
GGGCGTGTTGCAAAATATAAATTTCAAAAAAGTATTTGCGAGAAAAGTTACTGGGAACTGCCAAAATCGGCGGTTCCCAGTAACTACATAGAGATATTCTTTTGTGACTTTAGCCCCAAAAGCGCATTTTGCAACACGCCCTTGTTCTGTGTTGTTCGTTTATTCGGCGGCGCTTGCTGCTTTTTCCTTGCTCTTTTTCAGCCTCGCCGTCTTCGGCAGGCCGAAGCCCGGGATGAAGCGATCCCAGCCGGTGAAGGTCAAAATCAGCGCCGTGCCGACGATCAAAAAGCTCAGATAGTTCTTGCTGATGATGTCGATCGAAGAAAAGCCGCCCGGGTAGATCGGATAAACGGCATTGGCGATCGAGGTAAAGAAAACCGGGAAGCAGTGCCAGGGGATCAGCTGTGAGCCGTAGATGCCCATGGAGGAGGTGAAGGTCGCCAGACGCAGACGGAAGCGATAGGCGTCCTGTTCGTTGTCAGTCTCGACGTTCTTTTCCACGATATCACGGACAATCGGGCTCATGGTGGCGACCTGAGCGGCTTCATCGGCCAGAGCCATGTTGCCCAGCAGGCAGATCACACCGCACCAGCCCATCAGCTGATGCTTGTTGCCGGAGATGCGCACCACGCCGCGGGAAAGGGGATCAAAGGCGTTCATGGCGTTCATGATCCCGCCAAAAGCGGCAACCCACATCATCATGACGATCACCCAACTGCCGGCGTCGGAAAAGCCGGTGTAGACGATGTCGTTGAGCCAGCCGGAGAGGTCTGCCGTGCCGGCCAGCATGCCCAGCAGCAGCGAGGAGACCATGCCTGCGCCGAGGCAGAGCAGGGTATGCAGGCCGAGAAAGCTCAGCACAATTACGATCACCATGGGGATGATCATATAGTAGGGAACGCCGTTTTTGACCTGGTCGAGCAGCAGCAGGGCGGAGGGGCGTTTTTCCTCCAGTGCTGCGTAGGCCTCGTCAGGGATCTGCTGCAGCGCTTCCTGTACGTCGCCCTGAACGTTGGGCAGGTGGCTGCCGCCTAAATAGAAGAGCACCAGCGCGATGGCAAGACAGCCCAGACACCAGTACATCTGGTGCTTGATGCGGTCGATGATCTTGACCTCCTGCATGCCGCAGCTGAGCACCGTAACGTCGGAGATCATGCCGATGTTGTCGCCAAAGCAGGAGCCGCCGGCCACGCCGCAGAGCGTCAAAAGCACGTCGCCGCCGGCCAAGTGGTTGAGCCAGAGAAAGATCGGCGCGCAGGCGGCAAAGGTGCCCCAGCTCGAACCGGTAGCGGTCGAGAGAATGCACGTGACGATGATCGAAATAGGCGCGACGGTGCGCGCGGTGACGCCGAGCTTCAGCGCGATGACGATCAGCGAGGCGCCAACGCCGGTGGCCATAAAGCATTCGGCGACGCCGTAGGCGAACATCAGGATGAAGAAGATCAGCGCGATCTTGCGCATGGCGTTAAGACCCTGTTCAAAGGCTTGCTCAAAGCTGGCGCCGCGATTGAGCAGGAGATAGATGATAAGGGCAGAAAAAGTGGCGATCGGGGCGGCGACCAGCAGGTCGAGCTTGAACACGATCACCAGCAGGGCGAAGATCAGAAGCGGCAGAAATTTGACGGCGGAGATCCAGCCGTTGTTGGTCTTTCGTTTTTCCACGGTTACATCCTCTTTTTTTAATTTTTGGGTGTGCTTCTATGACTTTACCCTATTCGACGGGAAAAATCAAGAAGAATTCTTGCGGCGGAAAAAGGAACGTCAGAAAACGGGAAAGCGTCGTGCAAAACGGACTATTGTGGGGGCGGCAATTTCCTCGTAAAGAACAACAAAATCCAATGTATAGAATTGTGCAAAGGCACAAAATAGAAAGCAAAAAAGTCCTTGTAATTGACTTTTCGCATGAAAACGAGTACAATTTAATAAATTGTTAATAACTGCATGCCCAAGGAATCGCGGAGTATTGCGTTTTTCCGGGCGACGGGATTAACAAAAAAATATGGAAAGAAGGAACCAAGAAATGAAAAAGATTCTGGCTCTGCTGCTTGCGCTGGCAATGATTTTTGCGCTTGCGGCCTGCGGAGAAAAGCCTGCTGAGCAGCCTGCAGACAAGCCTGCGGATCAGCCCGCCGACAAACCTGCCGAGCAGTCCGGCGAGAAGAAGCCCGAGGATTACACCGGCACGCTGACCATCTATTCTCCGCACGACTCTGACCCGCTGAACGCCGGCGTTGCCGGTTTCGAGGCGCTGTATCCCAACGTCAAGGTCGAGGTCATTGCCGACGGCACCACCAACCTGATCCACAAGATCGAGGCGGAGGCCGGCAAGCCCATTGCCGACGTGCTCTGGGGCGGCGGCGCCGACACGCTGGCCGCTTTCAAGGACTGCTTCCAGCCCTACAAGCCCAGCTGCACCGACAAGATCGATCCCTCTCTCGTTGACGCGGAGTACTACTGGGTTGGCGAAAGCCCGCTGCCCATGGTCTTCATCGCCAATACCACCCTGATCCCCGAGGAAGAGGTTCCTACGACATGGAAGGATCTGGCTGACTTCGATACGGATAAGTACGGCAAGATCGCCATCGCCGATCCGCTGTCCTCCGGCTCCGCTTATACGCAGCTGTGCACCATTCTTTTCCTGTATGGCGACGCCTCTGACGACTACGCTGCCGGCTGGGATATGGTGGCGAAGATCATGCCCAAGCTCGAGGTGAAGAACTCCTCCTCTCTGGCGCATAAGGACATTTACGCCGGTGAGAACGTGCTCGGCATCACGCTTGAGAAGGCTGCCATCAAGTACACCGAAGATTTCATGAAGGTCGTTTACCCGACCGACGGCACCTCCGCCGTTCCCGATGGCGTCGCCATCGTCAAGGGCTGCCCGAACCAGGAACTGGCCGAGCTCTTCGTCGAGTACGTGCTGGGCTATGACTGCCAGGTCGCGCAGAATGCCGACTGGGGCCGCCGTCCCATCCGCAGCGACGTGGAGCCCCAGGGTCTTGCGCCTCTGGGCGATATCACGCTGATGAACTACAACTTCGACTACGCCGCCAACAACAAGGAAGCGATCGGCGAGAAGTGGCAGGAGCTGCTGGTCGGCTAAACGACAGCTTCTTCGAAAACCCGTTTTGCCGCCATTGATTTGGCAGTGCGTTTGAAGGAACGGCAAGGGGGGATCCCCGGATTCCCCCCTTGCTTTTTCAATATTCACAGCTGAAAAAAATCGCCGGGAAGGGCGGGCGGTTTCTTTGAGCTATGAAATAAATGTGGAGGATCGGATATGAGCAATGCAGTGATCATCAAGGATGCCGTGAAAAAGTACGGCGATTTTATTGCGCTGAAGGGCGTTTCGCTGGATATCAAGGAGGGCGAGTTTTTCACCCTGCTTGGCCCGTCCGGCTGCGGCAAGACGACGCTTTTGCGTATGATCGCCGGCTTCAACTCCATCGAGGGCGGCGAGTTCTACTTTGGCGACAGGCTAATCAATACCGTGCCCGCCCACAAGCGCGATATCGGCATGGTGTTTCAAAACTACGCGATTTTCCCGCACCTGACGGTGGAGGAGAACGTCGCCTACGGCTTGAAGGCGCGCAACGTGCCCAAGGCGGAGATCGCTCCGCGCGTAAAAGAGGCGCTGGAGCTGGTGCAGATCGCGCACCTCGCCAAGCGCAAGCCCAGCGAGCTGTCCGGCGGCCAGCAGCAGCGCGTGGCGCTGGCGCGCGCTTTCGTCATCGAGCCGAGCGTTTTGCTGATGGACGAGCCGCTGAGCAACCTCGATGCAAAGCTGCGTGTGCAGATGCGCACCGTCATCAAAAAGCTGCAGAGAAAGCTCGGCATCACGACCATCTACGTCACGCACGATCAGGAGGAGGCGCTGGCGATTTCCGACCGGATCGCCGTCATGAAGGATGGCGTCATCATGCAGATTGGCACGCCCACCGAGATCTACGCCAAGCCGCAAAACCCCTTCGTCGCGGGCTTCATCGGCGTGAGCAACTTCCTCGAGTGCAGCGTCAACACGGGCAGCGAGGTTGATATTCACGGTCAGCTGAAGATTCAGGTGCCGACCAGAAAGGACTACGTCGGCCCCGCGAAGCTCTCCGCGCGTCCCGAACAGCTGTTCTTTGACAAGCAGGGGCTTCCGGGAGAGATCATGTTCTCCACCTTCCTCGGCGACTTCATCGAGTACGAGGTCAGGCTGGAGGACGGGCAGAGCCTGATCGTCAACGAGTACACCAAGGACACCACCGTGGTGCACGAGAGCGGCGAAAAGGTCTTCTTGAACTTTGACCCGACCAGGATCAGCGTCTATGAGGCGGAGTCTGAGGAGGTCATCACATGCTGAAGCGTAAAAATACCACCATACCGGTGTATATGGACCCATGGTTTTGGGTCAAGCTGATGGTGTTTGTGATTTTTGCGCTCTTCCTGATCTGGCCCTTTTCTTCCATCATCACCAACGCCTTCAAAAACAATAAAATCGAGGGGCTGACGCTGGCGAACTTCGTTCGCTTCTTCACCAAGAAGTACTACTACGGCGCGCTGTGGAACAGCATTGGTGTCTCGCTGGTGCCGACGGTGATCGCGGTGCTGCTGGGTGTGCCGATGGCCTATCTGATGACCCGCTACAATGTGTTTGCCAAAAAGCTCTGGCACGTGCTGGCGATCCTGTCGCTGATGAGCCCGCCCTTCCTCGGCGCCTACGCATGGATCATGCTCTTTGGCCGTGCGGGCTCCGTTACTACATTTTTGGCCAACTACGGCGTCAAGATTCCGACGATTTACGGCTTCGGCGGCATCAGCACCGTCCTGGCGCTGAAGCTCTATCCCTATATTTATATGTACACCTCCGGCGCGATGGAGAGCATCGACAGCTCGCTGGAGGAGTGCGCCGAAAACCTCGGCAGCGGCAAGCTGCGGCGTTTCTTCACGGTCACGATGCCGGTTGTCACGCCCTCGATCACCGCAGGCGCGCTGGTCGTTTTCATGAGCGCGCTGGCCGACTTCGGCACGCCGATGCTGCTGGGCGGACAGGACTTCCGCACACTGCCGGTGCTGATCTACAACGAGTATCTGAGCGAGACCGGCGGAAACGGCAACCTCGCCTCGGCGATCTCCATCATCATCGTCATCATTACGCTGGTGATGCTGATGGTGCAAAAGCTCTATGTCGGACGCAGAAACTACATCATGAGCGCGCTGCGCCCGCCGAAGGAGATCGAGGTGCACGGCTTCAAGCGCTTCCTCGTCACCCTGCCCGTCTTCCTCATCAGCTTCATCTCCTTCCTGCCGCAGATCGTCGTCTGCGCCAGCTCCTTCCAGCATACAAACTACTCCAGCTTCACCGGCGGCTTCACCTTTGAAAATTACAAAAACCTCGGCAGCCGCCTCTGGTCGAGCCTGGGCAACACCTTCAGCTACTCCCTCATCGCGATGGTCTTTATCGTGGTCATCGGCATTCTGATGAGCTACGCGATCGTGCGCAAAAAGGGCAAGACCGGCGCGGTGCTGGATATGCTGCTGATGGCGCCTTACGTCATTCCCGGCTCGGTGCTGGGCCTGTGCTACATCGTCACCTTTAACGTCAAGCCCCTGATCCTGACAGGCACCGCTGCGATTATCATCATCTCCTATGTGATCCGCAAGCTGCCCTACACGGTGCGAAGCGCGAGCGCCTTCCTGCTGCAGATGGACCCGAGCGTGGAGGAGGCATCCATCAACCTCGGCGTGCCGCCGATGCGTACCTTCTGGAAGGTGACTGCGCGGCTGATGCTGCCGGGCGTGTTCTCCGGCGCGATCCTCTCCTGGGTCACCTGTATCAACGAGTTGAGCTGTTCGATCATGCTCTCCTCGGGGCACAACAACACCCTGACGATTGAGGCCTATACGAACATCGTGCGAAATTCCGTCGGCTCGGGCGCGGCGCTCTCCGCGATTTTGACCGTGACCAGCGGCTTGATCCTGGTGATCGCGCTGCGCATTACCAAGGGCAAGATCCGGGTGTAAGCCTATGATCCGCAACATCGTATTTGACATGGGGCAGGTACTGCTCCGCTTTGAACCGCTGCTGTTCATGGAGCGCCTCGGTGTGCAGGGCGAGGACAGAGAGCTTCTCCACCGCGAGGTTTTCAAGTCCCTGGAGTGGGCGCGCATGGATCGCGGCTCTCTGACGGACGCGGAGGCGGCGGAAATCATCTGCCGCCGCGTACCCGAGCGTCTGCATGAGGCGGTCGAAAAGCTGGTGAGCTTCTGGGATCGTCCGATTCTGGAGATCGAGGGAAGCTTCGCGCTGGTTGAAGAATTGAAAGCGCTCGGCTACAAGATCTTTCTGCTTTCCAACGCGAGCCTGCGCCAGCACGACTACTGGCCGCGCGTCCCCGCCAGCCGCTTTTTTGACGGGACGCTGATCTCGGCGGATGTGAAGCTGGTGAAGCCCCAGCCGGAGATCTACCGTCTGCTGTTCGAGCGTTTTTCGCTGAATCCGGAGGAGTGCTTCTTCATTGACGACGCGATCGGAAACGTCGAGGGCGCGTTCTATTGCGGTATGCCCGGCGCAGTCTTTCACGGCGACTACCGGGAGATCCGCCAGAAGCTGCGAGAAGCGGGCGTGCCCGTCAAAGAAAGCTAAACGACAAAAGGACGTGTTGCAAAATATAAATTTTAAAAAAGTATTTGCGAGAAAAGTTACTGGGAACCGCCAAAATCGGCGGTTCCCAGTAACTATATTGAGATATTCTTTTTTGACTTTAGCCCCAAAAGCGCATTTTGCAACACGCCCTTTTCCAATGTCTTGAGGTTCACTTTTTCATGTTGGCTTCTTTGGCGTCCAGCGCCTCGACGACCGCCGCGTACAGCGCGACCAGCGCGCCGCTGAGCAGCAAACCGCCGAGAATGTCCGTCAGCCAATGGACGCCGGAGAGCAGCCGCCCGACGACGGTAAGAGCCATCAGCAGCCAGCAGAGCGCCCGCAGCGTCCGGCGCAGGGCGGGGGATTGGATATAGCGCCCGGTCAGCAGCGCGGCGCTGCCCAGCACGACGCAGGAGAGCGTCGTATGCGAGGAGGGGAAAGAGGCCTCCGGCAGCTCGGCTCCCGGCATCAGCACCGGGCGGTAATTGACGATGACGAACTCAAAAAACAGATAGCACGCGATCACCAGTCCGTAAAGCGCGCCAAGCGCGAGGATCCTCGGATCAACCCTGCGCAGACTTCTGCCGCGCAGAAGCTGCACGAGGCCGAGCAAGCCGAAGCAGGCTGCGATCAAAATAGCGAGCAGGCCGAGCGCCTCGGTCAGCTCGTAGAGCGACGGGTGTACGCCGGTCAGCCGATGCACGGCGGCGTTGAGCCGCGACAGGCCGATGCCTGTCCCCGCGGGGCCGATGGCCGCGACGTCGAGCGTGCGCACGAGCAAAATCAAAATGGCGAACAGCGCAAAGCATGCGCCGCTGATCGTGAGTTTCTTTTTCATGTGTTTTCTCCTGTTTCTTGTCTTTTGTCGCGGATCTGATCCAAAAGCCAAGCGCTCGTTTCCTCAACGAAGAGATCGGCGCCCGCCGGCGTCAGATAGGGGTATTCCCGGTGGAGCTGTCCGTGCTCCTCGCCGTGATAAAAGCCGCAGATATATTCACGGCGGTTTTCAAAAGCGTCCTCGCTGAACAAATCCAAAAAGCGGTTGCGAAAGCCTACCGCTTTTTCATAAATCGAAAAAGCACAAAATTCCGGATGCTGCTCCAGATACAGAAAATCGAGATCGTACCAGTCCTCTTTGGCGGCCTCGACCAGCTTGCGTTTGTCAGAGGCATAGGCTTCGGCGTGCTCGCTCTTTAGCGAGGCATAGACGGTTTCCGACCAGCGGATATCCGTCAGAAGATGGACGTAGTAGCCGAGGAAAAACGAATAGCTCTCAAGGTCATAGCTGCTGATCGCTTCGTTGCTAAAATATCTGCCGCGAAACGCGTCGATGTCGAAGCTTGTCCCGGCTGCTGTTTTTCGCTCAAAATGCGATACGCTTTTCGGCGGATGAAAGGCCGACCAATCCTCATTCGGCACGCCGCTGTCCGGCGCCATGTTTCCGACAACGAAAGCCGTCGCGTCGATCCTGTCCAGCTGCGAAAGGAGCTTGTCTGCGATGCGTAAATGTACTATCCACGAGGCCATTTCCGTTTTTCCTCCGCGTGTTATTATGCGGGGGGATTATACCACAGCCCGGCGCAGCTTTCAACAAAAAACCACGTTTGCCGATCGTTTCCGTCCGGCGTCTCCGCTGCGCGGGACCCTTGCGCGGGAAACCGGGCGCAAAAAAACGACGTGTCGAAACGCGTCGTTTTTTGTGTGTAAGAGCGCGTAATAGGACACCGAAGCATAGAAAGGACGCGTAAAAGTACACCGACGGAGAGTCCGACAAACGTGAATTTGACTATTTATTCAGAACGCAGTTATATCGAACCGCTGACCCGTCGGGGTATTCAATGACAATTCTCTCCTCTGAAAAGCCACATTTTCGGTAGAAACCGATCGAATCGTCATCCGTTTGAGCTTTGAAGCTTTCCAGATTCTCCGATTTCATTATACGTTGGATCAGTT
>JAFWVV010000060.1 GCA_017518225.1 Oscillospiraceae bacterium | reverse complement strand
TCCTCTGGACGAATACGCTGCATACAGTTTCCTGTAATCCAGTTCCTCAAGCTGGGCGTTGGTCAGCCGTACGGGTGCCTCTTCCGGCAACATGATTTCGCTGTTCAGTGTAAATACCAGTTGACCATTCCGCTCAACTAATGTACACTGTTCTTGCGTTACTGATTGTTTTTTCACACCTACAACTTTAACGCAAACGAAAGCACCAGCCAAGTCCTTTTTGGACCTAACTGGTGCTTTTGTTATCCAGCGCTATTTTGCAACGCGCCCTTATCTCTCTCCTTTGCCCTGGTTCGGATCTTCGGCCGAACGGATCCGCGCCGCACGGTTGTTCTCCCTTTGCGCATTTCTCCGCGCAGCCTCTTTTTCTGCAGCAGCAATGCGGTCTTTCAGTGACATCCCTTTCTGGGGCGCACGCTCCCGAAACAAATAGTTTCCCCAGGTCTTCACGGCCTCCGCTTTCAGAAACGCATGAAGATCTCCAAGCTCCTGCCGTTCATCCCAGGCTTCGAGTGCGGAGTAGTATGCTTTCCTATCCTCCTCGTGGATCGTGATCGGCGGATGGACATGAACGAGCAGCAGGTAATTCATGGCCAAGCGCCCCGTCCGGCCGTTGCCGTCCGCAAAAGGATGGATATTCTCAAATTTGGCGTGGAAATACGCTGCAGCCAACAACACCCGATCCTTTGGCACATCCTTCAGCTCATCCAGCAGTTCTTTTATTTCTGCAGAGACGTCTTCCGGCGCAGCTCCGATCTCATTTCTGCCGGTCACATAATCGTGTTTCTTATATTCTCCCGGCCGCTCTCCAATTTGATAGCGCCTGGGATCATAAGTCCCCTCCGTCAGTGCTTTCTGGAAACGCTTCAAAAGCTCCTCGTCCAGAGGCGCTTTTTTCTCAAAGGACTCCAAAAATACCTCATATGCCTTTTTGGAATTCTGGATCTCAAATAGTGTCCGAAGATCTCCCGTGTACGCCGTGACGCCTCCGCGGTCAAATATCTCCCGCGTATCATGATAGGTGATTTGATCGTTTTCCAACTTCCCCGAGTGGTAAGCAAAAGATATCTTATGCTCATTGAGCTCAGCATCGAGTTCAGCTGCGTTTGAGATTTTCTTCTGCTGCCACATGGTAAGGATTTGTTCATATTCCGTCAAAGCACACACCTCCGTTTTGATGCATTATAACACACTTTCATGCAAAAAGGGAAAAATCAAAAACTTATCTCTCGCCTTTGTCCTGGTTCGGCTCTTCGGCCGCGCGGATCTGCTCCGGACGATCGTTCTTCTTTTGCGCGTTTCTCCGCGCAGCCTCTTTTTCTGCAGCAGCAATGCGGTCTTTCAGACTCTTGCCACTGCTTCGATCCAGACCGCCGATCAAGCTGACCTGCGCCGGCTCCCGGCTATCGTTCTGAAGGCTCCAGATAAGCGCCTCTGTCTTTTGGAGCTGATCGATCCTGGTTGTTACACGATTGAGATTATCATTTAGCGCGGCGATCTGTACAGCTTGATCCTGCAGCAGTCCCTGTACCTTGTTCGGATCCGCACTGGTGCTGACGGCCAAAGCCTGCAGCTGACGTTCCGCTTGATCAAACTTGGCCAGCTCGCCGGCGTGCATTGCAACGAATTTTTCTTTTTTTGATCCACGCAGTTTGTCTCTCTCCTGTGCGATCGGGAGCCCTGCACGCCAATTAAGGAGCTGCTGCCGCACCTGGCTATACAGCTCATGCTTCTCTTGCAGCGCCAACAAGCTTTTCTTGGCCTCTGCAGCGTGATCCTTCAGCTGATCGATGCGCTTGCCGATATCTTCAGCTTGATCAAGCCCCTCCCTGCGGATCGTCAACAAACTATCTCCCAACGCGTGGATTTTGGCCAGGGTCACCTTTCTTGATTGCAGGAGCTTGGCAGCATACTCGTCCCCATGCTCTGCGGCCGCCGTCAGGTAGGCGATGCCTTTTTCATAGTCCGGATTCTCCCCGAATAAATACAGCTTACCCAACTGGTATTCGGCCATATGATTGCCCTTGTTCGCCGCCTTTTCCAGCCAATGCATTGCTGCCTCCTCATCCAGCGGGAGCTCGTCCCCCTGCATATAGAGCTTGCCGAGTAAATACTGTGCATACTCGTGATCCGCATTGGCCGCTTTCCAGAGGTATTCTTCAGCGATTTGAGGATTGTACTCCTCAAACTCCGTCATGAGATGCAGCCGGCCAAGTCCATACGCAGCGTTGACATTCTCCAGTGCCTCGGCCTTCTCCAAATATGTTTTTGCTTTTTCCAGATCGATCTCCGTTCCGATGCCGTCCAAATTCATCCGGCCAAGACGATAGAACAGCTTATCATCGGCAGAGCTCTTCTGCTCAATGCTGAGGAAGCCTTGATATGCCTGCCGATACCACCGATCGGCAGCCGCATCATCCTTCGGCAGCCCCTCGCCGGCGGAGCTCATACGGCCAAGCTCATACGCTGCATAAGCATTGGGCCGTTTGCTGGTGGCAGCAACTTGATACAGCGCGGCCGCTCTGGCATCATTCCGATCAACACCCAAGCCGCGGCGGTATAGGCTGCCGAGGGAATATGCCGCAAAAGGACTGCCAGCTTTTATTGCTCTCTCATACCAGGCAACGGCCTGGCTGTAATTTTGCTCGACGCCGTGGCCAAGCGCATACAGCTTTCCGATCCGGTACTGGAGGTAATCCGGCTTCTCGACATGGCTCTGCCGCGCATAGAAGGCATCATATGCTTTTGCAAACCACTTTTGAGCAAGTTCCGCATTTTTCTTGCAGCCCAGGCCGGACAAATACATTTTACCAAAGTCATAGGAAGCCAGGCCGTTTCCTTTTCTTGCTTCTCCGCGCAGAAGAGCAAACGCTTTTTCAAGCTGAGGATCAGTGTCTTTCGTGCCATACAGATACTTCCGCGCATCTTTATATTCTTTCGACCACCAGGGATCCCCGCCAGTGCGGGCAAGCTTTATGTTTTCCGCTCTCGGCGAATCATACACAGCGGGCAGCTCCTCGACGATCGGATCTGCGGCGTTCAACGAGAGCTCCTTCTTTTCTCTCTCCTTGGTCATGTTCAGCTCAGCGGCCAAGGCTTCTCCGATCGGCTCTGTCAGCGGATTGACCTTTATCTTGAAGGTAGCTTTCTTCTCTCTGAACAACTTGGCCAACTCAAAGGAATTCTCGCTTAGTCTCTCCCTGAGCTGCAGCCGACGCGCGTTGCGCGCACGAATGTCCCGGTTCTCCTGGCACAGCTCGGAGATCCGACCGCAGCGCTCCATTTCCCGCGCCGCATAACCCTCGTGGATCGTCGGCTCTAACTCGATGCCCTGCCGGGCAAAGCTGCGGTGGTCGATTTGATGCTCCGCGTCAAGATATTTATTGCACTCGTGCGCCCAAGCTTCCCTCCAAATTTCAGCGTTGCCGGGATCATTCCAAGTGTTGGCCAACACCGTTTCTCTTACCCAGCGCTTTTCTTCGCCTTTCCCTTCTCTCCTTATAACTTTCTGCTTTCCTGTTTTCGGATCAATAATCGGGATTTTCTCACCGTTTTCATCAAGCTTAAATACTGTTTTTTCTTTTGCCGCCCAAGTTCCGTTTTCATTAAACCCTCTTGTTGTCAGCATGATATGCGCATGCGGATTACCGTCACCTTTATCGTGTAGAGCCCAGTCCACTCCCATCCCTTTACTCACAAAATTATTCATGACATAGCTTCGGACAACATTAAACTGCTGCTCTCGGCTCAGTTCGGCCGGAAGTGATACTTCAATCTCTCTGGCCAGCTGTGCGTCACTTCGCTTTTCAATTTTCTGCACCGCGTTCCAGAGTGTTTCTCTGTCATAGTATTCTTTTGGCGCATTCTGCGGCAAAAGTATTTCGTTAAAAATAACTCCACCTTTTTTCGTGTAATCGAAGACAAGTCCTTTTTCTTGATCTTCAAGCTTTTCTCCGGAACGGTATGCAGCAGCAGCAACGGCGCTTTTGCCGCTGCTACGAGAAATGATTTTAATTGAGCAGTGAAATATCGCCATCTTTTTCTGTTTTCCCTCTCTGCTACAATTACCGTTTCTTTATCAAAAATGGCAGTAATAAACATGTCATTTTTGCTTATGGTAGGCTCTGCCTACCTATAAGTGCGCCGTTGCTCGTTCCTCACAACGGAAAATCGCAATTTCACTATACCAAACCTCTTGCAAAATTTCAAGCGATCTGCTATATTTTTTCTATCAGAGGGTGGAAAGGTCGTGATGATATCATGCCGGCAACGCGCAGCATTGAGGAGCGAATCTCAGATTTACAAGAGCGCCAAAAGCAGCTCAAAGCGCAAGAGAAAGCCTTGAAGGCAAAGCGTTCGAAAGAAAAGCGAAAGCAGGACGCTCATCGCAAGATTGTTGTTGGCGGCGCTGTTGAGTCTGTTCTTGGCCGCCCAATCGAAGAGCATGAGATTGGGAACCTGATCCTCTTCCTCCGTCAGCAGGAAGACCGCGGTGGATATTTCTCAAACTTTATGAACCGAGGAAAAGGCGACGATTCAATCGACGAATAATATTTGGCGGCTCGCACGAAACGCGCGAGCCGCAGTTCTTTATGCAGAGAGAAAAAAGGACGGCAAGCGTGATGCTCGCCGTCGCTTCCTTATTGATCGCTTTATCGTAAATACTCGTTGAGTGCCTGATCGACGATTTCGCCGATCGTCGTGTTCTGCTGCTGCGCAGCAGCCTTGAGGCGGTGATAGTTGTCAGCAGATAGAGCAAGAATGATCTCCAGGCCACTGCGCACTAACGATGTCTGATCTCTCTCCTTGTCCTGCTCAGCCGCCGCAATTCTCAGCTGACGGATCTGGCGCTCAGGCAAATACACGGTCGTCTGACGCCGTGGCTCCTCAGGAGGTCTTCCCATACGCGGTCGCTGAGTAGCCACAACGTCAACAAAGGTCTCCGACTTTTTATCTTCCCTTCGAGCTGTTTCTTTCTGCGCCGCCGCGTTCGCCTGCCTCAATAAATCTCTCTTGGTCATGTGCTTGTCCTCCTCACTATTTCTTCTGCAATCTTCCGATAATCCATCGCCGGCGCGCTCCATTTTGCGTACTGCTGGAGGCTCTGGCAGACCTTCTTGCATTCACTTACTACAATCGACTTCTTCACATTCAAGATAAAGGGATCTCCACCAACCAGTTCCGCGATCCGCTCCAGCTCCTCGCCGGCCACAGAGTGCATGACCGTGCGCTCCGTCTTCGTCAAGACCAAGCCGATAATCCGAGCCTTAGAAAATGACATTCGGCCGTCGCGCAGCTTCACGATATCCCGATTGATCGCTGCAATTCCGTCGAGACTGCCGGCATCACACTCTGAAGGCACGATCACATACTGACCAGCAACATAGGCCATTGTCAGCAATACGTTCCGGCTCGGGTTGTTATCCAGGACAATATAATCATATTCCTCTTTCACAAAATCAATAAGATCTGCCAAGAGAAATACGTCATCAGCATCAACGAACTCCCGATCCGCTTTGGAAAGCTCAGGGCTCGATGTGATTACGTCGCAGATCTCCGTGCGCTGGATCGCATTCTGGATCTTCACCTTTCCATGCAGCGCGTCATAGATAGATGCCTTTCTATTATCAGCGCCGACATACCGGGATAGATTCCCCTGCTGATCCAGATCAATCAACAGCACCCTTTTCTTTTGCAAGGAGAGTGCCGCAGCAATCTCAATCGCTGTGGTCGTTTTCCCGACTCCGCCTTTTTGGTTTGCGATTACAATTGTCTTTGCCACATTATACACCCCTTTTTCTGTTTTTGCCAGCATTATTTTATAACATTATTATTGTGTAACTTTTTGCAATAAACAATTTATAAGATTAATAACTAACCCCATTATATCAGAAAGCACAAGCTTGTCAACCCTTTCGACAACAGTTCTGACAACAAAATATGCTCGCTTTTGGTCAAATTTGACACGATTTGAAACGACAAAGACCGCTGGCGCAGAAGTCCAGCGGTCTTGATGCAACAATCTTTTCTGCCATAAAATAAAGAAAAACCGCTCATTAACGTTAATTTTGATACGCTAATGAACGGTTTTCTCTTGGTGCTCCAGCGGGGACTCGAACCCCGGACACCCTGCTTAAAAGGCAGGTGCTCTACCTCCTGAGCTACTGGGGCGTGGCTGGGATGGCGGGACTCGAACCCACTATATCGGAGTCAAAGTCCGGTGTGTTACCATTACACTACATCCCAATATGTTTTCTGCGAAAAAGGCCGGCGCTGCCGGCCTTTTTCTGAAGTGGGGTGGGATATGGGGCTCGAACCCACGACACCCGGAACCACAATCCGGTGCTCTGCCAACTGAGCTAATCCCACCAAAATATAATCTCTTGCCCTGTTCTCCCGTTTCACAAAAACTGAGCCCAGCGGAGCGGGTCAGTTTTTGAAAGGACGAGCAGCGGAGCGAGCGAGCTTTCGAGCTCGCAAGGAAGCGAGACGATGCGAAGCTTGCGAGGACGCTGGTACGCCAAGAGGGATTCGAACCCCCGACCTACTGCTTAGAAGGCAGTTGCTCTATCCTGCTGAGCTATTGGCGCATATCCGTCACAGCCCAGCCTTGAAGCGTGCCGCCTCCTTGTGCTGGAGCGGGTGATGGGAATCGAACCCACGTATCCAGCTTGGAAGGCTGGTGTTCTACCATTGAACTACACCCGCGCGGGCTGTTCAGCCAACAGATAATACCATACGCCGGCGCTTCTTGTCAACTATTTTCTTATATAATTACTGAATAAATACCGCTTTTTCGTCTTGCAATCCCTTGTCGTCCCCTCTCCCATGCCGCCTTTCAAAAAACTTTTCAGAAAACACTTGACAAAGCGCCCTGCATGTATTATTGTACTAATCACCTAATACAATGACACAAGGAGGTGGGGATGGGATGGAACACGGCTTTCGCAGCGATCTGCCGATCTACAGCCAGCTTGTGCAGCGTTTGCGGCAGGATATTGTTTCCGGCGCTCTGCCGCCGGGAACCCGCTTGAATTCCGTGCGTGATCTGGCAGCCGATGCGGGCGTCAACCCCAACACGATGCAGCGTGCGCTGCAGGAGCTTGAACGCGATGAGCTGGTCTATACCCAGCGCACCAGCGGGCGTTTTGTCACCGAAGACGTCACGATCATTGCCCGCAGCCGGGCTTTGATTGCAAAGGAAGAGATCCGCTCGTTTTTGGCGGCTATGCATCTGCTGGGCTATCAGCGGCAGGAAATTTACCAACTGCTGCAGGAAGAAAAGGAGGAACAGGAATGAGTGGCATTTTAGAATGTCGGGGGCTCTGCAAGCGCTACGGCGCAATGGCGGCGCTCGACGATATCAACCTCAGCATCGAACCGGGGCGCGTCGTCGGCCTTCTGGGGCCGAACGGCAGCGGCAAGACTACACTGATCAAGCTTTGCAACGGGCTTTTGACGCCGACGAGCGGCGAGCTTTTGATCCTCGGCGAGCGCCCGGGCGCGCTCACCAAGGCCGTCGTATCCTATCTGCCGGATCGCGTGACGCTGCCCGAATGGATGAGCGCACGACAGATCATGGACTTTTACGCCGACTTCTACGCCGATTTTCAGCGCGACAAGGCGAAGGATATGCTCACGCGCTTCGGGCTTAACGAGCAGATGAAGATCAAGCAGATGTCCAAGGGCATGCGTGAAAAGCTGCAGCTCATTTTGACCATGAGCCGCGAGGCCAGCCTCTATCTGCTTGACGAGCCGATCGGCGGCGTCGATCCCGCAACGCGCGACTATATCCTGGAGACCATCATCCGCAACTACAACCCCGAGGCCGCCGTCATCATCTCCACGCACCTGATCGCGGACGTGGAGGCGGCGCTCGACGAGGTCATCTTTATCAACAACGGTCACATCGTGCTGCAAAGCGCGGTCGATACGATCCGCGACGAGCACGGCAAGAGCGTAGACGCCTATTTTCGGGAGGTGTTCAAATGTTAGGGAAACTTATCAAGCACGAGTTTCGTGCCACCGGGCGCATTATGCTACCCGTGCTGGGCGTGCTGCTGCTGACGTCGGTGCTGGCCGGGCTGTCGATCCGGCTGCTGGATACGGGGCACATCGCCACCATGATGCGCATTGTCGCCGGACTGTTCATCGCAGCCTTCGTCATCGGCGTCATCGCCGCAATCGTCATCTCCATCGTACTGATGGTCAGCCGCTTTTACCGTAATCTCCTGTGCGACGAGGGCTATTTGATGCACACCCTGCCCAGCAATACCCACGCGCTGGTCTGGTCAAAGCTGATCGTCTCCCTGTGCTGGTTCATCGTCACCATCTGCGTGATCTGGTTCTCTTTGTTCTTGATGGTGCTGTTTTTAGGCGGTCTGCAGACCGTGGACTTCAGCGGCTTTGCCGAGGGCTGGGAACAGGCGATTGCATTTTTACAGGAAGAGGGCGTCGGCCGCGGTCAACTCTGGCTGCTGCTGCTTGAGTTCTTGGCGGCAGCACTGCTGAGCATGCTCGCCAGCTGCCTGCACTTCTACGCAGCGATGAGCCTCGGGCACATGGCAGCCAATCGCAAGGTGCTCTTCAGCGTGCTGGCCTTCATCGGCATCAGCATTGCTTTCCGCATCATCCTCTCCGGCGTCGCAGCCGGGATGATCCAAAGCGGCGCGATGGAGACCTTCTTCCTCGGCTTGGAAGAGGCGCCGGGCATTTCCGAGGCGTTTTCCATGCTCCACAAGATCGCTCTGGGCACACTGCTTTTGAGTCTGATTCAGAGCGCCGTGCTCTACGTACCCACAGTCTTCGGACTGAAAAAAGGCCTGAATCTGGGCTGATTGCTTCCCCTGCCCCATCGTTTTGTCATGTTGAGCGGAGCGAAGCGGAGTCGAAACATCTTGCATCATTTTATCACGACTCCGCTTCGCGTTACAAAACGTAGCGCAGGGGGATTATTTTGCCCAAAAATCCTTTGTCGGAGGTTTTTTCATGTCAAAACCAGGCGTTTCGCCCAGCTTTGCAGCGCTATACGGACGCCGCGCGCTGATCGTTTTCTTTGCTCTGCTGATCCCCTTGTCCGCCGCCGCAATGCTCGGCATCTGTCTCGGCGGGCCGGAGGGCGGACTGCCGGTCACGCTCGTCCTGCTCGCCGGGATTGCTCTGGCGCTGTTTGCCCCGGAAAAAAACACAGCAGCCCAAGAGCTGTCTGCTTGACCCCGCAGTTACTATTGCGCCACAAGCAGCCTCTCCCCTTTTCCTGACGCGCACAAAACACGAGCACCCCAAGGGATTGCCAAAGTTTTCTATTTGTGATACAGTATGGCTCGCGCCTTTCGACAGGCGTATAAAGAAGGCAAAGGAGAACAAACATGAAAAAAACACTGATCCTGTTGCTGGCTCTGGCTCTGATCGTCTCTCTCGCCGCCTGCGGGCAACAGGCACCGAAGGGCACGCTTACCACGCAGACGCCGGCCGCGGAAAGCACGGACACCCCCGCCGAGCCCACGGATGCTCCGGCCGAGGTCGAAGACGACCCGATGACAGCCAGCGTGACCATCGGCAACCGCTACGAAAACCCCTCGCTCGGCATCGGCGTCGAGCTGGACGCAGACTGGCATATCTTTAATGAGGACGAGCTGGCACAGCTTTCCGGCTTGACGGCGGAGATGTTCAGCGACGAGAAATACCAGGAAATGGCAAAAAGCGTCAAAAACTTTTATGATTTTTACGCGATGAACAGCAGCAGCTCAAACATCAATATCCTCTTTGAGAATCTTGGTCTGCTTTACGGAACCCTTCTCGATGAAGAACAGTACCGGGATCTGGCCTATCCGAGCATGGAAGCGGCTTATGCCGACGCAGGCTTTACCGACATCATCATCGAGAAAAACACGGTCGTCTTTGCCGGCGCCGAGCGCACAGGCATCTTCACCCAGTGCAAATCGCAGGGTATTGAGGTCTGTATGCAACAGGTTCTCATCAAAACAGGCAAGCACATGGCGATCATCACCATTGCCGGCAGCACGCCGGAAGCTCTCCAAAGCACGAGCGATCTTTTCTTCGCGCTGGATTGATTTGTCCTCTTATTTCTCAGAGCAGCTTACCCGAGCCCGGGCAAGCTGCTCTATTTCTGTACACAGTTATCGAAGAATTATGAACAGTCCGTCAAGATCGCCCGGTTTCTCTTTCCTTTTTCCCGCCAATATGATAATATATAACCAAAATGTGGGAAAAACCTCGGAGGACGGTACATGAAAAAACTGTTTGAGGGCAAGATCCTGACCATTCCCAACCTGCTTTCCCTGCTGCGGCTCTGCCTGATCCCTGTCTTCGTCTGGGCCTATTTGATCCGCCAGGATCACTGGCTGACCGTGATATTGCTGGGCGCAAGCGGCTTGACGGATATCGTGGACGGCCTGATCGCCAGACGCTTCCACATGGTCAGCGATCTGGGCAAGGTGCTCGATCCGCTGGCGGATAAGCTGACGCAGGCCTCGATGCTGGTATGCCTGACCAGCCGCTTTCCGCTGATGCTGATCCCCTTTGGCATGATGGTGGTCAAGGAGCTGTTTTGTATCGTGACAGGACTGGCCGCCATCCACCGCACCGGCGAGGTGCACAGCTCCGGCTGGCACGGCAAGGCCGCGACGGTGCTCTTGTACGCCACGCTGATCGCGCATGTGCTCTGGTCGGAGATCCCCCCTGCCGTCACGCTTGCCGCCGTGTGCGCCTGCTCAGGCATGATCCTCCTGTCCGGCGTTCTTTATGTGATTCAGAACATGAAAAAAGCCCGCGGCGCCGCCCCGCCCCCCGGCGCCGACGAAGCGGCAGTATAATTTGTCGTTTGAAAGATCATTCAGAACACAATCCATCAACGACAGGGCGTGTTGCAAAATATAAATTTTAAAAAAGTATTTGCGAGAAAAGTTACTGGGAACCGCCAAAATCGGCGGTTCCCAGTAACTATATTGAGATATTCTTTTGTGACTTTAGCCCCAAAAGCGCATTTTGCAACACG
>JAFWVV010000059.1 GCA_017518225.1 Oscillospiraceae bacterium | reverse complement strand
GAATACGGAGAGACCCATGTGTGAAAGGAGCGCAAAGCATGAAATCTATTCTGATCAAAGACACGACCCGGGAGGAACGCATCCGAATTGTCCACGAGGCCTTGTGGGGCAGCTGCGGGATCGACTGTGAGTTCTGCTCCGGCTGTGACAACCGCGGCGGCGGCCGCATCGACGCGATCTACCAGCCCTATATCGACGGTGAGATGGAGATCCGCGAGATCAACGCCAGATACAACGCGCCGAAGGTCCGGGGATAAAGTAAAAGTAATTTCCAGGCCCATACTTCATAATCTTATGGTACATGTTTTCAAAACTGTTATCTACAATACGGGGACAAATATGACTTCTGGACGATGATCGGCGCAAAACGCGAAGTGGCGGAAATGCTGGACGAAGAAGAGCCAAGGTCCATCCGGGAGCGCCTGCGCAGAAAAGAGATTGAAAAGCAAAGAGCTGAGAGACAAGGCACTCCTCGGACCCGGGCAAACAAAGATCGTGGATGGGAGCGGTGACACACCGCTCCTTTTCTCGAAAGATCGTATTTGCCGAATGCACCTGCCAAAAAACTCTGCGCAATTCTCGCTGAGGTCTGGAAAACCGCCGTGAAATATGATACAATAAACTGAATGTTTCGTGCAATCAGCTATGAACCTGCAGAGGGAGGCTGTCATGGTAAAGAATAATGTCGAGATCGATATCAAGACGATGTGCATGGAAGCCGGAATAACGCAGGCAAAGCTTGCAAATAAAAGGCAATGAAAACAACTACGGCTGGAAAGTCAGAAATGATCGTGTTATGAACGAACAAAAGAGTAACCGATTCGAAGTCAATGGGATTGGTTAGAAGCGCAACCAAAACAATTTCAGAGAGGGAGGCAATATTATGAGATATCAGATTCTGGGCGACAGCGACAATCCGCTGCTTGAGGTAGCGCTGGCGCAAAACGAGACGATCCGCCTGGAGCGCGGCGCGATGGTTTATATGCAGGACGTGAGTCTGGAAGGAAAGCTGAACGCCAATTCCGGCGGCCTCGGCGGAATGTTTAAGGCCCTTGGTCGCTCCATTTCCTCCGGAGAGAGCATATTTATCAGCGAGGCGACCGGAACCTCCAACGAGGCCCTGATCGGCATCGCGCCTGCGGTCACCGGTTGTATCCGGCACCTCGACGTCGGCGCGAAGCAGTACCGGCTGAACACTGGCGCGTTTCTTGCCTGCGATTCCGGCGTACAGTACCATATGATCGCGCAGAAGGGCGTCGGGAAGGTTCTCTTTGGCGGCACCGGCGGCCTGTTTGTGATGGAAACCTCCGGCAGCGGCAGCCTCTTCGTCAATGCCTTCGGCGACATGATGGAGCTGGAGGTGCGGCCCGGCCGTTCCCTGGTCATCGACAACGGCCACGTGGTCGCCTGGGATTCCACGCTGAATTACCAGATCCGCATCGCGTCCGGCACCTTCGGCTTCAAGTCCGGCGAGGGCTTGGTCAATGAGTTCAGCGGCTCGGGCAGAGTGCTGATCCAGACACGGAATGTCAAGAGCCTGGCCGAAACGTTGACGCCCTATCTGCCGAAGTCCTCCAACTAACGGAAACATTCGAGCAGGCCTGCGACGAGCTTGCCGCTATGGCAGAGGGCAGGACCTTCTGGGATCAGCCGCTCACGGAAGCAAGGTTGGGATAAGCGAGCAAAAGGGCGCGTTGCAAAACGAAAGGATTGCAGCGCGCCCTCGTTTTATGCGCTTTGGCGCTGAGAAGAGAGAAAAAACGCCCGGGCTGTGGATAATTCACAGCGCAGGCGTACTCTTAGGCGCACTTTAACTGGCGTT